>LFFB01000060.1 GCA_001510335.1 Actinobacteria bacterium casp-actino2 | reverse complement strand
TATCACAACTGGACGTACAACCAAGAGGGTGACCTGGTTGGAGTTTTCAAACAAGACGATTTCGGTCAACTTGATACATCGTGTCTCGGTCTCACGCAGTTGCCGATTGCTGAACGCGCTGGTTTGATCTGGGTGACCTTGTCGCCCGATTCGAAACTTGATTTTGATGCGTTTTTTGCGGGTTATGACGAGATGCTCGAGTTCTGTGACTTCGCCAGCATGAATCATTTCGGAACCCGAATTTTGGCTGGACCAAACTGGAAAATTTCATTCGACGGTTATGTCGATTTTTACCATCTCCCAATTCTGCATAAGAACACCTTCGGTCCCGATATGTCACCTGACGCTTTGTTCCATCGCGTCGGACCGCACCAACGTGTGACAGGCCCGCGTGGCAACTGGGCAAAGCTTGAGGGTCGCCCAACTTCTGAGTGGCCCGAGTCGGTTTTGACTGGTGGTGTGTGGAGTGTTTTCCCACACGGTTCAATCGCCGGCTTCGAAATTGAAGGTCACAAGATTTATCAGGTCGCTCGCGTTTTCCCCGGAGCCACAGCCGATGAATCGGTGACGTATCTCGACTTCATTTCAACTGCACCAAAGACCGATGAGTTCATCGAAGCTGCCAATAAGCAAATCTTGTTCCTTGAGAATGTTGTTCGTGATGAGGACTATGCAACTGGGTTGAAGATTCAGCGCACCGTGAAGACGGGAGCAAAGAAAGTTCTGCATTTCGGACGCAACGAAGGTGGCGCCCAGTATGTGCACGGATGGCTTGATGCTTTGTTGGTCACCGCTGATGAAGATCTCAATGAATTGTTCCGCAACGGCATTGATGCCGGTCGCATCACGAACTACTGATTGAGAGATTTCGGTGTCTGAAATTGACGTGATTGAAATGATGCGCACGTGTATTGCGATGCGACATCTCAAAACTGGTGAAGTCCCCGAAGACATCATTAAGAAAGTCATTCAGGCTGCGACGTACGCATCAAACCCTGGCAATAGCCAAAACTGGAAATTCATTGTGGTACGCGATCAGGCGCGTAAAGAACGAATGGCGACAGCAGTTCAAGTCATGCTCGGATCGCATTTTTCTGGTGGAGCCACCGGTGACGCATCACGCGACAAGATGATGGCTGGTGCTCGACGACTGGTCGAAGGCTTTGCCGATGTACCGGTATGGATTTTTGTGGTTGGGTTCAATAAGTACCCGCCGCAAGCACCGAACGAAAACTTTGTCTGGTCAACGGTGTATCCCGCTTCACAGAACTTGGTGTTGGCTGCTCGATCGCTCGGGCTCGGAACAACGTTCACGACATTTCACTATGTGGCTGAAAAAAAGTTTAGAGAAGAGTTGGGCTTGCCTGATGACGCGTACTTGGGAACCGCGATCGCGATGGGGTATCCCGAAAAGAAGTTTGCCAGCGTGAATCGCAAGCCAGTTGATGAAGTGATTTGCTGGGAGACTTTTTCGTGAAGGGAAATACGATGAGAAAATTTCTGAATGGGGTTCTCTCGTGACCGGCGTTGGATTATGTCTGCCGCAACTTGGCCCTCATGTACGGGCCGACATTGTCGCTGAGTTTGCTCGTCGTGCCGAAGCGATGGGGTATGAGGCACTTTGGGTGCAGGATCACTTCATGTATCCAGAAAAGCCGATCCGTGGATATGGCGCCACCGATCGCCTGCCGCCTTCTCAGTACAAGTCGGTGTTCGCGCCAACTGAGACTCTGGCCTTTGTTGCTGGCATCACGTCGAAGGTTCGTTTAGGAACCAGCATTTTGGTAGCAGGTAATCACTGGCCAGTGCCACTTGCGCAACGCTTGGCGACGATTGATCAGATGTGCAATGGCCGTTTAATCGTTGGTCTTGGTGTGGGTTGGAACGCTGAAGAGCACACTGCTTCTGGAACCGAGATTGAAACGCGTGGTCGCCGCATGGATGATTTCATTCCGGCGTTGTTGGCGTGTTGGCAAGAAGACCCGGTGTCGTACGAAGGACCAATTTTCTCGGTACCGAGTTCGTTCGTGAGTCCGAAGCCCGTGCAGAGTCCACGTCCTAAATTGTTGTCGGGAATGTGGTCGGCCGATGGAATGGCGCGTACTGCTCAATGGTTTGATGCATGGAACCCTGCCGGCATGCCAATTGGCAAAGTGCAAAAGATTGTTGCTGGCTTGAACGAGCAACGGAGTGCTGATCAAAAGCCGCTTGAGGTTTACTACCGTTCCTTTATTCAGGGACCGCTTGCTCCACGTGCTGCCGACGGCGACAACATGGCGGCACTTGTTGCGGATGCGACTGCATGTCGCGAAGCAGGGTTCATTGAACTAACGCTTGAGCATAACTTTTGGCAAGACATTGAAAAGCCCGAAGACTGGCTCGATGTTCCCGAGCGTTTCTTGCCAGTCGTTGAAGCCGCTCGCGGCTAAGACAACTGCGAAAGTTACTTGTTCAACGCTGAGGGATCGGCAAGGAGATCAACGATCGACTTGCAGAACTCGGCAGCGGGGGCACCGTCAAAGACTCGGTGATCCCAGGTGAGGCTGAGGGTCATGCGCTTGACGGTTGACACTTTGCCCTTCTTGCTAACCACGACATCATCACGAAGGCGACCGACACCAAGAATCGCGGTATTGGGCGGGTTAATGACCGGGGTAAATCCGTCAACGCCGAACATGCCAAGAGTGCTCACCGAGAAGGTTCCGCCTTCGAGTTCGGCAAGACCCAACTTGCCTTCACGGGCTGCGCCCGACAAACGCTTGGTCTCAGAAGCAAGTGAAGCCAAGTCAAGTGATGTGGTGTTCTTGATGACTGGCACGATGAGTCCTTCGGGAAGGGCGACGGCCATGCTCACGTGAATCTCGGGGAGAAGGGCAATACCTTCGGCGGTGACTTGTGAGTTGACGATTGGATGCAGTTTCAAAGCGCGAGCCGTAGCGGCGATCACGTAATCGGTGAAGCCCGGCATGCCGTTTCCTGAATCGCTGGCGTGACTTGAGGATTTGCGTGACTCGCGATCTTCAACAACCGCGTCAAGGTCGGCGTCCATGTGCAAGGTGAGTTGCGCCATATCTTGCAACGATGACTGCATACGCTTGGCGATCGTGCCACGCATACCAGACATCTTTTTGATCGAAGTTGGTGTCTGACTGACAGGAGTGAGAACGACGGTTGCCTTTTCGGTACTTGGACTCTGCTTATTTGCAGCAAGACCACTTGCTAGTTGCGCACGAACAAATGCAGCAACACCATCTTTGGTGACACGACCGTCGGTGGCGTCGTAAGGGACGAGCGAAAGATCGACGCCCAACAAGTCGGCGAGTTGACGAGCAGCAGCAGTGGCGAGCACATTGCCGTTCGACGACAAGATCGGGGCAACGGCGATTGACGGAGTTGATGAAGTATTCACTCGCGGTGAATTCGGATTCTTAAGGGCCTCTTCGACGTCTTCTGAAGTGATGCGACCCTCGGGGCCACTGCCGACAACGGTCTCGATTTCAATGCCGAGTTCTTTGGCGACGCGACGAGCATTCGGCGAGGCAAACAAGCGACCCTCGCGGCGCGGCAAGGTAGCAACGCTTGACGTTGCTGGTGCTGAAGACGCGACCGGAGCTGATGACGTTGCTGTCGCAGCAGCCGTAGGAGCATTGACTTGTGCGCCAGGCGGCTCTTCGCCATCAGCCAACAAGTAACCAATTAACGCGCCACACGGGTAGGTGTCACCTTGATTGCCCACGCGATGGAAGCGACCAGCACCTGGAGATTCGACATCGCTTTCAACTTTGTCGGTCTCAATGCGAAGGACCGCCATACCTTGCGTGATCTCGGTACCGTCTTCAACGAGCCACTCAAGAATGGTGCCCTCTTCCATGGTGAGTCCGAGCTTGGGCATGATGAATTCAGTGGACATTTAGTTTTCCTCCGGAGACGTGTATAAATCTTTGCTTGTCACGTGTCGTGCTTGTTCGTCAAACATCTGTGATTGGGCGGCGATGACGAGAGTTTTCTCAACATCAATGAGTAGGGGACCACTTGCCTCGACGCGAGCAGTGACAACACCGTCAGCGCTCACAGGCAGATCACGCTCTCCGTCAAAAGCCAGAATGGTTTTGCCGATCATGGTGATTTCTTCACCTAATTCAAGTGGACGAACCTCAGCGATTTCCATGGTGATGAATGAACCAGGTGCAAGTGGCACGCGAACTTTACGACCACCTTCGCCGAGGCGAACGAACACACCACAGGCATCCCAACGGCCAACGGGATGAATGCGTCCGGCGATACTCGAGAGCCCCGTGCTCGCAGGTGTTGCCACTGCTGCGATGACTGCCTTCACGGTGTTGGGATCGCGAACAGCACGAGCACCTATGAACATTGAATTGATAAAGGCCAGATCTACAAGTGCGAGATCGTCAATCGACTTGTCGCCATCATCGACTCGCACAACGACGCGCTTTGAGCGACGACCAACATCTGACATATTGACGACACCGGTTGCCACAAATGCTGCAGCAGCCCCAGCAGATGTTCCATCAATCGCTGACGGATACACATTGTTGGTGCCAGTAGAAATCGCAATGAGCGGGGCATCGGGCCAACCAATTGCCACGTCTCGTGACGTGCCGTCTCCGCCAAGGGCAATCACTGCACCGACTTGCTCTTTCCAAAACCTACGGGCCGCTGCGATGGTGTCGAAGCGAGTGCCACTTAATGGTTCATCGACAAGAACAATGTCTCCCGCAATTCCTTCAGCGGCTTTTTCTGACAGCCGGTGACGGTCGGGCATGAGCAACACTTTGGTTGCCCCAGATTCAAATGCTGCAACGATGGCGCGTCGAACGATTCCGACCTTCGTACCATCGGAGATATGCGTTGCTGGGGTCACCAAACGACGGATGTCTTTACCCGCATTGGGGTTGACAATAATTCCGACGGTGCTCATGGAGTGCTTAACTTTTGAGTTATCTAGCGACGTGCCATGACGTCACGGACGCCTTTGGCAATGCTCTTGGCATCGGGGATGTACTGTGATTCAAGCGCCGGGCTAAATGGCACGGGTGAGAACGGAGCACCGATACGCGAGACCGGAGCATCAAGATAATCAAAAGCCAACTCTTGAATCTGTGATGCAATCTCGGCACCAAGTCCACCAAAGCGAACTGCTTCTTGAGCGACAACAACGCGGTTGGTCTTCTTTGCTGAGTCAATGATCAGATCGGTGTCAAGTGGCTGCAAAGTACGCGGGTCGATGATCTCGCAATCGATACCTTCTTCAGCGAGTTCTTTGGCGGCGCTGATCGCTTCGTTAGCCATGCGCGCATAAGCAACGATCGTGACGTCTTTGCCGGGGCGAATGATGTTGCCCTTGCCCAAAGGAATCCCGTACGCCTCGGTCGGAACTGGTGCACTCATACCGAGCAAGCGCTTGTGCTTGATCATGACTGTTGGGTTGTTCTCTTTGATGCAAGAGATCATGAGTCCTTTCATGTCGTATGGGTTTGATGGCATGACAACTTTGAGGCCAGGAATGTGGCATAACAATGCTTCGAGCGACTGACTGTGTTGGGCAGCTGCTGACAATCCGCCACCACCAGCAGTGGTGATGGTCATCGGCAAGGTTGCGTCTCCGCCGAACATGTACTTCAACTTGGCGGCCTGGTTGACGATCTGGTCGAAGGCCACACAGATGAAGTCCATGAACATCAAGTCAACGATGGGGCGCAATCCAGTAACGGAAGCACCAACGCCAAGACCAACAATGGCTTGTTCGCTGATGGGCGTGTCAACAACCCGCTTCTCGCCAAACTTGGCTTGTAGGCCAGCGAAGGTTCCAAAGACTCCACCAAATGCACCGATGTCTTCACCCGCGCAAAATACGTCGGGGTCGGCTTCCATCATTTGCGAAACGGCTTCATTGAAAGCCTGTGCGTATGTGAGTTTGCGTTCGTCACTCATCAGTTTGCTCCAGTCATGCTCGTGTACACGTTGACCGTGATCTGGTCGGGAGTGGGGTAGGGGCTGTCTTCAGCAAATTGAATTGCGTTATCAATGTCGGCGCGCAGTTCGGCCCAGATGTCGTCAAAGTTGGCGCGAGTTGCGACACCGTTTTCAATCATGCGATCTTCGAATGTAAAGATTGGGTCACGCAGTTTCCAGACGGCTACCTCTTCGTCAGAGCGATACTTCAAACCGAGGTTCTGAACACCGTGGTGGTTATAGAAGCGATAGGTCTTGGCTTCGATCATTGAAGGTCCGCCACCTTGACGAGCGCGCTCAACTGCTTCAACCGCAGCCTCGTGCACGGCGATGACATCCATGCCGTCAACGATGACTCCGGGCATTCCATAACCAGCGGCACGGTCGACAACGTCGGTAATGGCCATGGTCTTGTCACGCGGCGTGAATTCGCCGTATTCGTTGTTCTCACAAGCAAACACAATCGGCAGGTGCAAAGCACAGGCCATGTTGGCCGCTTCGTGGAATGCACCGATGTTGGTTGAACCATCACCGAAGAAGGCAACAGCCACTTGGCCCCTGCCGCGGTACTTGTTAGCGAATGCGGCACCGACAGCGATCGGTGAACCTGCACCCACGATGCCGTTTGCTCCGAGCATGCCAAGTGAGGTGTCGCTGATGTGCATCGAGCCACCCTTGCCCTTGCAATATCCGGTGGACTTGCCCATGAGTTCGGCCATCATGCGATTGAAGTCGCCGCCCTTGGCCACGAGGTGACCGTGACCGCGGTGCGTTGAGGTGATGTGGTCATCATCGTTGAGTGCTCCACACACGCCAGATGCCACTGCTTCTTCACCGACGTAGAGGTGTAAGAAGCCGGGCAACTTGTTTGCTTCGGCGAGTCGACCGGCTGCTTCTTCGAATAAACGAATACGCACCATGCGACGATGGAGATCAAACTGTTTTGCTGATGAAAAATCCATAGCTACCTGTTTCTGTGAATCGATGTCTGTGTGAAAGATCTTGTATGAAATATGTGTGTGTTACTCGTTGAGTCCGCGGGCCCAACGCAACGAACGACGCAACAGCTCGTAGTACGCGGGCTTTTCCCATGAACAGCGTTCGATGCGTGGGTAGTAATCAAGTACTGGTGCCATGTCGTAGTGACCACGGCAGTGTCCGAGTGTGTTGTAGAGAATTGAACCCTGACCTAAATCACGTAAGTACATCACGAGATGAGTGGGGTCGCAATTTGTCCAGTCGGCTTCAACGAAACCTTTGGCGTCACCTTGCCAGGTGGTGTGTAACAAACCATGAAGAGCATCGCGATTGGCGTATTCGCTCAAGTACAACTCGTCATCGGTGTCGAATGATTCGATGCCAGCGACGAGCCAGTGATTGGGGTCGCTCACTTGCACGGTGTAAGGCTGAATGGGTGGGTGGGCAACAAACTGACTGCCCAACGTATCGGCCCACGACGGGAAGCAACGCGGAGCATCAACGCCGTTGGGTCCGCCCAACGTGAGAGCGGCATTAGTTCCGTGAAGTGCAACCCAACGTCCACCGTTTTCGACCCATGAACGAATGTCGGTTTGGGCTTTCTCGCTCGGTCGAACATCGCACGTGTATGACACCAAAATTGAAGATTTCTCAATGCCAGCGGTGTCTTCATAATCGGGTTGCACGCGAACACGAAACTCTTCGTGTTCACCGAGCAACGTCAATAGTTCACGACGCGCGAAATCAATGTCGTGATATTTTCCGCCAGCAACGAGCGTGACGTCAATTCGACGTCCTGGTGTATTGCTCATGATTCTGCCCAGGTTCGATTTCTGATTCGCAAATCGCGGATCAGAAATCGATGCGCTTCAAGAAGCCACCATCAACGGTGATGTTGACACCATTGATGTGACGAGCAGCCGAACTTGCGAGGAATGCAACTGCATTAGCAACATCGCTTGGTTCGCCCATGTGGCCACTTGGGTGATTCTTTTCGGTGGCCTCGAAGAATGGAGGCATCGCATTCTTGATCATGTCCCAGTCGCCACCTTGAACCATGATCGGTCCAGGTGACACAACGTTGCAACGAATACCTTGTGCGCCAAGAACCTGAGCCTGACCAAGTGTCCAGTTAACAACCGCCGACTTCATCGCGCTGTAGCTTCCTGATCCGCTGGCGAAGTGCTCGCTCGTTGCGGTGGTTCCGATACTGATGACCGATCCGCCACCGTTGGCGAGAGCTTCTTTAGCTGCGTCAACTCCGTGGACGAGTGACATGAGGTCGACGTTGAAGTTGTTGATCCAGGCTTCAAGCTTGCGAGCAGGCTTACCTGACGTGTTGTGAACGTACACATCAATGCCACCGAGCTGTTCGGCTGACGATGCAACCCAAGCGCGAAGTGCTTCGGGATCAGCCGCATCTGCAGATGCGCCAACAACTTTTCCGAGCTTTGACATGTCGGCAACTGCGGCCGCAACCTCTTCGGCGTTACGTGCACAAATCGCAACCGATGCACCTTCGGCGAGCATTGTCTCAGCAATGGCGCGACCGAGGCCCTTGGTTGAGCCAGTGACTAATACTTTTTTACCCTTGAGACCTAGGTCCATGATGTTGCCCCCTGTTGTAGTTGTTGATTGTTATGACTGAAACTTGTTAAAACGACCATTCGTAAAACTACGACCGTACCTCGTTACCGGCGCGTGTCCTTCCAAGACATATCTTTGTCAACTCGTGGTTCGCCGGGAAGACCAAGAACTCGTTCGCCAATGATGTTGCGCTGAGTTTCGTCTGATCCACCAGCAATGCGGTAACCAGGAGCACCAAGAACATGCTCGCCCCAAGCAAATGTACCCCATTCGCCGGTGTCGGCAATCAAGGTTGCACCAAGAATTTTCGACATCACGTCGCTGACATAGGTCATACCTTCGGTCCACATGAGCTTGCCCAATGATCCTTCGGGGCCAGCCGGCTGGCCAGCGCGCCTGATATCAGATGCTCGACGGTTTACGAATCCTTCAACGCGGAAATGCGTGTACGCCTTGGCGAGCTCTTGGCGCATCACCGGATCGCTGGTCACGCCCATGGCTCGAGCCGTAGCGATGATCTGGCGCCACGAACCACCGACGCGTGACCCGCCGCCACCACCATCACCAGAGTGGTCACGTTCAAAACCAAGAGTGGTGAGCGCAACCTTCCAGCCTTCGCCTACCGGACCAAGCCGCATTGAGTCAGGGACGCGTACATCATTGAAGAAAACTTCGTTGAACGACGATCCGCCACTCATCTGCTTAATGGGACGAATTTCAATACCCGGCAGATCCATCGGAATGATGAACGCGGTCATGCCCTTGTGCTTGACGACATCAACATCGCTACGAGCAATGAGTTCACCCCACTCAGAGAACTGTGCACCCGACGACCAAACCTTTTGTCCATTGATGACCCATTCATCACCGTCACGTTCGGCGCGACAGGCGAGACCAGCCAAGTCGCTGCCAGCACCAGGCTCTGAGAACATCTGGCACGCGAGTTCGCGTGTTGCCATAAAGCGACTAACGAATTGTTCTTTCTGTTCGGGTGTTCCGTAAATATTGATCGTTGGCGCAATGAGTCCCACAGTAACGCTATGCGTTTCGTGACCAGTCGGGGTAACAAATAGTGATTCGAGTTTTGAGTACGCTCGAGCGTATTCACGGGGGTACGCAAGGCCGCCGTATTCAACGGGCTGAGTGATGGCGTGATAACCGTGTTCGGCTTTGGCTTGGGTCCAAGCCTTAGCCTTTTCAAGTAACGCACTTTCTTCCTCAAACGTCAGCGAATGGAACACCGAGACTGAAAATTCGCCCTCGCCCCAGACGAGGTCTTTTTCGTCTGAACCACCGGCGCGATATTCAGTATTCGCTTCCAGCCACTTTCGTGCGGTTGCGAGGAATTCGTCAAGGGGCGGGACGCTTGTCTGAGTTGAATTCTGTGCGGTAGACATGGTCTGAGCGTAATTGACCTACTGATCAGTTAGAGAACCGTGGGGCGTGAATTGAACCCGGGACACCTCGGTCGTCAATATCTGGTGTGGGTGGGCAATACTCGGTCCATGGCATCGGCGCAGAAGGTGAAACCAGTCGTGAAACGACTTGGGCGACCACCCGATACCAGCTCGGTCCAGACGAGAGACCGCATTTTGGTGGTTGCTCGAGAAATGTTCTCGGTGCATGGGTACGAAATCACCACGAACCGCGACATCGCGACTGCGGTCGGCATCACCCCGGGGGCGCTCTATCACTATTTCGGCTCAAAACTGGCCTTGTATCTGGCGGTCCATGGAGATACCCAATCTCAGGTCTATGAGCAGTTCACCAAGGCGATTATCGGCCACGACACCTTTATTGGGCAGTTTGAGGCCGTGCTCGATATCGCCTATGAAATGAATATGGAAGACGCTTCAGTTGCTCGGTTCATCGGAGCGGTCCGAGTCGATTCGGGACGCCATCCCGATATGGCCGCAGCGCTCTCAACTCATGTGCGTCAGCGGGAAAGATTTTTCGCGGTCATGATTGACCTTGGCGTCAAGCGAGGCGAAATCGCCAAAGAAAACCGCTTGGTGGTTCAGGCGTACCTTCTGACGGTGTTGATGGGACTCACTGACGCCGTTTCCGGGGATCACGAACTTCAAAAGCGGGCTATCCAGGGCATCAAGATGGCCATGCGTGGCCAACTCGTCAAAACCTCCTGAAAGCCCGAGACGCCTCAGCGATTTCGCCATGGCGGGCTCTCCGCTTGCTTCTTTGGTCGGTTGATTGATTATGGTCACAATGTCACTGATTCTTCAGTTTAAGGGGACAACATGGGAACACTTGATGGAAAAGTCGCTTGCGTAACGGGTGGTACCCGAGGAATTGGCCTTGCAATTGCGAAGGCCTTTCTCGATGAGGGTGCCAAAGTTGTCATTAATGGTCGCGATAAAGCCAAGGCTCAACGCACGCTTGATGAATTGAACGCCGGCGCCAATGTGCATTTCATCGCTGGTGATGTGAAAAAGCGGGCCGACTGCGAGGCCGTCGTTGATGGCACTGTGGCGCACTTCGGACGTATTGACATTTTGGTTGCCAACGCTGGCGGTGCAGCCAATCATGCGCCCATTGCCGATCTCACTGATGAGTCCATGGAAGACGCTTTGGTCTGGAACTTCTGGCACACCTTTTGGGTGATGCGTCGGGCTTTTAAGTACATGATCCCTCAGCAATCTGGACGAGTCATCAACGTCTCGTCAGTTGAAGGAAAAGTCGGTAAGCCCGGAATCTCGACCTATGTTTCTTCGAAGCATGCGGTCAATGGATTAACTAAGTCAGCCGCTCATGAAGTCGGAACTTTGGGCATCACGGTCAACGCAGTGTGCCCAGGTGCTATCGAAACCGATGTGATGATGGCTGAAGGTCCAGGCGCGGCTATCGCAATGGGCACTACTTATGAAGGTCTACTCGAAATGTTTGCTTCGGAGTCTGCCATTAAGCGACTCAACGAAGTTGAAGATGTTTCTCTGGTTGCCGTGTTGTTGGCGTCAGATGCAGGTGCAGGTATCACGGGATCTTTGATCTCAATCGACGGCGGAACTTCGCCCTACTGATTTAGGAGATTGTCATGGGAAAACTTGATGGAAAAGTCGCTTGCATCACCGGCGGAACCCGCAGTATCGGTCGCGCGATGGCCGAAGCGTTTTTGGCTGAGGGCGCCACGGTCGTTGTTAATGGTCGTGACGCTGCGAAAGGTGCCGTTGCTCTTGCTGAAATGGGCGGCGGACCGAACATCGCTTTTTATGCTGGAGATTCATCAAAGCAGTCAGTTGTTGAAGGCTTGATTGATTTCACGATTGAAAAATTCGGAAAGTTAGATATTTGCTGTTTGAACTCGGGTGGAGTCAACATGACTGCCCCGGTTGCGCAGATGTCCGATGAAGAGTGGAATCTCGAAATCGATTGGAACCTCAATCACGTTTTTTGGGGTATGCGTCGCTCGTTGCAGCACATGATCCCGCGTCAAAGTGGTCGCATCATCGTGACTTCGTCGGTTGAGGGCAAGTTAGGTAAGCCGGGTATCCCGGGTTACGTCGCAACCAAGCATGCGGTGAATGGTCTTGTGAAGTCGGCTGCTCACGAAGTGGGCACGCTCGGCATCACGGTTAACGCCATCTTGCCGGGCATCATCGAAACTGACATCGTTCGCACGACCGGTCCCGATTCAGCAATTGCGATGGGACTCGGTACATACGAGAACCTCATCGCAGCATTTAGCTCTGAAGCCGCGACCAAGAAGCCGAACAGGGTTGAAGAGGTTGCTGCAGTCGCTGTCATGATGGCCACCGATGCGGCCCGCAATATCACTGGTTGTTTGTTCCCCGTTGACGGCGGAACTCTTCCATACTGATTTTCAGATTCATATCTGTGGCTAACGCCATTTAGTCAACGTCATGTAGGGGACAAGTGACAGCGTGACCTATTCGCATTTAGAACACGCCAATGATCTTGAACCCTCAGCGGGTCATCACCACTTAATCGAAAAGTGTCCGCTTCATAGAGAAGACACTTTTGATCCACCGTTTTATGTGGTGAGTCGCCATGAAGATGTTTTGGCAATGGTCACCGCGCCAACCCAATGGCTCAACGGCGATGGTCC
>LFFB01000059.1 GCA_001510335.1 Actinobacteria bacterium casp-actino2 | reverse complement strand
TGAATCCCACATTTCGCCATCTTCTTCAAGCAAACCGTTTTGCACAAAGCGCGTTGAAAAAATGCACGCCACTGGGCCAGGTGCTGGAATCGCTCGAGTTCGAGCGTCGCCAGATAGGCACGGAGCTGAGTAAAGAGCAGAAACAGTGATGCAGTCTGGGCGTCCAGTTGCATCGGTTAACGCATGGCCAACCAAAGCCAACAGGTATCCCCCGTTGGCGTTACCCATAATGTCCCAGCCCGGGTGCACTTTGGTTGAGTACGCAACTGAACCATCTGGTGATTGTTCGCGAAAAATCTGGGTCGCGCGATCAAACTCATAACGAGGCTCGGCCACGTTCGATACCCCGACAACATTGCCTAGATCCCCAATTGACATGCCAGGCACGCTAGTGAGGTCGTAGCCTCAAGGGCGTGGTCTCACCCTCTGAAAATTCGTCACAAGGCTTTTACGCCACGACGCCGATTTATTACGTCAACGCCAAGCCGCACCTCGGTCATGCCTACACCACCATTGTTGGTGATGCTTTGGTGCGTTGGCATCGACTCATGGGCGAGCAGGTGCACTTCTTAACGGGCACCGACGAACACGGTCTCAAAATTCAACAGGCCGCCGACGCCGCAGGTATGGCACCACAGGAATTCGCCGATTCGATTGCTCCACTTTTTGCTGATGCGTGGAAGAAACTCAACATCAGCAACGACGATTTCATTCGCACCACCGAACCCCGCCACCGTGCCGGCGTGCAAAAACTTTTACAAGCGTGTTACGACAACGGCGACATTGAGCTCGATAAGTACAGCGGCCTCTATTGCGTGCCGTGCGAGGCGTACTTCACCGAAGACGATTTAGTTGAGGGCAACTGCCCGATTCACAAAAAGCCCGTTGAACATGTTGAAGAAGAGAACTACTTCTTCCGCTTGTCACGATATAGCAACCATCTTTTGCAGTGGTATGCCGATCATCCCAGCAGCATTGTTCCCGACTACCGCATGAATGAAGTCATTGGCTTCATCAAACAAGGATTACTTGACTTCAGCGTGAGTCGGACCAGTTTCTCGTGGGGCATTCCGCTTCCCTGGGATGACAAGCACATCACGTACGTGTGGTTTGATGCTCTCGCCAACTACATCACCGCCATTGGTTACGGAACCGATGATGTGAACTTCAACAAGCATTGGCCCGTTGACTATCACCTCATTGGCAAAGACATCATTCGTTTTCACTGCGTCTATTGGCCGGCAATGTTGATGTCGGCAGGCATTGAACCCCCTAAAGGTTGGGCTGTTGGCGGATGGCTATTGGTCGGCGGCGAAAAAATGTCAAAAACCACTGGCAACGTCGTGAATCCTCTAGAACTCATTGATGACATCGGTCTTGATGGCTTCCGCTATTACGTCCTTGCCGAGACTCCTTACGGTGCCGATGGAGACTTCACTTACGAAGGTCTCGTTGGGCGTTACAACTCTGATCTGGCGAACAACCTGGGCAACCTTTTAAGTCGCGTCGCAACTGTTGTTGGCAAGAAGTGCAATGGCATCGCTCCAGCCCCCCGTGCCGACAGCCCACTTGCAACTGCTGCGGTCGAAGCTGTTGCCGAAACCATGGCGCGCTGGGCCGATGTTCAACCCAGTCGAGCACTTGAAGCAACATGGCAACTCATTCGTGCAACTAATGCTCACCTTGAAAACAATGAGCCGTGGAAGGCCGAACCCGGACCCGATGTTGACGCTGTTATGGGCGACGCCCTTGAAGCATTACGGATCGTGTGCATTCTTGCTTCGCCAGCAATCCCTGACACCATGCAAACAATTTGGGAACGAATCGGCATGCCCGGGCGAGTAAGCGATCAACGGGTGCCAACTTCAGTGACATGGGGCGGCTATCCAGGTGGCGCAACCATCGATAAGGGCGAACCACTTTTCCCGCGTCGTAAACTCGACTGAAAGCTGCAGAAAATTCTATGTGGACCGACACTCACTGCCATCTTGATGAAGACCGCTACCGCGGCGAAGGTAACAAGAATCTCGGTGGCACGATTGGTGTTCTTGAAAATGCGCGCGCTGCTCAAGTCTCACGATTCATCACCGTTGGCTGTGATGCTGATTCATCGCGGGTAGCTATTAAATGTGCACATCAGTTTGACGATGTCTGGGCCAGCGTCGGCTTACACCCACATGAAGCGGTTCACGGAGTCGACACCATCGTTGAACTCATCTCATCACCCCGTGTCATCGCTATCGGCGAAGCGGGACTTGATTATTACTACGAGCATTCCGCGCGCGACGAACAAAAGGTCGCTTTCGCCGCGCAAATCCAATTGGCTCATCAACATCAATTGCCGCTGATCATTCACACGCGAGACGCGTGGGAAGACACATTTGATATTTTGCGCGCCGAAGGTGTTCCTGCACAAACAATTTTTCACTGTTTTACTGGTGGACCTGATGAGGCTCGACGATGCCTTGACGTCGGAGCATTTCTCAGTTTCTCAGGAATCGTCACCTTTAGGTCCGCCCAAGATGTCGCCGAAGCTGCAACTCTGTGCCCGCTTGATCGCATCTTGGTTGAGACCGACAGCCCTTATCTCGCCCCCATCCCCCTTCGGGGTCGCACCAATCAACCAGCCAACGTGGCAATTATCGGCACCCACATCGCTGATTTAAAACACCTTCATCCAGCCGAGATGGCCCGTGTCACCACACACAACGCCTGCATTGCGTTCCCCCTGCTGACTTCATAACCTAAATTCACTGATGTTGACTTTTGCCGAACGCCGTCGTCTTGTGGTTGCTGCTGCAATCACGTTGATTGCTGTCCCTGCTTTACTGCTCTCGGGCAATGACTCATCTTCGACCACTAACACGACGAGCATTGCTCCCACGGCAGTTTCAGTTGCTCCGAACGACTCCGAACCAGCCGACCCAGCTTTTCTTCCGGAGAACAATGGTTCACAGGCGCCCGAAATCATCACCGTGAACGTGCCCGCACCTCCGTCTGGATCAAACGTTAAAGGCACGGCCTCATTTATTCGCTGGCGCGGCGACCTACTTGGTTTGCGCCCGTGCGCAACGCCACACGCTCTCATTGGCGCCATTATTACCGTGACCAATCTCAATAATAGTCGCAGCCTCGAGTGCAACAATGTCTCAATTCAGGCCTTGCCCGGTGGTCATAACATTTTGATTCATACCGATGTCTTTTTAGATATCGCCGATCTGATTGATGCACCCATCCCCGTGCGAATCAGTTTCTGAGATCGTTTGTGACTCACTCGCATCGTGATATCACCGAGTTGCTGGCTGCTCATGGTCTCGCTCCGCGACGAGCATTTGGACAAAACTTTGTCTCCGATCCCAATACGGTTCGACGCATTGCGCGCATGGCCAATGTCAACGCGACTGATCACGTCGTAGAAATTGGCGCAGGGCTCGGTTCGCTCACTCTTGCACTTGCCGAAACTGGCGCTCGCATCACCGCTATTGAAATTGATCACGGCATTGCTCCAGTACTGCGCGATATTGTCAAAGACTTACCCAATGTTTCAGTGGTTGTTGGCGATGCCCTCGAACTTGATTGGAACGAAATCATTCCTCCTGGAAGTTCAGCCGTTGTTGTCGCCAACCTGCCGTACAACGTCGCCACGCCACTGGTCGCAGATCTACTTGATGCGATCCCGCAAATTTCACGCTTTGTCGTCATGGTGCAAAAAGAAGTCGCGTTGCGTTTGGCGTCAAGTGTCGGCTCGTCCGACTACGGAGCGATCAGCGTCAAAGTTGCGTATTGGGCGACAGCTCGCGTTTTAGGCGATGTCCCTCCGAGCGTTTTCATTCCCCGACCCAAAGTCACGTCGAGCATTATCGAAATCACGCGACGTGAAACGCCCGCAGTTGGACCACATATTGCTCCGCAGCAACTTTTCAAGGTCATCCGCACGGGTTTTGGACAACGCCGCAAAATGTTGCGCCGATCATTGGCTGCAATCGCCACACCAGAAAATTTCGCGAATGCTGATGTGTCACCCGAAGCCCGCCCCGGAGAATTAAACGTTGAGCAATGGGGCCGCCTTGCTACCGAGATTCAAAAGAATCACCGTCCGTAACGACTAGACATATGTCCGTGACTTCGGCTCCCCAATTAATTCTTGCCCCCGCAAAACTCACTCTCAGTTTGCGCGTCACCGGTGTTCGCGATGATGGCTACCACCTCATTGACGCTGTCATGACCACGCTTGAACTACACGATGAATTGCACATCTCTGATGATCACAGTGGCCTTGATTTTCGCGGCCCATACTCAGCAGGAATAACTACCGACTCCGACAATCTGGTGTCCCGCGCACTTACTTTCGTTGATCGCGTCGCGCAAGTTGTTGTTACCAAGAACATTCCGCACGGCGGCGGACTTGGCGGAGGCTCATCTAATGCTGCCGCAATTTTCCGATGGGCACAGCGAACATCAGCAACGGATATCGTTGCGAGTGCCGCTATCGGAGCTGATGTTCCGTTTTGTATTGTTGGTGGTCAAGCGCGCGTGACGGGCATTGGCGAGATTGTTGAACCGATGGCAGTCGAGCATCGAAACATTACGCTGATTATTCCGCCACTTCATGTCAGCACTCCAGCCGTCTACAAAGCCTGGGATGCCCTCGGCCATCTTCAAGCCGATGGACCAAATGATCTAGAACCAGCCGCACTCGTTGTAGAACCAAAACTGGTGACGTGGCGCGACCGCATTATTGAAGCAACGGGTCAGATACCTACCCTTGCGGGCAGTGGTGCCACCTGGTTCATCGCCGACGGGGCGGCCGATGTGGCTCAGCGATTACGCGAAGCACTGCCCGATGCTCAGGTCGTTGAAACCAGAACCGGGCAGTGATTCAAACAAATCGGGATGAGAGAAATTACTTGCGTTGACGCTGATGGCGAGTACGGCGAAGCATCTTTTTGTGCTTCTTCTTACGCATGCGCTTACGTCGCTTTTTAATTAACGAACCCATAGGACCTCTCCAATGACAGACCTCACACGCTAGCGAGTTCGGGACCTCTATCCAAACGGCACGTCCAAAGTCGGCTGAATTCGACCGATTGCAGATAACTTTATTGACGGTTGGTAGCTCACAAGGTCGCTGATCGTTCCGGGGTCGTTCAATGGTAGGACGGCGGATTTTGATTCCGCTAATAGGGGTTCGAGCCCTCTCCCCGGAGCCACTGTGGTCTGAAGTACTGAGCAATGCGTGTGATATGACGGTGAGATGTCGTTATACGCCATCGTTCTTGCAGCTGGAGAAGGCACTCGCATGCGTTCGCAGCGACCCAAACCCTTGCATCTCATATGTGGTCGGCCCATGGTCATGCATGTCATTCATTCGCTCTCTGGCGTTCAACCCACACAAACCGTCATCGTTGTTGGTCATGGTGCTGATCAGGTGACGGCTCGTGTCACCACTGATTCACCCAGTTGGGCCAATGTCTCATTTGCGTCGCAGGTAGTCCAACGCGGCACCGGAGATGCAGTGAGCGTTGGACTAACTGCACTTGACCAATCCGTTGCCACAACTGCAGCCAGCGATCGACCAGCAGAGCA
This sequence comes from Actinobacteria bacterium casp-actino2, assembly GCA_001510335.1. Taxonomy (GTDB): domain Bacteria; phylum Actinomycetota; class Acidimicrobiia; order Acidimicrobiales; family Ilumatobacteraceae; genus Casp-actino8. The sequence goes on along the minus strand of LFFB01000059.1, from coordinate 7,296 downwards.
CGATGACATGTCCAGCATTCTCGTATTGCCCGGTGATACCCCGTTATTGCGACGCGAAACAATTGACAACTTGGTGGCACAACACGAGGCAAGTGGTCACGCAGCGACTGTGCTCGTGGCGCAACTCGACGACCCCACCGGATACGGCCGAGTCGTTCGCTCCAAAGACGGCAAAGTGCTGCGAATCGTTGAACAACGTGATGCCTCAGACGAAGAACGCCAAATCAAAGAAATCAACACGTCGATTTATGCATTTCGACGCGACTTACTTGGACCAGCGTTACGACGCGTCACCCCAAACAATGCGCAATCTGAGTATTACTTGACCGATGTGGTGGCGGTGCTCGCCGACATGGGGCACCAAGTCGGCGCGGTTGTTGCCGATGCTCCCGAAACTCAAGGAGTCAATGACCGTTGGCAATTAGCTCTTGCCGAACGCGAACTTCGTTCGCGCACAAATCATTTTTGGCTCCTCAACGGAGTCACCATGTTCGACCCTCGACAAACATTTATTGATGTTGACGTTCACATTGAACGCGACGTGACCCTGTATCCCGGAACCATGTTGCAAGGCGATACGCGCATCGGAGCCGGAAGCCAGATCGGGCCCAACACCCGATTGGTCAATTGCGTCGTAGGTGCGAACTCGTTCGTCGAGAGCACCAGTGCAACGGATTCGCTCATCGGCGATAACGCCAAGGTGGGCCCATTCGCACATTTATCGTCCGGCTCACGAGTCACTGATGGTCAGACGACTGGTGCGTTCTATGATTCAGACACCGCCGATTCAAAAACGTTTTGAATAACAGTCAGTAATGGAGGCCTCCGATGAGCCAAATTGACAAAATCACAACCAAGCGCATGTCCTTATACTCGGGACGCACGCATCCGGCTCTTGCCAAGGAAGTGGCTGGTTACTTGGGAATTGAACTCGGCGAGCACAATTTGGTTGAATTTGCCAACGGAGAAGTTCGCCCCCGTTTCAGCGAAAGCGTCCGCGGTTCAGACGTTTTCATCATGCAAAGCCATTTCGGCTGCGACGGCCGTTCCATCAACGACTCGATCATGGAACAACTCATCATGATTGACGCCGCTCAGCGCGCGTCGGCCAAGCGCATCACTGCGGTGTGCCCGTTTTACGGATACGCCCGTCAAGATCGCAAAGCCGAAGGCCGCGAACCCATTACCGCTCGTCTCATCGCCGACTTGTTTAAAGCCGCTGGCGCCAAGCGCATGGTGTCCATCGACCTTCACAGCGGTCAGATCCAGGGATTCTTTGATGGCCCCGTTGACCACCTCACCGCGATGCCGGTCATCGAGCAATACATCCGTGCCAACGCCAAGAACCCCGTGATCGTGTCACCAGATGCTGGTCGCATCAAGGTTGCTGAGCGAATGCAGCAACACCTTGGCGCCGATCTCGGAGCCGACTTGGCGTTCGTGTACAAGCGTCGCCCCAAGGGCAGCGCCAATGTCGCCCAGGCCCTTGACGTCATCGGCGAGGTTGAGGGTCGCCTGTGCATTTTGACCGACGACATGATTGACACTGGCGGAACCATCGTTTCAGCCGCTCATTTGTTGCTCGAAAAGGGCGCCACCGAGGTCTGGGCCATGGCCACCCACGGCGTTTTGTCAGGACCAGCCATTGAACGCCTCACCAACTCGCGCATTGACCGCGTCGTCCTCACCAACACCTTGCCGCTTGGACCCGAGGCCCAGATCGACAAGATCAAGGTTTTGTCGGTCGGCAAAATCATCGCCGATGCCCTCGCAGCGGTCTTTGACGACACCAGCGTCAGCGAAATCTTCGGCGGCGAGAACCAGGCCTAATTCGCCTTCTCGCCCTTGTTCGGGTGGGAACCCGATTCGTACGCCTCTAGTATTGGCAACTGCTTGTGAACATCCGGATCATCAGGTCCGGCTCGAAAGGTCTTGTCATGTCCACCACCCTCGTAGCAACATCTGGCCGTCACTCCGGAAGCGCGGCTGCTCGTCGCCTCCGCCGTGAAGAGAAGATCCCGGCCGTCATTTACGGTCAGGGCATGGAGCCAATCTCGGTCGTCGTAGAGCGCCGGGACCTACGCAACGCGTTGTCAGGCGCCGCTGGTTCAAACACCATCCTGGAGATCAGTCTTGACGGAAACATCTACCCCGCCGTGATCAAAGAAATGCAGCGACACCCGGTTCGTCGCACCGTGGCACACGTTGACTTCTTGCGCATCAACATGAGTGAAGAACTCACCATTTCAGTTCCCGTGGTCTTGGCTGGCGAGGCTAAAGCGGTTTTGGCCGAAGGCGGACTCGTCGATGCTTCGTCAGACACCATCGACATCGTCACCACCCCGGCCAACATGCCGAGCGAGATCACCGTCGACATCACCAACATGCAGCCTGGCGACGTGATCCGTTTGGGAGAAATCAAGTTGCCTGCCGGAACCCGTGCACTTGGTAACCCCGAATTGGCAATCGTTACCGCCATTGCTGGTTCAAAGGCTGAAGCCGACCCCACCCCCGCCGCTGCTGCCGAAGACGCTGTCCCGGCCGCTGGTGACGACAAGTCCAAGTCCTGAGATAGTCCGTGGGCCTCTTTGGCCGCTCTAGAAAAGAAGACCCTCGTTCGGGTACAAGCATGTCCACTTTCGACGCTCTCGTGATAGGTCTCGGAAATCCTGGCAAGCAATATGCGCGTTCGCGCCACAACGTTGGTGAAGAAGTCGTCGTTGAACTTTCGCGTCGACACAACGAATCACTACGTGCAGGACGTGACTCGGCACTAGTTGCTGAGGTCCGCCTCGCTGGTGGCAAGCGAGCAGTTCTCGCGTTCCCCACGACTTTCATGAATGAATCGGGCCAAGCGGTCAACAAATTAATGCGTAGATACGGCTTTAAATCGGTTGATGTTCTCATCGTCGTTCAAGACGAACTTGATCTTGAACCCGGAACTGTACGCATCAAAAAAGGCGGCGGACTTGGAGGTCATAATGGTCTGCGCAGCATCACATCACACGTCGGAACCCAAGAATTCATTCGAGTTCGCCTCGGAGTCGGCAAACCCAGCAACAAAGAGCAAGGCGCCAACCACGTACTCTCAAAAGTTCCGGCCGCCGAACGGCAAACACTTGATGTTGCTGTCAATGTTGCCGCCGATGCGGTCTTAAAAATCATCGCTGACGGCGTAGATGCTGCAATGAATATGTACAACTCGTTGTGAGCAACTACGCATGATCACTTCTCAGATTGGCGCACTTCAGTCTCTTGCAACGCTCTTACGTGACGACAAAGCGTTGATGTCACTCATCGGTTCGCCCGACGGCACAGTTGCCGTTCCCGAAACAGCCCGCAGCATTGCAATTGCCGCTCTCGCTCAACTTTCGGGTCGTCGCCCCGTCGTCGTGGCTTGCCCAACGAGCACCATGGCAACACAACTTGCCGACGACATCAAGGCGTTCATGCCCGCAGGGGACGTGATGTTATTTCCCGCTTGGGAAACATTGCCATTTGAACGAGTGAGTCCCAGCGTTGAAACTATGGGTCGTCGTCTAGAAGTTTTGTGGCGATTGCAATCTGAAGATCGCACACCACAAATCATCGTGGCCAGTATGCGCGCTTTATTGCAACAACTCGGTCCCGACACCGCAACGAATCAACCTGTCATTATTCGCAAAGGACTGTCCCTTGACCCTGATGAACTATTGCGCACCTTGGTCAATGGCGGATATCGCCGCGAAGAGTTAGTCGAACACCGTGGTGAAGTCGCTCGACGTGGTGCAATTATTGACGTCTTTCCCTCAACAGCCGATGCGCCAATTCGAATTGATTTGTGGGGCGACGAAGTTGATCGTCTCACCAATTTCTCCGTTCACGACCAACGCAGTGATAACGATCTTGAAGAAGTTGCAATATTCCCTGCCCGCGAATTGATTTTGAATGACGCTGTTCGTGAGCGAGCAGCAGCCATGGTCGGCGCCGAGCCATGGGGCCGTGAACACTGGGAGCGTTTAAGTGAAGGTGCACTGTTTGATGGAATGGAAAGCTGGCTTCCCTGGCTGACTGAATCACCCACATTGTTGAGCGACATTCTTCCGCGCGGTTCGAAGATGCTGTTGATTGAGCCACGGCGGATGCGAGATCGCGCCGCGGATCTTCTTGCCGAAGAAGCCGATCTCGCTAAAGCACTTGCCTCATCGTGGGCACGAGATGCCGAACGCGATTTTCCTCGCCTGTATTCACCGCCCGATCGTTTACTCAGTGAAACGCGGGGCTCATGGAATCTCATTCCCGTCGCCGATGGCCCTGACATGCCACTCATGGAGGCAAGCGGTTGGGGCGCAATGGGTGGCAGTGGTGATGGCATCGCCGAGCGGATGCGCACGTTGTTGACACAGGGTTATCGCATCGTGGTTGCTGCCGATGGTGAAGGTTCGGCACAACGTCTGAGCGAAATATTCAGCAACGCCGGATTACAACTTGATATTTACCATGAACTCGTTGACGGAAAAACTCCGAACCTCACCAGCAAAGGCGGGGCCATCGTGGTGACGTCGTTGCACCGCGGATTCAGCATTCCGTCGGCCAAGTTTGCTGTCATCACCGAATCTGACATCACGGGTCGTCGCCGGTCGCATCGTCAACCTCGACCAAAAAAACGTGAAGGCGGAACAGTCTTCGAAGATCTCAAAGCGGGCGACTACGTCGTTCATTACATTCATGGTGTCGCCAAGTACGAAGGCATGGTCAAACGTACGGTCGGCGGAATTGAACGCGATTACTTGTTGCTTGCGTACAAGGGTGGCGACAAGTTGTATGTGCCATCTGATCAAATCGACACAGTTCGTCATTACGTGGGTGGCGAAACACCGATGCTTCATCGTTTAGGTGGAAGTGATTTTGCAAAATCAAAATCGAAGGTTCGCAGTGCAGTCCGCGAAATCGCCCAAGAACTGGTGGTGCTATATCAAAAGCGTGTGAGTGCTCAAGGACATGCATTCAGCATTGACACGCCATGGCAATTTGAAATGGAAGATTCATTTCCTTACGTTGAAACTCCCGATCAGAAAAAGGCGATTGACGACATCAAGTCCGATATGGAACGACCGTTCCCGATGGATCGCTTGGTTTGTGGTGATGTGGGCTTCGGTAAAACTGAAATCGCGGTTCGTGCCGCGTTCAAAGCCATTCAAGATGGCATGCAAGTTGCGGTTCTAGTGCCAACAACACTGCTTGCTTCACAACATGGCAACACTTTCTCTGATCGGTTCGCCGGCTATCCCATTCGCGTTGAAGTCTTGTCGCGCTTTCTCACCAACGCCGAAGCCACCAAAGTCATCAAGGGACTTGAATCTAGCGATATTGACTGTGTGATCGGCACGCACCGCCTGTTGTCAAACAACGTCAAGTTCAAAAATCTTGGACTATTGATTGTCGACGAAGAACAACGCTTCGGAGTACATCACAAAGAGGCAATGAAACATCTCAAAGCCGATGTTGATGTTCTCACGTTGACCGCAACGCCAATACCTCGAACGTTAGAGATGAGCCTTGTTGGCATTCGCGATTTGAGTTTGTTGCAAACTCCCCCAGCTGACCGCCAGCCGATTCTTACATTCGTTGGCGAATACGACGAACGAGTCGCCGTTGAATCAATTCGTCGCGAGCTTTTGCGCGAGGGTCAAGTTTTCTGGGTCCATAACCGGGTGCAATCAATTGAAGAATGCGCTGAACGACTTCGTGAACTCGTCCCTGAAGCCCGGATCGCAATCGCCCACGGCCAGCTGGATGAAGGCACTCTTGAGCAAGTTGTCGTTGACTTTTGGGAAGGCAATTTCGATGTACTCGTGTGCACGACCATCATCGAGAGCGGAATTGATATGCCTACGGTCAACACCTTGGTCGTTGAACGTGCCGACTTGTTAGGCCTTGGACAGATGCACCAACTTCGCGGCCGAGTTGGCCGTAGTGGCCAACGCGCCTACGCCTACCTATTTCATCCCAAAGACAAAGTCTTAACCGAAGATGCGTACGAAAGACTGCGCACCATTGGTGAATCAACCGAACTCGGAAGTGGTTTCAAGATTGCGATGCGCGACCTTGAAATTCGTGGAGCGGGCAACTTACTTGGCGAATCACAAAGCGGACATATCGCTGCAGTCGGCTACGACCTGTACTGCCAGATGGTCACCGAGGCAGTCGGCGAAATGAAAGGCGAACCTGTTCGCGAACCTTCAGAAATTCGTATCGATGTTCCGACCGACGCGTTCTTACCGAAGGATTACGTCACCAAGGAAGAACTGCGCCTCGAGGCTTACCGACGTCTGGCCTTGGTGACGACCCCCGAAGAAGTTGACGATATTCGCAATGAGTGGGTTGACCGTTACGGCCCAGTGCCAACTCCGGCTGACACATTGCTGTCGGTCGGCTTACTGCGCGCCGAATGTCATCGCCTCGGTCTCAATGAACTCAATATTGCGACACACCAAGCCCGCCTCGGACCCATTGATCTGAAAGTCAGCGAAACGGCGCGCTTGCGTCGCCTGTCACGCGAAGCTCTTCACAAAGAAGCCGTCCGACAACTCGTCGTCACCATTCCGCGAGGCCAAGAACCGGCATCTTTCCTCGTCAATTTCTTGCGCGAACTCTTCCCTGCCGAGTCGGCAGGGTAGTTTTGATGATCGTGCTTACTTCTCGCCGACTCATCGCTCTTTCTGTTCTCGCCCTCACGACCATGACCGCCGTGACAGCGTGTTCATCGGTCACCAAAGACGCCGTACGTTTCAACGATGAGTCATTATCAAATAGCGAATTCGATGATCTGCTCGTTGGTTATGCCACTGCAGTTCCCGAGGCCTTCTTGACGAGCGGAAATCTTGATATTGCTTTGGCTCAGGCCATTGTGCAGAACTGGATTTCAACTCAAGCCATCGTTGCTGCGCTCAAGAATGCCGGCGTTGAAATCACTGATGAAGATCGCAGTGTTGCGCTTGAAGCGTTGCAAGCTGAACCTGGCTTTACAGATGCACCGCAAGTCGTTCAAGATTTCTATGTTTTGGCCGGTGCAGCACAAGGTGTCGCCAACCGAGAATTCGTTATGAGCGCCGATGACCTCGAACCGCTGTATAACGAAAATGGCGCCCGATCTGGCGCAGTTTGTCTCCGTGCAATTTTGGTAGAGACCAAAGATGAGATCGACACGGTGAGCGTCCGACTCGGTGCCGGCGAAGATTTTGCTGCAATTGCCCAAGAAGTTTCGCTTGACTCCTCAGCCGCCAACGGTGGCGCATTGCAAGATCAGACCACTGG
>LFFB01000058.1 GCA_001510335.1 Actinobacteria bacterium casp-actino2 | reverse complement strand
CGAACGCCCGTGAAGTGGCACGACTCTTTGACTTCTTGGAATTTAAGTCAATGCACAATCGTTTTAAAGAGGTGCTCAAAATCTTGGGATATGGCACCGAAATTGAGTCACTGGTCGGTGCTGAAAGCATTGACGAATCTCAGGTGTTGCATGCCGAAGTGACGACTGCTGAATCTTCAGCGGCTGTTGCATCGGTGTTAACTTCTGACCGTCTCTTCAATATTGCTGCTGAGTGGATTGGCGAACCAGGGCGATCTGAACTTGTCGGTCTCGGAATAACGTCAGAAGTTGATCAGTCAGCAACGATGTGGGTGTCGGCGAAATTACTGAGTGACGACGGTGTTAGAAAGGCGCTACAGAATTGTTCATTTAGAGCCCACGATGCGAAGCCCATCATGCGTAGTTTGTTGGGTTTGGGCATTGATTTACAGGGTCTAGTGCTTGATACAGCGATCGCTGCCTATCTCATTGATCCGGCACAGAATCGCTACTCTCTTGCCGATTTGGTCAACAAGTATTCCAGCGTCAGTTTTCCCGATGATAGGGCCGCGAACTCGGGTCAACTTGATCTCGATGCCACTGGCGTTGATGATGCCCAACGAAGCGGTCGGAATGCTTTGGCGACGCATCATGTGAGCGAAGAGTTACTGCGGGCACTTGATGCTCAAGGAATGCGTGCACTGTATGACGACATGGAGAATCCTCTGGTTCGTGTCCTCGCTCGAATGGAGTTTTTGGGAATTGCCGTTGACAGAGAACAATTGAAGTCGATCGCCGTTCGTTTAACTAATGAAGCACGTGAGTTGTCCGAGAAGATCCAAGCGCTTGCTGGGTACTCGTTCAATCCGAATTCAACGGCTCAACTCGGAAAAATTCTGTTTGAAGAAAAAGGTCTCACGCCACCTAAGAAAACCAAAACTGGTTATTCGACGGACGCCGCAACACTGGAAAAACTGCGAGATGAATGGCCCGAGTTTATTGATCCCCTGATGCGCTATCGCGAAATGGAAAAACTGCGCGGAACCTACGGCGAAGGCTTGCTAGCTGAAGTTGCATCCGACGGTCGAATTCATGCAACTTTCAATCAGACGGTCGCTCGCACGGGCAGATTGTCAAGCGATCAACCGAACTTGCACAACATCCCCACACGTACCGAAGAGGGACGAGTTTTTCGAACTGCATTCGTTGCTGCTCCAGGAAGTGAATTGATGGTGGCCGACTACAACCAGATTGAGCTGCGTTGCATTGCCCACTTAGCCAATGACCCCGGTCTCATAGAGGCATTTACGAGCGGTCAAGATGTACACAGCGCAACGGCAGCGCGAGTTTTCGGAATCGCCCAAACTGATGTCAGTTACGAGCAGCGCTCAAAAGCCAAGATGGTGTCCTACGGTTTGGCCTACGGTATGGAAGCGTTCGGGCTTGGACAACGACTTGGAATCCGAACTGATGAAGCTGCCGAGATTCTGAACGCTTACTTCGCCGCATTCCCGAATGTTCAGGCGTATATGGATCGCACCGTTGCTGAAGCAAAAACTCGCGGCTACACCGAAACTCTGTTTGGCCGCCGTCGACGTATTCCTGAACTCGAGAATTCGAATTTCAGAATCCGCCAAGCGGGTGAGCGACAAGCAATGAACGCGGCCATCCAGGGCTTGGCTGCTGACATTTTCAAAATCGCCTTGATTCGGATAGACGCTGCATTAAGTGAAGCGAAGTTGGGGAGTCGCTTGGTGTTGCAGGTGCACGATGAAGTGATTGTTGAAGTTCCTCACGTTGAAAGAGATCAAGTTGAAAAGTTGGTGCTTGGCATCATGCACAACGCCACTGCGCTTGATGTTCCGCTAGCAGTTAACTCAGCGTGGGGAGCGACTTGGGCCGAGGCCAAGTCGTAATTGCTGGTGCTCTCTAGCGGTTGTGTGTGATGGCTGATCATTGGTTTGAGCCGATGGCCAGTCATATGGGCCGAGCCTATTTGCGCTACTCGTTTACCAAGGGGACTGTTCAAGAAGTTGACTTCTTAGTTCAGCATTTGAATCTCAAACCAGGCCAACGGGTTTTAGATGTGGGCTGCGGACCGGGGCGCCATGCCCATGAATTGGCGCGCCGAGGAGTGATTGTTCATGGAATTGATATCAGCTATGACTTCATCGCCATCGCCCAAGAGGATGCGGTTTTGGGTTCAACTTTTGAACGTCTAGACGCCCGCCAATTGGGGGAGGCGTCGCACCTACGTGATTTCGATGCGGTGATTTGTCTATGTCAAGGGGCTTTTGGGCTGATGACGGCTCAAGGTGACGATGAGTTGGTGATCCGGGGAATGGCTACTTGTTTGAGGCAAGGTGGCCAACTTGCATTGTCGGCCTTTAATGCTTATTTCGCAGTGAAATACCACCTAGATGCTCATTTTAATGCCCAATCGGGCGTGTCGCACGAGATGACCGAGGTCAAGAACAACCGCGGTGAAACCCGGTCAGTTGACTTGTGGACGGGTTGCTACACGCCTCGAGAATTGCGACTTTTAGTGTCTTTGAGCGGTTTCGAGGTCATCTCAATTTCGTCGGTCGAGCCGGGGGCGTACAAGTTGGCTGATCCGACTGTTGAGTCGCCTGAATTTTTGGTGCAGGCAATCAAGCTCTGACACCGCCGTAAAACGAGAAGAAATGGGGGAATAGTGCCCCTGGACTGGTAACTTTGCAGGGTTCTCGCTTTCGGCAGAACATGTCCCTGTCCAACAACGGCGGCTCATTTTATGGGTTCGTCGTTCATATGAAAGTGAATTCCCCTTGTCCGACACTCTGAGCCCCTCCACATCTAATTCCTCCGCAATGGGAACTTTTGATGCTGAAGGAAATTATGTTCCCCGCCAAATTACTGAAAACGACCTAGTTGGTTCATTCGCCGATGCAATTGAAGGCACCATGGTTGAAGTCGAAGAGGGTCAAGCCGTTTTCGGAATCGTTGTAAAGATCGACAAGGACGAAGTCCTTCTTGATATTGGCTACAAGAGTGAAGGGGTTATTCCATCACGCGAACTCAGCATTCGTAACGATGTTGATCCCGGCGAGATTGTCAAACTCGGTGAGCAGGTTGAGGCTTTAGTTCTGACTAAAGAAGATAAAGAAGGTCGTTTGATTCTTTCCAAGAAGCGCGCTCAGTATGAGCGAGCATGGGGAACGATTGAGAAGAAGAAAGAAGACGAAGAAATGGTCGAAGGCCTCGTCATTGAGGTCGTCAAGGGTGGTCTGATCGTCGATATCGGCTTGCGAGGCTTTCTGCCCGCATCACTCGTTGAATTGCGTCGTGTCCGTGACTTGATGCCGTATGTCGGCAAAGTTTTGCAAACAAAGATCATCGAACTTGATAAAAATCGCAACAATGTCGTTTTGTCTCGCCGTGCTTTCCTTGAAGAGACTCAGAAAGAGGCACGCGATGGCTTCTTGACCAACCTCAAGGTTGACGACATCCGTGAAGGTGTCGTGTCGAGTGTTGTTGCGTTCGGTGCATTCGTCGATCTCGGCGGCATGGATGGACTCATCCACGTCAGCGAATTGTCATGGAACCATGTTGATCACCCAGGTTCAGTTGTTGCCGTTGGCAACAAGGTCACCGTCAAGGTCCTTGACATTGATTACGAACGTGAGAGGATCAGTTTGTCACGTAAGCAGACCGAAAAAGATCCGTGGGAAGTATTTGCATCTGGTCACGAAGTCGGGCAGCTTGTGTACGGCCGTGTTACCAAGTTGGTTCCGTTCGGTGGATTCGTTCAAGTCGGCGAAGGTATTGAAGGTTTGGTGCACATCTCAGAAATGAGCACCCAGCACGTCGAGGCTCCCGAGCAAGTTGTCACCCCCGGCGAAGAGTTGTGGGTCAAGATCATCGATCTTGATCTTGCTCGTCGTCGCATCAGCCTCAGTATCAAGCAAGCTGCTGAAGGTGGAGAACTCGCCGAGGAATACCGCAAGCACTTCGAAGTTGACGAGCACGGCAACTGGTCAGCCGGCGCTGATGATGCGTCACGTGAAGCAACTTGGGCTGAGTACTACGGCGAAGGTGGTCGAGGAGCTGCTGAAGCGGCTGCTGCTGCTGAAGCCACTAAAACAACCCTAGAGGCCTGATCATTCGGGCTTACGGCTCAATTTTGATGATTCCCATTTTGACCGCTCGGATGATCGCATGAGTGCGGTCCCGGGCGTCAATTTTTGTGTAGATCGACGCGAGGTGGTTCTTCACCGTCTTTTGACTGATGAACAAGTTGCTGGCAATTTCTGGCGTTGACTGACCTTCGGCGAGAAGCTGAAGAACTTCCAATTCGCGATCGCTCAGATTGGATTCTTGATGTGTTCTCGTGTCCTCGGCTTCGTGTAATAACGCATGGGCGAATTCTGGAGAGATGATCACATCGCCATCACAAGCCATCTGGAGAGCCTTGAGTACTTCGTCAAAGGTGGCATCTTTGGTCAGATATCCGATTGCGCCCGCTTTGAGGGACTTTCGAATGAGATCCGTTTCCACGTGCATCGTCAGCATGACGATTCGTTGCCGTGCGTCGGCTTCCATGATGGCTCGACATGCAGATAATCCGTCGCCACCAGCCATAGAAATATCCATCAAGATGATGTCGGGTTGCTTGTTTAATGCGATGCTGATTGCGCTCGTTCCATCAGCAACATCGGCGACGACTTCATGGCCACTATCTTCAAGTTGCCTCTTCAACGACTGCCTTAAAAGGTGATGATCGTCAACGAGCATAATTCTCACGATGTAACCTCGAACTCGCGATTTTGGATATGAGTCAGAGGTATCAAGAAGAGAATTTCGGTTCCATAATCAGCGTTCGGAAAAGGGGATGTAATCTCGATCTTGGCTCCGATCGATTCGGCTCGCTCGATGATTCCAGTTATTCCGTATGAGTCGTCGCGAGCATGAGTGGCCTGTAGACCGATTCCATTATCTGAAACTGAGGTGATCCACAGATCGCCAACCACTGACGACTTAATCAAAATTTCTGAACATTGTGAGTGCTTTTCTGCATTGAGAATTGCTTCCTTGAACATTTCCCAAATTTCGCTCAACCAGTACGGGTCGGTGATAACAGGCAATGAAATTTCTCGACGCACGTTGATGTTTGAACGATCCGCTACCCGGTTAGCAAAATTCTCGACAGTATCAGCAAGCGAAATCTGTTCGTGATGTCCGCTACGAAGATCAAAGAGCATCTCTCTAACCTCAGTGATTGTTTTACTGATGTGGTCGCGGATGTTTCCGAGTTCGTCAATAGTGGTTTGATCATGTTCAAGTCGTATTAAACGATCAAGTTCCATACCAATAAAAGCCAGAGTGCTGCCCGTTCTGTCGTGTAAATCTCGAGCGATGCGCAGCCTCTCTTCGTTTGCACTATTGCGTCGAATATCGCGAAAGAGGCGTGAATTATCGACGGCGACCCCGAGTGCATCGGCGATTCCGGTCAGAATCTGGACAGCCTCATCAATGTCTTTCTTAATCCTCCATTCAGCGGCAATCAACCCGACGACGAGTCCTCGTGAACGCAACACGCAATACGCGCCAGTCCGGGCCTCTTTTGCGAAGCCCTGTTGGTCCTGCGTTAAGTCGACCGAAATTGATCGATTAACCAAAAGAGCGGAATAAATATGCTCGGGTAACTGATCGAGGTTGAGGGAAAGACTCTTGGCCGATCCTCGACCCCGCACAATTGTCAAATTCTGTGAATCTGCATCAGCCATCAAAATCGTCACGATGTCCGCATTAATCAGATCCTGAACCTGTGACACACCCTGATCTAAAACCTTGTCTAGGTCAAACGAGGAGGGGAGGGTGATGGCAATCTTTTGTAACGCCAAAAGAATTTGATTAGCCGAGGACAATTTGTCAATGTGACTTTGATCGACGCCCTGACGACGTTCAAACCCAGTCGGAGGATCAGTCCGAGACTGTCGGCGGTCGACAAGGGGCCATGAGAGTTCACCCGTTGAATCTTGGCCGACGACAACCCTCATAGACGGGTGATTAGCCGACGGCTGTTTGCGACTTCGAGCATTTCTTCGGTCGTCCACGGATAGTTAGAGTACCTGGCAACGTATGCCGTAGCGTGACAGTGTGATTCTCGTGGGATTAACTGGTGGTATTGGTTCGGGAAAGTCGACCGTGTCGTCTTTGCTCGAAGATAAAGGTGCAGTGATTATTGACGCCGATGCGATCGTGCGCGAAGTCCAGTTACCAGGTTCACCGGTCTTGGCAAAACTCGCCGAGAAGTTTGGTGCTGAAGTTTTGGCTAGTGATGGATCTCTTGATCGCCAAGCCGTGGCCAATATCGTTTTTACTGATCCCGATGCGTTGAAAGTACTGAACGCCATTGTTCATCCAGCGGTAGGTCTCGAAATGAACCGCCGCATGATTGAGCAGCGCACAACGAACAACGTCGTCATTCTTGATATCCCACTATTGACGGAGAATCCGCGTGAAGGATTGCAAGGCAAAATTGTCGTTGACGTTCCCGTCGAGGTTCAAGTCGAGCGACTCACCAAATTCCGTGGTTTTGATGAAGCAGATGCCCGTGCCCGTATCGGCCGTCAGGCGACCCGAGAGCAACGACTCGAGACTGCTGACTTTGTCCTTGACAACGCTGGTGATCTGGCCGCACTAGAACCACAAATTGAAAAGTTGTGGGAGTGGCTGAAATCTCTTCCGCAACTTCCGCCTGATTACGAACCAGTGACGCCTATTCCCAATGCTGGGCCGAAAACACCTGATACAAAATCATGATCCATCATGAATGATTTAGAAGACCTTACTTTTCGCGTTGTTTCCGACTATTCGCCCGCCGGTGATCAACCAAAAGCGATTGCTGAACTTTCGAACGGAATTGATTCAGGTCTGCGTTTTCAAACGCTTTTGGGAATCACCGGTTCGGGTAAAAGCGCAACGGTTGCTTGGACTATTGAAAAGACGCAGCGGCCGACGTTGATCCTCGCACCCAATAAGAGTCTTGCTGCTCAACTGGCTCAAGAGATGATGGAATTCTTCCCTGATAATCGAGTTGAGTACTTCGTAAGTTATTACGACTATTACCAACCCGAGGCGTACATCGCCTCGTCCGATACTTTCATTGAAAAAGACTCATCAATCAACGATGACATTGATCGATTGCGTCATTCGGCTACTGCGGCGCTTCTGACTCGTCGAGACACGATTGTTGTTGCCTCAGTTTCTTGTATTTACGGTATGGGCGATCCCGATGAGTATCGGGGTCAACTGCTTGAACTGCACACCAATGTTGATTACGACATGCGCAGTATTCTGCGACGTCTCGTTGATTTACAATACGACCGTAATGACATGAGTCTCGGACGTGGGAAATTTCGTGTTCGTGGTGACACGATAGAAATTCACCCCGCCTATGAAGAGTCAGTCCTGCGGGTTGAAATGTTTGGAGATACGGTCGAACGCTTAACCATGATTGATCCACTAACGGGTGAGACACTGCGAGAGTTGAATAGAACGCTCGTTTTTCCGGCAACCCACTATGTGGCTGGCGACGAACGTATGCGTCGCGCAGTTGTTGGGATTGAAAGTGAATTGCAAGAACGTTTGGCTTTCTTTGAAGCCGAAGGAAAACTACTGGAAGCACAGCGTTTGCGTATGCGCACTCAATACGACTTAGAAATGATGCAAGAAGTCGGCTACTGCAACGGCATTGAGAACTATTCAATGCATATTGATGGTCGGCAGCCTGGAGAGCCACCCTTTACATTGCTTGATTATTTCCCTAAAGACTTCTTGTTGGTCATTGACGAAAGTCATGTCGCTGTGCCGCAACTGCACGGTCAGTTCGCCGGTGACCGCAGTCGAAAGAACATTTTGGTGGACCACGGTTTTCGATTGCCAAGTGCTCGCGACAATCGGCCGTTACATTTCGAAGAAGTTATTGAACGGGTCAATCAGTGCATCTTCTTGTCGGCGACCCCCAGTCCGTACGAGCTGGGTATTTCCAATCAGGTTGTCGAACAAATTGTCCGGCCAACTGGTTTAGTCGATCCTGAGGTCATCATCAAACCAACCAAGGGTCAGATTGATGACTTGATGGATCAAGTGAATACGCGAGTGACGATGGGCGACCGAGTTTTGGTTACAACCTTGACGAAGAAGATGGCCGAAGATCTCACTGAATACTTACTTGAACAAGGAATGAGGGTGCGTTATCTGCATTCAAATATTGACACGATTCAACGTATCGAAATTCTGCGAGCGTTACGTCTTGGTGAGTTCGACGTCTTAGTCGGCATCAACCTTTTGCGTGAAGGTTTGGACTTGCCGGAAGTGAGCCTGGTGGCCATTCTTGACGCCGACAAAGAGGGCTTTCTCCGAAGTGAGACATCGCTGATTCAGATGATCGGAAGAGCCGCCCGAAATGTAGATGGTCAAGTTGTGATGTATGCAGATCGCGTGACTCCATCAATGGAGAAAGCAATATCGGAAACAAACCGACGACGTCAGTTGCAGGTTGCTTACAACCTTGAGCACGGTATTAACCCGCAAACAATTCGTAAGGCAGTCAGCGATATTTTGGCTCTGTTGCATATTGGTGGAGATGATTCTGCTCCCGTGCCAGGCAAAGATCGTCGTCGTCAGAAGGAACGAGAAAAAGTACAAAGTGAGTTGCGTACATTGCCACAACAAGAAATCTCGCGACTGATCATCACTTTGGAACAAGAGATGCAGGAAGCTGCAGCGGACCTCAAGTTTGAATATGCAGCGCGTTTGCGTGACGAAATCAACGATCTACGTCGGCAAATAAAAGATGCAGGTTAAGTCGTGACTGCTTTTGATTCACTAGCCTTCGCTCATGTCTGATCGTCTTATCGTTCGTGGCGCCCGCCAGCACAATCTCAAGAACATCAGTATTGATATTCCCCGAGACAAGATGGTCGTTTTCACGGGCCTATCTGGATCAGGTAAATCTTCGTTAGCCTTCGACACCATTTATGCCGAAGGGCAACGTCGTTATGTCGAATCCTTGAGTGCTTATGCCCGTCAATTTTTGGGTCAAAAGGATCCACCGGATGTTGACTTCATCGAGGGCTTATCTCCGGCTATTTCAATCGATCAAAAGTCGGCGAGTAGCAACCCGAGGTCAACAGTTGGGACCATGACCGAGGTCTATGACTATTTGCGTTTGTTGTATGCCCGTATCGGCGTTCAACATTGTCCAAATGATGGAACGAAGTTGGCACTGCAGACGCCAGAGGAGATCGTTGATCGAGTACTAACCCTTGAAGATGGAACTCGTTTCATGGTTTTGGCGCCCGTTGTCAAAGGTAGAAAAGGCGAGTACGAAGCACTGTTGAATGATTTCGCTGGCCAGGGTTTTGTACGGGCGCGAATTGATGGCGAGATCGTTGACATCACAGAGTTTTTGAAGACCGATCAAAAACTTGGTCGTTATGATCAGCACACCATTGAAATAGTGATCGACCGTTTAGTAGCCAAGGGCGATAATCGTCGTCGACTGTCCGACAGTATGGAAACGGCTCTCAAGTTCGGTGAAGGCGTTGCTCAGATTTTGGTGACTGAATCTGATGAGATCTTGACCTTTAGTCAGTTTTTAGCGTGTGCTAAATGTGGTGAATCGTTTGAAAAGCCGGAGCCAAAGAACTTTTCGTTCAACTCACCATATGGCGCGTGTGTTACCTGCGATGGTCTCGGAACAACCTTTGAAGTCGATCCCGAACTGGTCATTCCAGATGGAGATCTAGCCTTGAGTGCTGGAGCGATTGCTCCGTGGAAAAGTGCGACGACCGGGTTTTTCCTACGAATTCTTGAATCAATCGCCGAAGATCACAAGATTGATCTCAATAAGCCGTGGAACAAACTGTCAGTAAAGTCCCAGAAGATCGTTCTTCATGGTCTACCAGGAAATGTCGTTGTTAAGTTTAAGAATCGCTATGGCAAGGCCCGCCAGTTCAACACCACCTTTGAAGGTGTGATCCCGTGGATCAAGCGTCGACACGAGCAGGCCGAAAGTGACTGGAGCCGCGAACAGTATGAGGGCTACATGCGACTTGTTCCGTGTCTGGCGTGTGATGGGGCACGTTTAAAGCCCGCGACATTAGCGATCACGATTAATGGAAAGCACATTTCAGGAGTTTGTGAAATGTCCATTGGTGACTCCGCAAAGTTCTTGGGTGAGCTCACTTTGTCTGATCGTGATCGCACAATCGCTGAAAGAGTCGTCAAGGAGATTAATGCTCGGCTGGGCTTCCTGCTTGATGTGGGTCTCGACTATCTGAGTCTGTCACGCACTGCAGGAACCCTTGCTGGAGGAGAGGCGCAACGTATCCGCCTAGCCAGTCAGATTGGTTCTGGTTTGGTTGGCACGCTTTATGTTCTTGACGAACCATCAATCGGTCTTCATCAGCGGGACAATCGTCGGCTGATTGAAACTTTGTTGCGTCTACGAGATTTAGGTAATTCGGTACTTGTGGTTGAACACGATGAGGAAACCATTCGAGAAAGTGACTGGATCGTTGACATAGGACCTGGCGCGGGCGAGCACGGCGGTGAGGTTGTCTACAGCGGACCGGTTAAAGGAATTCTGAAAGTTAAAGAATCGGTCACTGGTCAGTACTTATCAGGTAAGCGTTCGATACCTGTTCCGGAGTCGAGGCGTCAACCTAAATCTCAGTGGCTTGAAGTAGTTGGAGCGAAAGAACACAATCTGCAAGATGTCACTGTGAAAATTCCACTTGGCTGTTTTGTCGCGGTCACTGGAGTTTCCGGGAGCGGAAAGAGCACATTGATTCGCGACATCTTGCTACCAGTGTTGATGCAAAGGATCTATAAGTCAAAAGATGCGCCAGGAAAACACAAGCGCGTCAACGGTGTCGAACATCTTGACAAAGTGATTGACATGGACCAGTCACCAATTGGTCGTACACCTCGATCCAATCCCGCCACCTACACGGGTGTGTTTGACAACATTCGAAAGTTGTTCGCCACGACAGCAGAAGCAAAAGTACGTGGTTACATGCCGGGACGATTCTCGTTCAACGTTCAGGGCGGACGTTGTGAAGCCTGTTCTGGGGACGGAACGATCAAGATTGAAATGCACTTTCTGCCCGATGTGTATGTGCCGTGCGAAGTTTGCAAAGGAGCTCGCTACAACCGCGACACTCTTGAGATCACCTTCAAGGGCAAGACCATCGCTGACGTTTTAAACATGCCAGTTGCCGAAGCAGTTGACTTCTTTTCCAATCAACCGGTCATCGCTCGTCATATGCAGACCTTGGTTGATGTGGGTCTTGGTTATGTTCGACTGGGTCAGTCGGCGCCAACGCTGTCTGGTGGTGAGGCTCAACGTGTCAAATTGGCCTCTGAGTTAGCTAAACGCAGTACGGGTCATACGATCTACTTGTTGGATGAGCCAACGACAGGTTTGCATTTTGAAGATGTTCGTCGCCTTCTTACGGTTCTGTCTCGTCTCGTTGATCAGGGAAATACGGTTTTGGTCATTGAACACAGCCTTGATGTCATTAAGACTGCCGATTGGATCATCGATTTGGGTCCTGAGGGCGGAAGTGGTGGTGGTCTTATCGTTGCTGCAGGGCCGCCTGAAGTAGTCGCTCAGACCAAGGGCAGTTACACGGGTCATTACTTGAAGCCCATGTTGGGTCTTGGTCGGGTCTAACGACTCCCTCTGTCATGGTTGCTCGACCACCAGCTGGAACGATTCCAGAACTACCCGGTTCATACCAGTTTAAAGATGTCCACGGTCGGGTCATTTACGTTGGCAAAGCATCAAACTTGCGCCAGCGTTTATCAAACTATTTTCAGGATCCTTCGCAGTTGCATCCGCGTACAGCCCAAATGGTCTCCACCGCGGAGACTGTTGAATGGATGACCGTACGCAATGAGGTCGAGGCTCTCATTCTTGAGTTCAGTCTGATTAAACAACATCATCCGCGGTTCAACGTTCGATTACGCGATGACAAGAGTTATCCGTTTTTGGCCGTGACTACAGATGAGCAATGGCCTCGCGCAGTGGTGATGCGAGGGCGCACACGCAAAGGGACTCGATATTTTGGTCCGTATCCGCATGCATACGCGATTCGTGACACTCTTGATCTGTTGTTGCGCACCTTTCCGATTAGGACGTGCAGTCCAGGAAAATTCAATCAGCACAACAAATTGGGTCGCCCATGTTTGCTGTTTCATATTGAAAAGTGCAGTGGACCCTGCGTCGGTGAAGTATCGGCCGATGCTTATTCAGGACTGGTGAAAGAGTTTTGTGACTTTCTTGATGGTGACACTGATGTAGTCGTTGCAAAATTACAAAATGATATGAATAAGGCTGCTGCAGCCCTTGAATATGAAAAAGCAGCTCGGCTTCGCGATCGGTTGCAGTCCGTCGCAAAGGCGATTGAGAAGCAACAGATAGTCGGCGAAAAGAGTGAAGACATAGATCTGATTGGCGTTGCTCAAGACGAGCTTGAGGCAGCGATTCAAATCTTTTATGTTCGCAAGGGTCGTGTTGTTGGGCGCAAGGGCTTCATCCTTGACAAAGTTGAAGACTTATCTCAATCAGGTTTGATTGATCGAATCATTGAGTCGTTGTACGGCGATGAGCCAGTTCTAGGCGTTCCGAAGATGGTCTTAGTTCCTGATTTGCCGATAGCCATAGCGACATATGAAGAATGGTTGAGTTTCCAACGAGGTTCTAAAGTTGAAATTCGTATCCCACAACGTGGAGACAAACGAGAACTACACGAGTTGGTGACTCGGAACGCTAGTGAAGAATTTGTTCGCCATCGAATGAAGCGGTCGGCGGATCACAATGCTCGGAGTCGGGCATTGACTGAACTACAAGATCTCTTGGGACTCCCCGAGGCACCGTTGCGTATTGAGTGTTATGACATGGCGCATTTGCAAGGCACTGATTATGTCGGTTCAATGGTGGTGCTTGAAGATGGCCTGCCAGCCAAGCGAGAGTACCGTCGTTTCAAGGTGAAAGAGGTGCCCGGTAACGATGACTATGCCGCCATGGAGGAGGTATTGACGCGACGTTTTACTGCATATATAGAGGAGCGCGAGCAACCGATTGAGACTGATGAGTTGACCCAACAACAAAAGCCACGATCTCAGAAGTTCGTTTATCC
>LFFB01000057.1 GCA_001510335.1 Actinobacteria bacterium casp-actino2 | reverse complement strand
GAGCAGTGTCACCCCCGACCCACTACCGTTTCATCTATGTTGACCTCTTCCCCCCGCCCCTTTCGTTTTGGTGTTCAGGCGTCTCAAGCCAACACCCGTGATCTTTGGGTTGGGTTGGCTCAACGATGCGAGGCCAATGGCTATTCAAGTCTCACCATGCCCGACCATTTCGATGATCAGTTAGCTCCCGTTCCAGCCCTCATGACCGCAGCCAATGTCACGACTGATCTCCGCATTGGCGCTTTGGTGTGGGATAACGACTACAAACACCCCGCCGTTCTCGCCAAAGAATTGGCCACGATGGACGTCCTGTCTGACGGGCGCCTCGAGATTGGTATCGGAGCGGGTTGGATGATCAGCGACTACGAACAGATGGGCATCCCTTACGACTCGGCCAAGGTTCGTATTGATCGTTTCGTTGAAGGACTCAAGGTCATTAAAGGCGCCATGGCCGAAGGAGCGTTTTCTTTCTCGGGCGACCACTACACGATCACCAATTACAACGGCACCCCCAAGCCAGTCCAAGCACCGTGTCCCCCAATCTTGATCGGCGGAGGCGGCAAGCGCGTCTTGTCGATCGCTGCTCGCGAAGCCGACATCGTTGGCATCAACGCCACCATGTCCGCGGGAGTTGTCGGGCAACACACTTTCAGTACCATGACTGCTGAAGTTGTTGACGAGAAAGTTGCCATTGTCCGCGAGGCGGCGGGCGCTCGCTTCAACGATATTGAGATGAATGTGCGGGCTTTCTTGGTGAACATTACTGACGACGCCAAGCAAGCAGTCTCAGGAATCGCATCGATGCTCGGCGTTGAACAACAGATGGTTGAACAAACTCCTTTCGCACTTGTTGGCCCAACGAGCAAACTGATTGAGGACCTACTCGAACGTCGCGAACGATGGGGCTTTTCTTATGTGATCGTTGGTGCTGACGATGTGGATTCATTCGCCCCAGTTGTCGCTGCTCTCAACGGCAAGTAAGACGGGGAAACCTTTGTGACTGCAGCCAAGTCAATCGCTCTGTGTGGAGCGGGAATGATTTCTGGCGCTCACGCTATGGCTGCACAGTTTTTAGGATTACCCGTCATCGCAGTGGCATCGCGAACCCCAGAGAAGAGCGCCGAGCGCGCCGAGCAGTTGAATGCAAAGTCCGTTGAGTATGCCCAACTTCCAAGCGGCGCCGATATTGTCGTTGTCGCTACTCCACCGGCCCAGCACTTTGATCAGGCGATTTTTTCTCTACTGCGCGGCGCAGCCGTTGTCATTGAAAAACCGCTTGCCTACACGCTCAACGAGGCCGATCGACTATTTGCAGAAGCACAACAAAACGGCCAAAAGATTTTGTATGCCGAAAATTTGGCATACGCGCCAATCGTTCATGCGTTCATCAAACGAGCGGTCACCATTGGTCCAATCACGCATATGTCACTTCGCACAGTGCAGTCACTCCCCGCTTGGGGCGACTTCACAACTGCCGAATGGGGCGGCGGTGCACTCTTTGATCTTGGTGTACATCCGATTGCAGTTGCAGTTCTCGTCGGTCGCGCAATTGGTGCTGGCGAGGTGGTCACCGTTTCCGCACAACTCGAGGGCGAAACTACCGACACTCATGCCGACCTTGAACTCACTTTTGCTAACGGCCTTACTGCGACTGTGGTTTCATCGTGGCAGGGTTCTGAAACTCCGGAGTGGAACTTTCAGGTCGCATCCGATCAGGGCGTCGTTCGAGCCGAGTTGATGCCCAATTTGATTCTTGAGCACAACGGCGAAGAGGTTTCTTTGCCCGCTACCACCGCTCCAATTCCTTTCATTCAACAATTCGGCTACATGGGTCAATTGCAGGCTTTCACTGATGACTTGTCAACACATGCGACTCCTTTTATGGATGTCGCGTTTGGACGTTGGATGATGGAAATTGTGTGTGCGGGTTATGTTTCGGCTCGCCAGAACTCTTCATCCGTTGCCGTGCCAAGTGACTGCGATCGTTACGTGAGTCCCTTACAACTTTGGAAAGGCCCTTAGTTCAGTAATGTTTCCCCGATCGGATATTTCACGTCGACTCTTTCTGGCCCTCGGTGCTTCATCATTCGTTGCAGCCTGCTCAAAATCAACGAGTGACGAGCAACCAACCACAAGTTCCGAAACATCTGATTCCCTTGCAACATCGACCCAGTCAACGAATCCAGGTGGCACAGAACTGCCGACAAGCACTTCAATTGCTCCGCTTATTCCGTACTCACGGCCAGGGTGGTTAGCGATTGAAAATGCCCAGGCCGGCACCGACAGTTGGCACATCGACTTAGACATCGCACCCACGAAGCGACTGAATATGACGGGATTTATTGAAGGGTATGCCGACACCACCAGCGCTCAGTCAGGGCAGGTGGTCAACGTTTACATCAAAACTGGGTCACCACAGTGGCATCTTGAGGCATACCGGATGGGTTACTACGGTGGACTGCAGGCGCGCCTGATATGGACCTCCGAAACTTTTGACCAACCGTGGCAGTTTGCGGAACCATCATTTGACCGTGAAACGCGCATGCATACGGCTCAGTGGGCACCATCAACCTCATTCACGATTGACGACAACTGGCCGCCCGGCTCATATCTCCTAAAACTGAATTCATCCGAGGGTGGGGCGCACTACATACCTTTGACAGTCCGCCGTGATGACTGCGTAGCATCACTCGTTGTCGTCTCGGCAGTCACCACCTGGCAGGCATATAACCCTTGGGGTGGACGCAGTCTGTACGAAAACTTTGGATCAGGAAGTCGTTTTGATCGATCGCTGGTGGTCTCATTTGATCGACCATACGCCTCGGCGTATCACTGGGGCTCGGCAGATTTCTTAACCCACGAATTACCCCTCATCAGTTTGATTGAGGAGTTGGGTATTGACACCGCGTACGTCACTGATATCGATCTTCACACGAGCGCACTTGATGGCGACGGTTCGCTTCATCCCGTCTTACTCAATCGCACGGCACTCCTCACAACGGGTCACGATGAGTACTACTCAACTCCAATGCGGGCAACCCTTGAGCGCGCTCGTGATACCGGGATCAATCTTGCTTTCTTCGGCGCTAACGCGGTGTATCGCCACATTCGCCTTGAACCCAACAGCGAAAGCGTGCCGTATCGACAACTCGTCAACTACCGCACCGCCGATTCCGACCCGATGACTGCCGAGGACCCTCAACAGGCCACGGTGCAATGGCGAAATGCCCCGCTCAACCAACCCGAATCAGCTCTCATCGGTGTTCAGTATTTTGCTACTGGAATCACTGCATCAATGAAACTTGTCAATACTGACAACTGGGTTTTCACTGATGTTGACCTCTCCAATGGCCGAAGTATGAGAAAGCTTGTGGCGATTGAGGCCGACGGACTCGGTCCCCCAAATCATGAACCCGAAAATCTTGAAGTGCTTGCAAGCTCTCCCGTGATCTATAACAACTCGCGTTATAACCATGCGATGACCTACTACTCCGCCGATAGCGGTGCGGGAGTCTTTGCAACAGGAACCATCGGCTGGATCAATGCTCTCGACATCGCTGAATGGGGCGATGAAAGAGTGTCAACATTTGTTCGTGGGGTAACCACGAATGTTTTGCAAGCTTTTGCAGCGGGCCCGACCGGACTTGAACATCCAAGTGTTGGCAACGCCAGTCAATATCGGTCGTCAGTACAAACGATCGTGGAAGAATGACTTGAGTAGTGGGCGCTGAGGGACTCGAACCCCCGACCGCCTCGGTGTAAGCGAGGAGCTCTAACCAACTGAGCTAAGCGCCCTAATAGAAGTCCAAATCATACCGTCCACCCAGCCGATCAAAACGAGAAACAGCGAGTATCCACGATGTACGCGCTTCGCGCTATTACGGTTTTTCTCGTGGCAACCCGCCCTGGTGACGCTGAAAGCGAACTCCTTCGACAATATCTAGATGACATCGGGACCTACCCGTTGCTCAACGCTGATGATGAACGTCGTCTCGCTGCCCTCATTTTGGCCTCACGTTTCGCCCAAGAACTCCTTGATTTTGATCCCGCTCCCAAGGGTCGCGAGCGCACCGAACTCATGCGTACGCTTCACGCCGGCGATGACGCCAGAGCCCAGTTCATCCAGTGCAACCTGCGTTTAGTCGTCAGTGTGGCCCGCCGCTATGAAGGTGCCGGACTCGGACTCTTAGACCTCATTCAAGAAGGCAACCTTGGCCTGATGCGCGCAGTCGAGGGCTTTGACCACGAAAAGGGTTTCAAATTCTCGACGTATGCCACATGGTGGATTCGCCAGTCGATTGGTCGGGCCCTAGCCGACTCGTCGCGAACCATTCGTGTCCCATCGCATGTGCGCGAGGTCTATTCCCTCATTGATCAGAGCACCGAGAAACTGGCCGCCGAACTTGATCGTCAACCAACAGTTGAAGAGATCGCTGAGTTGTCAGGCGTGAGTGCCGAGCGCATTGCGCTTGTTCATCAGCACCGTCGCCCATTGGTCTCATTGTCCACCCCCCTTGACAACGACGGCGATTCAGAACTTGGTGACCTCATTGCTGATGAAGGTGCAATCTCACCATTTGAGTCCGCCGCCGCCGCTCTTGAAAAGCGGGGTTTGATTGAACAGCTTCGTCGCCTCGAAGAACGTGAAGAAGAAGTGTTGCGTGCTCGCTTCGGTATCGACGATCATCCGATGACACTTTCAGAAATTGGCGAGAAGCTTGGCATCACTCGTGAACGCGTTCGCCAGATTGAAGCTCGGGCGCTCGGCAAGTTGCGTCATCCCAGCGTCTCGCGCGTGTGGCACGAAGGCCAACGCTCGGCCGACGCCGTCTGACCAGACTTCGTCACGGGTTTACAACGGCAATTTGAGTCGCGCCGAAAACGCCTGATCGAAAATTCCAGTTGGTGCCGCGAGCGGGGTTCGACGTGCCGCATGATCAAGAACAATCAATTCGCGGCCCTGCGCATCTTCAATACGCACGCCAATTTCTTGGCAGATCAGATACGCAGCCGCGTAATCCCACACCCCATGTGCACTCGGGCTCATGTCGATGAAAGCATCAACCGTTGAGTCAGCCACGTAACAGATATCTATGGCTGATGCCCCCAATGATCTGAACTGGGCCCAACCCGCGTCAACGGGTGGACGACCCGACACCGCAACTAATGCCGATGACCACTCGGTCATTGGTTGACGGGTCATCGCTACGCCGTCTCTGAACGCTCCCAGACCGCGCAATGCCCACCATCGCGTGCCAACAGCCTGATCAACAACCAGAGCGACGAGCGGGCCAGAAGCGTCAACTGCACACAGCGACGTGGCGTAGTGCGGGACTCCACGACTCGCGTTTGTTGAGCCGTCTAACGGATCGACAATCACGACCACATCGCGATCAAGATTCTCGACGCCGCTCTCTTCTGACACAATGCCGACACCCGCCTCACGCAAGAGATCAAGCGCAATCTGGTCAACCACGAGGTCGGCGGCATATTGACCATCGCGCCGACCCGAGGGACCCCAATGAGTGATGTTTCGCAACTCGACGCCAATTGCATCGGCGACCTTATGCAATAACGCGAGCACCTGATTGGGGTCCATAACAACGAGGGTAGTGTGCCGATTGCCCATTATCCTGAACTCAGTTTCAAAGGACGGGTTATGGCTTTCATTGATGTTGCTGGGTTTGTCTCCGACATGAAGAGTCACGCCATTGACCATGGTTTCCATGTTCACGATGAGCGGCACTTCGTCGAGACCTATTCGCTACGCCAATTATGGGAAGTTGACCTGCACCCTGAAGAAGCCTGCGACGGACCCATTGACTTGCATCTTTCACTCGAAGTCGACCCACGCGCCCTCTTGGGCTTTGAAGATGAAATGAGCAAACTCGAAGAACCAACTGACGAACCCCCGCAGGGTTTTGAATTTCCTCTGTTGTTTACGTGGACCCTTCCCCCGCTCAGCAGTCGACCCGACCTTTTGGTTCTCGCAACTGATCTTGCTGGCGTTGGCGGAACCGAACTACCACTTGAGGTTTCTGCCATTGACTCCACTGCATCAGTCATTGATGCCCCCGAACATCGCCTGTCGATCGTGGCGCGCCTCAGTGTCTCGCTCGCCGATGTCTACACCAACGATGACTCGGTATTTTGCGGCGTGCTGGAAAAGTGCAGTGAAGTTAGTTTGTTCTTGCTTGAGATCGCTCCCTCATGGATGTCTGAATCATGAAGTTTGCGGTAGTTACCCGACTGTTTCAGTTGAGCGTGAAATACTGACACTATGAATGTTGCCGAACTCATCGACATCTTGCGAGATCTTGACCCCGAAACAATCGTAGAAATGGCGGTCGTCGCACCGGTCACCGATCAATCAGATGACATCACAGTTGATCAATATGAAGTCGAAGGCGTGTTGCCACGCGACCCCGCCGAT
The DNA here is from genome assembly GCA_001510335.1 of Actinobacteria bacterium casp-actino2. Lineage (GTDB taxonomy): Bacteria > Actinomycetota > Acidimicrobiia > Acidimicrobiales > Ilumatobacteraceae > Casp-actino8. The sequence goes on along the minus strand of LFFB01000057.1, from coordinate 6,878 downwards.
CACGACGGCGAATCAGTGGTTTGGTTAATTGGCGGCGAACCACATGATGTTGACGAGTTTGTCGACGCCATCGAAGGTACTGGCGACAATGTACAAACTGGCGAATACGCCGACGTCATAGATATTGACCGTGGCGCCGAGGCCCGCAAGGCCATCTTCGGAGTCTGATCTGATCAGGTAATCAAACAATCGGCAATGACCACATTGCGCCACACCCGTAGGCGAGAATAAGACATGGCATTTGGTCAACCTGCTGGTCCCCCAGCATCACATTCGCAAATGAAGCAATTACTTGAGCTTCTTAAGGCGGCCGGGCATACCGATTTCCGTGATGCCCGTGGGCCAATGCAATTCAACCAACGTCAAGCCGGCGGCAAATTCACTCGACAAGAAGCCGAAGACTTCATTGCACAACTTGAGGCCGAAGCCGAGTTGACAATTGATGTTCCACCCGAAGTTGTCGTCGCACGGTCAATCAAACCTGCCCCACGCACCACCAGTGCCGAGAAAACAGTTCGTGATTTACCCGATTCGGTTTTGGCTGCCGAGTTGCAACGACGCGGCTGGATTGTTGTCGAGCCGTAAACAAAACTTTTGTTTAGCCCAGTACAGAACTAGTCAGCAAATAGCGGCGACGACATCAGACAATCGGCGGTTGACAAATTGCTGGCCGTTGGAATGTCGTAGACCACCGCTATTCGCAAGAGTGCACGAACATCTGGATCATGCGGCTGGGGCTCAAGTGGGTCCCAAAAGAAGATCAATATGTCAACTTGCAGCTCGCAGATCATTGCACCGAGCTGTTGATCGCCACCGAGCGGGCCACTCTTTAAGCAACGCACGTTCAACCCCACAAGTTCGTTCAACATTCGCCCAGTCGTACCGGTAGCCACCAATGAGTGCCGGCCCAACACCTCTTTATTGTTCTTCGCCCATTCAATGAGCAGGTCTTTCTTATGGTCGTGAGCAACAAGCGCAATGATGTGCGTGGTCATACCGCCACTCTTCCACATCGGGGCGACGTCAACGAGGTGACATTGGTGGGGCGGGCAGGACTTGAACCCGCGACCAAGGGATTATGAGTCCCCTGCTCTAACCAACTGAGCTACCGCCCCAAAAGGCGCAGGGCCCGCCTCTGGCGGACCCTGCGTTATATGCTCCGAGAGCAGGGCTCGAACCTGCGACCCGCTGATTAACAGTCAGCTGCTCTGCCAGCTGAGCTATCTCGGAAGGCGAATCCGAGGATATCAGCCGAGGACTCAATGCCCAATGGTCAGATACTGATCAAACCGGTCTCAATCGAGATTGATCGGCTCTTCATCGGCCGCCGTGAACTCAACTTCTGGTGCATCGCCTAGACCGGCAGCGATACGCACCTTTTCGGCGACCTCGACCATGATCTCGGTGTTCTCCATGAGGAAGTTCTTGGCGTTCTCACGACCCTGACCCATTTGCTCGCCGTCATAGGTGAACCAAGCACCGGACTTCTTGATGATGTTGAGGTCGACGGCCATGTCGAGTACTGAACCTTCGCGGCTAATGCCCTTGCCGTACATGATGTCGAATTCGGCCTGGCGGAATGGCGGCGACACTTTGTTCTTGACCACTTTGACGCGGGTGCGGTTACCGACAACTTCGGCGCCGTCTTTGATCGACTCAATACGACGAATGTCAAGACGCACCGACGAGTAGAACTTGAGTGCACGTCCACCAGGTGTGGTTTCGGGTGAACCGAACATCACGCCAATCTTTTCACGCAGCTGGTTAATGAAAATCGCGATGGTGTTCGACTTGTTGAGGTTGGCGGTCAACTTACGCAACGCCTGGCTCATCAAACGGGCCTGCAGACCCATATGGCTGTCGCCCATATCGCCTTCAATTTCGGCCTTTGGCGTCAATGCGGCAACGGAGTCAATGACGACCACGTCAAGTGCGCCCGAACGGATCAACATGTCGGCGATTTCGAGAGCCTGTTCACCAGTGTCGGGCTGCGAGATCAACAACTGATCGATGTCGACTCCGATGGCTCGTGCGTACACCGGATCCATCGCGTGTTCGGCGTCAATGTAGGCACAGATGCCGCCATTGCGCTGAGCCTCGGCCACAACATGCATGGCGAGGGTTGACTTACCCGATGATTCGGGACCGTAGATCTCGACCACGCGACCACGGGGCAATCCGCCAATTCCGAGTGCGACGTCGAGCGCCAAAGCACCAGTCGGGATAGCTTCGATAGCCATGCCGGTCTTGTCGCCCATCCGCATGATGGAGCCTTTGCCATACTGCTTGTCGATTTGGGCTAGAGCCATTTCAAGGGCTTTTTCACGATCGTTGCTCATTGCATTGCCTTTCGCTGTTGAGTTGTTGGTTGCTGTGGGTGTTGGTTTGTTTGCCATAACTTGGACCGTACGAAATGGGTGTTGCACAGTAGTTGTGCGGGCACCCGTGTACAACGAATAACAAGAGCGTAACTACGAACGAGTGTTCGGTCAAGCATTGTCAATACGAACAGGTGTTTGACCTGCTCAGAGGGGGTGCCCGAACCCCAAGAAAGTTTGATTACGACTGGTTTTCGAGCCAGGCTTGGGCGTCAGCGGCTTCGCCCGAACTCATCGGACGCACGATCAGGTCAATGGCCATCCACACAGTGTGGGTCATTGGCCATGTCAATATCGGAAAAATGAGTGCCGCCGAAGCCAGCACGATGTACAGGGTGAGCACGGGTACATCTGGTGCGGTGAGAGCAATCGCAACGCCCATTGCAATCACGATGAGAGTGATATTCACGACTGACGCAATCGTGATTGACCCAAGCTCATGCCCATTGGTGTCGCGCGTCCGCTTGATTCCACAACCGATGCAATGATCACTTTGTTTAAACCAGTTCGTAAACCACGCGCGATGGTTTCCACAACGTGGGCAATGACGTAACAACGAACGGCGAATCATCTTGCCCTTGGACGGCAAAGGCTGAACAAGAGAACTCATTGAGTTAGTTCAGCAACAAAATCACCGAAAACATTGGCGTATCGCAATGCTTCCTCCTCGGTATGCATGATTGAGATCAACCACTGCTCATCGAGGCCTGGCGGCAACAAGATGCCGCGATTGATTCCATGAATCCATTGAGCGAATGCAATATCTAGATCGGTCTTCTTGTAATCGCGGTAGTTGCGAATCGGCTCGGGCATCCAAGTGACGCAACCTTTCGCACCAAACTGCACGGTGTGCGCTGGCAGACCAGCGTCTTCAATGATGTCGGTGCAGGCATCAACCAACATCTTGTTTCGACCAATAGCTGCAGTTGTTGCATGAGGAGTACAGACCTCTGACAACACTGCTTTTGCTGCGGCCATACATAACGGGTTTCCATTGTATGTACCCAAGTGCAACACGCGACCCATGGTGATTTGATCCATGTATTCGCGCTTGCCACCAAAGGCGCCAAGCGGCAAACCACCACCGATTGATTTAGCGAGAGCAACCAGGTCTGGCGTGACGCCAAGCGCACCCGTGGCCCCACCCCAACCGGCAGTAATTCCAGTCTTCACTTCATCAAAAATCAACAATGTTCCGTAACGAGAAGTGATTTCGCGAACTGCTTGCAGATAACCGTCATCAGGCAAACAAATACCGATGTTTTCCATTACTGGTTCAACAATGAAACAAGCAACATCTTCATTACGCAACACTCGTTCAAGTGCTTCGGCATCGTTATACGGAATCACAATGGTGTCGCCAAGGACAGCACGCGTTACACCAGCAGTTGCTGGCACAGAGTTCGGTTGATCGGCCGGGCCAGCGACATCGAGTGACGGCTTCATGGAGATCATCACTTCATCGTGGTGGCCGTGATAGCCGCCTTCAACCTTGACAATCTTGTCGCGACCCGTTGCACCACGCGCGACACGAATGGCGTCCATCGTTGCTTCGGTTCCCGAGTTAGTGAAGCGCCACATCGGCAACCCATAGCGTTCGCCCAATAGTTCGGCGACATCGGTATTGAGTTCACATGGCGTCACAAACAATGTGCCGTTGTCGAGTTGCTCATCAACGGCGCGTCGCACAACGGGATTGATATGGCCGCTGAAGAGCGCACCAAAGCCCATGTCGTAGTCAACGTATTCGTTGTTGTCAACATCCCACATCGAGGCACCACGCGCGGCTTTAACGACAATCGGATGCGGGTCGTAGGCCTGAAAACTTGACGGCACACCGAGCGGCATGACAACTCGGGCTCGCTCAGTTACTTTTTGCGAGCCTTGAGTTCGCTGTGCGTACAGCGCGATCTCACGTCGAGTGATTTCCTTCGCTCTCCTGCTAAGGCTGTAAGCATTGGTAACTGCAGATTCCGTGGAAGTCACGGTTAAACACCCCTTTTACGGTTGCACCAACCCTAACACCAAAAATGGACAGGGCGTAACAAGAGAGATTCGGGCGAATGAACGGTGCGATTCCGTGTTCGATATGGCAGAATGGATGGGTCACATGGTGGGCGTAGCTCAGTTGGTTAGAGCGTCAGTTTGTGGTACTGAAGGCCGGGGGTTCGAGACCCCTCGTTCACCCAAAATATACGAAGTCGCTGGTTAGCCAGTCCAAAGATCGGTCAGATTCCTCGACCGTAGCCGTTGGTCATCTACACTGCTTCTTCGCGTTGCGCACCTCTAGCTCAATGGCAGAGCAGTGGACTCTTAATCCATTGGTTCTGGGTTCGAATCCCAGGGGGTGCACCATTGACTGCTCGTTTCAGGGAAACATCCCCTGCACCTGGGAGGCCCAACCATGAAGGTTCTTGTCGTCCTCGCCCACCCCAATCCCGACTCGTTCAGCCATGCAATCGTGGACAAAGTGTCCGCCACCCTCGCCAACCGAGACCACTCTGTTTCGGTCATCGACCTCTATGCCATCGGTCATTCACCGACCATGACCCAAGCCGAATTGGCGGCGTACCCAACCTCAACACCAGCGATTGACCCCATGGTGATTGAACACACTCGACTCATTCAAGAATGCTCAACGATTGTCTTCGTGTACCCGACGTGGTGGAGTTCGATGCCGGCGATATTGAAAGGTTGGATTGACCGAACCATGTTGCCGGGAATCGCGTTTTCGGTTGACCCGCAAACACTGAAGTTGCAGCCCGGACTCACCAATGTGCGAAGACTGATCGGCATCACAACATTCGGTGGACCACGTTTGGCTTCGCTGATTGTTCGAGACAACGGAAGCAAAATTGTGACGCGCTCGTTGCGCGCTATTTGTCATCGACGTTGTCGCACAACTTGGCTTCGATTGTTCAACATTGATTCGTCAACGATCGCGCAACGCGAGAAATTTCTGCAACGCATCGAACGAACCGTGCAAAAGATCTAGCGACCCGCGATGGCGACAGCGACTTCGGCTGCAACTCGGGCGTTATTTTCGGCCAGCGCAAGATTTGCCGGAACACTTCGTCCTTCGGTGGCTTGGCCAATTCGACCAAGCACAAATGGCGTCACTGCCGCTCCGCGTATTCCGGCAGATTCGCAATCAAGTAACGCTTGCGCCAACACAGAATCGAGTTGCGCTGCATCAAGTTCGGCTTCAACCGGAATCGGCACGGTTAACAGAACGCCCGTATTCGCCCGTGAGCGGTGCAGCAAAATGTCCGCAACTTCAGAAGCTGCCTGCACTTGATGTGGAACTTTCAAACCCGAAGAACGCGTATAAAATGCTGGAAACCATTCATGTTTCCAACCAAGAACTGGCACACCAATAGTTTCGAAATACTCAAGAGTTCGTGGCAAATCAAGAAATGCTTTTGCTCCTGCCGAAACTGTGACGACGGGATAGGACGCAATCGCATCAAGGTCGGCCGAAATATCTCCGGTGATTTCGGCACCACGATGCACACCACCAATGCCCCCAGTTGCGAACACACTGACTCCCCCGGCTGCTGCAATCGAAACCGCCGCCGAAACAGTCGTTGCGCCGAAATCCCATTTCTGAGCAACTGCTACTGCAATATCTCGTTCAGCAACTTTGCGAGCGCGACCAAGAATGCGTTCGTGTTCTAATTCAGTCAGACCGAGTCGCACGACGCCGTCGAGAATTGCGGTGACCGCAGGAATGCAACCTCTGCCGCGAATGGCTGCGCTACAACGATCAAGAGCTTCGCGGTTTGCCGGCGAAGGCAACCCGAGATGCGAGTAGATCGTCGACTCCATCGCAACGACCGGACGACCATCAGCAATTGCTGCAGCAACTTCGGCAGATAACAGGGGCTTCATACGACTTCCATACTTTCATCTCGAACGAAGCGACTCACAACTTCAACATGGTGCGTATGGGGAAACAGATCAAGAACCTCGCTGTAATCCAATCGATAACCCTTGGCGATCAACAGACGCGCATCTCGACCAAGCGATGCCGGGTCGCACGAAATTAAAACAATCACTTGTGCGTTTGTCGCCGTCAAAACATCAATACCGCCAGCCCGAAGCCCGTCGCGGGCTGGGTCGGCGACGACAACTACGGCCGACTGAGGCACCCACTCTTCAACCGGCGACTGCACAACTTCAACATCACATTCGGCAAGGTTGATTCGCGCATCTGCACATGCCGAAGGGTTTGCTTCAATCGCAATCACATGACGATCGTGTGGGAAGACTGTGGCCGCAAAGAGACCGACTCCGCAATAGGCGTCAACTACAGCACCAGCACCCCACGTTGAACTTTCGACAAGCGCGCGCTTAGTGGCATCGACTAATGCTTGTGCAGCTTGCGGCGATGATTGGAAGAATGACTCAGCTGACACTACGAATTCATGTTGAGCAATTACTTCGTGCACAGATGCGTTGCGACTCGTCAAAACATCTGCGGTGATACCCGAAACCGAG
>LFFB01000056.1 GCA_001510335.1 Actinobacteria bacterium casp-actino2 | reverse complement strand
TTTTGGGCGTGTAGCTCAGTTGGTTAGAGCGCTACCTTGACATGGTAGAGGTCCCGGGTTCGAGTCCCGTCATGCCCACCAAAAGCCCCACTACGGTGGGGCTTTGTGTTTTTCTGGACAAGTTACTTGACGATATCAAGCGAATAAACTAGACACTGTCTATGACTTCGTTATCTGATGCTGTCGCCCACAATCGTTATCTCTCGGGCAATTACGCCCCGATTTCTGAAGAGGTGACCGCCTTTGATCTGCATGTGATTGGCGAATTGCCGGCAGAACTCAATGGCCGTTACTTGCGCAATGGACCGAACCCGATCACTGATGTTGATCCAGCGACTCATCATTGGTTTGTGGGTGACGGAATGGTGCATGGGATTCGATTACGTGAAGGTCGTGCCGAGTGGTATCGCAATCGATATGTCGGATCTACCGCGGTGAATGCAGCGCGAGGGTTGCCCGATATTTCTGGACGAAATTGGAATAACTCTTCGATTGGTCCTAACACCAACGTCGGGTCTTTTGCTGGCACTACATGGGCGATGGTTGAAGCTGGTGGTTGTCCAGTGGAATTGACAGAAGAGCTTGAGACAGTCGGTCGTAACGACTTTTTTGGAACTTTGCCCGGTGGATTCACTGCGCATCCAAAAATTGACCCGGTGACTGGCGAGATGCATGCAATCGTTTACGCGTGGGTCGAATGGATGGATCATGTGCAGTACGTGCGCGTTGGCAAAGACGGGCGCGTGAATCGTACGGTTGATATTCCTTTGCCGGGTATGTCGATGGTGCATGACATGTCAATCACTGATCGTTATGTCATTGTCTACGATCAACCAGTATTGGTTGATTTCGACCTCGCGTTTGCTGGTCGGTTCCCATTCAGATGGAACGCCGAGTACGGCAATCGAGTCGGACTAATGCCGCGCGAAGGAACGGCAGCAGACATCGTGTGGGTTGACGTGCCCGTGGGCTATGTATTCCACCCGATGAACGCATACGACACGCCTGATGGCAAGGTTGTGCTTGACGTGTGTTTTTACGACCTCATGATGCGGGATGATTTGCTCGGCCCATTCGGCGATGCAGTGCCGCGACTTATGCGCTGGGAAATTGATCCGATCACAAAGCGAGTGTCGGTCACCACAATTGATTCATCGGCTAATGAATTCCCGCGACATCGCGGATCGCTGACTGGGCAGATGTATCGCTACGGCTATTGCGCTCAGTTTGATTCAGGATCAATGAATTGGCCAACTGTGAAGCATGATCTTGTCACTGGTGAACGCACAGTCTTTGATCATGGCGTGTCGCGAGCAGCGGGTGAGCCGGTATTTATTGCTCGACCGGGTAGTACCGTTGAAGACGATGGCTGGTTAGTGACTTTTGTGCACGACGGTTCGAATGACTCCACTGAGTTTGTCGTGCTTGACGCACAGGACTTTGATCGGGGATATGTCGCTCAGGTGACATTGCCTGCCCGCGTGCCGTTCGGTTTCCACGGCAACTGGGCGCCCGACCGTAACTAATCCGACCGTAATTAATTCAGCGGGCGTTATCGCCGAAGCGGTACTCGTAGGTCAGTTCGTCGATGCGAGCTTTGATGCCAGCATCAATGGGCGCACCGACGGCGGCGACAGGGTCAGCGATTTGGTCGGGACGACTTGCGCCAATAATTGGTGATGTGATCGTCGGGTTGGCGAGTACCCACTGGACAGCCAAAGTTGCCATAGAAACTCCGGCTTCTTCAGCGATCGGGCGCAACTGATCAACTGTGTCAAACATGCGGTCATGCCAGTACCTGTCTTGATAGCGACCTGCTGCGAAACCAAGGGTGAAGCGTCCACCTTCGGTCGGTGCGCCACGCATGTGCTTGCCACTTAAGAATCCACCAGCAAGAGGGTTGTAAGGAATGACCGCAATGTTTTCTTCGGCACACAAAGGTAGTAGTTCGCGTTCATTCTCGCGGAACAACATGTTGTAACGCGGTTGAACACACTCAAAGCCACTGACGCCCAATACTTCAGCGCGGCCAACCGACCGAGCGAGTTGATATGACAAGAAGTTTGAGCATCCAACGTAACGCACCTTGCCTGATTTCACGAGATCGTCCATCGCAGTCAAAGTTTCATCGACGCGAGTTTCAGCATCCCAGGAATGAACTTGGTAGAGATCGATGTAATCGCTACCAAGGCGCTTGAGTGATATATCTACTGAGCGCATGATGTTGTGACGCGAGTTGCCAGACTCCCAAGCCTTTCGGCCAGTCGGGAAGAAGCATTTTGTCGCAACGATGAATTCTTCGCGACGACCTTTCAACCACTTGCCAACGATTTCTTCAGTACGGCCAAAGAGATCTGGGGGAGCGCCAAGCGGATACATGTCGGCGGTATCAATGAAGTCAATGCCAGCCTCGGCCGCTGCGTCCATAATCGCAAACGATGTGTCTTCGTCACATTGATAGCCAAAGGTCATGGTGCCGAGGCAGAGGCGTGAAACTTTGAGGCCAGTGCGACCAAAACGAACATGATGCATGCTTGTACCTTAGGTGACTCAGGCCAGTTGGGGTGAAACAAAAGGTCACCACATGGCTCATCTTGAGCAGGGTTGCGTGCTATCCATCTCATGTGGAGATTTTGCTTGCCGCCGCTGCAGCACTTGTTTATGGAGTCGGCGACTATTGCGGTGGCCGAGCATCCCGAAAGATTGACAGTTTGGTCGTGACCTGTGCTGGTCAAGTATTTAGCTTGATGCTGTTGGGTATTTTTCTAGTAGTTCTTGGAGATCCGACGCCGGGACTTCATGACTGGCTGTGGGGTGCTGCTGGCGGCATTGGCGGGTTTGTTGGTCTGACGCTTTTCTATTACGCGTTAGCAAATGGATCGATGACAGTTGTTGCTCCACTTGCTGCGGTCGTGAGTGCATCTCTTCCCGTAGGCGCTGGTTTGTTCCTCGGTGATCGTCCATCATTCATCGCCTATGTCGGAATTGTGATTGCGATTGTAGGTATCGCTTTAGTGACAGGCGCATTAGGAACCGCACATGCACCAACCAAGATGAAGATCGTTGGAGTCGCAGTGATGGCTGGTTGCGGATTTGGTTGGATGTTTGTGTGTCTTGATCGCACGTCCTCAGATTCGGGCATGTGGCCGTTACTTGCTGCTCGAATCGCATCAATCTCGATTGCGGCAAGCATTATTTTCGTTCGACAACTCTCTCGTGACCGTTCCGACCGACCAGCAATTCGTGTCACCGCAATTGCTCTATGGGCTGGACTCTTTGACATGGGCGCCAATATTCTTTTCGTTTTCGCTAATCGACAAGGTCTGCTGTCGTTGGTCGCGGTGATCACTGCTCTGTACCCAGTCAGCACCATCATTTTGGCTTTACGACTCGATCATGAAAAGGCGAATCGGTCGCAGTATGTGGGAATGGTCTGCGCCGGCTTGGCCTTGGCTTTTGTGAGCCTCGGACGCTAGTCCCCGCCGTTGAATTGATTGGTGACTAGTTGCCTTGCCGGTGCCGGTGGGGGCTAAGGTTGACAAGTACAATACAAGTGTCAAAACCTGTGGTCGCTGAGCGATCACCGCATTCGGAGGCGCCCCATGGCCAAAATCAAGATTGATAATCCAGTCGTTGAACTCGATGGTGACGAAATGACTCGCATCATTTGGCAGTTCATTAAGGACCGCCTCATCCTCCCGTATCTCGACATCAAACTTGAGTACTACGACCTCGGTATGGAGTATCGCGATGCCACTGATGACCAAGTCACCATTGATTCAGCGAATGCAATTTTGAAGCACGGTGTTGGTGTGAAGTGCGCAACCATTACCCCTGACGAGGCTCGCGTTGAAGAATTCGGTTTGAAGAAAATGTGGAAGTCGCCTAATGGCACCATCCGCAACATTCTTGGCGGCGTGGTTTTCCGCGAACCTATTATCTGCAGCAATATTCCGCGATTAGTTCCGGGTTGGACCAAGCCCATCGTGATCGGACGTCACGCTCACGGTGATCAGTACAAAGCAACTGACTTCAAAGTGCCCGGTGCTGGCACGGTCACGATGACCTTCACTCCAGAAGATGGCAGCAAGCCCATGGAATTCCAGGTTGCCAACTATGGCCCCGATGGTGGCGTTGCCATGGGTATGTACAACTACAACGAAAGCATTCGTGACTTCGCTCGTGCCTCAATGCGTTATGGCTTGAGCCGTAACTACCCGGTGTACCTCAGTACGAAGAACACAATCCTCAAGGCCTACGACGGTCAGTTCAAAGACTTGTTCCAAGAAGTATTCGAAGCCGAATTCAAGGCTGATTTCGATAAGGCTGGACTGACCTACGAACACCGTTTGATCGACGACATGGTCGCTTGTGCCATGAAGTGGGAAGGCGGCTACGTGTGGGCATGTAAAAACTACGACGGCGACGTCCAAAGCGACACTGTTGCTCAGGGTTATGGTTCGCTTGGTCTCATGACATCAGTGTTGATGACACCAGACGGAAAGACCGTTGAAGCCGAAGCTGCTCACGGAACAGTGACGCGTCACTACCGTGAACACCAAAAGGGCAATAAGACATCGACCAACCCAGTTGCCTCGGTCTACGCGTGGACTGGTGGTCTCAAGCACCGCGGCAAGCTCGACAACAACCCGAAGCTCATTGAGTTCGCGGAGAACCTCGAAAAGGTATGTGTCGAGAGCATCGAAGCTGGCGAAATGACCAAGGACTTGTCGATCTTGATCTCGAAGGATCAGCCATGGTTGACCACCGAGGATTACTTGGCAGCGCTTGATCGTCGCCTTCAGCAGAAGATGGCCTGAGCGACAACGTTGCTCATGCGCGCTGTTGTATTGCGGTCGCACGGCGGACCGGAGGTCCTCACATTTGAGGATGCTCCGGTTCCGTTGCCCGGACCAGATGAAGTGCAAGTTCAGATTCGGGCAACTGCGCTCAACCGTGCCGACATTTTGCAACGTATGGGCGGTTACCCCGACCCACGCGGTGCCGGTTTCTTAGAGATTCCAGGTCTTGAGTACTCAGGTGTTGTGAGTGCTGTCGGTGAACGCGTGAAGATGTGGAAGGCCGGCGATCGCGTGATGGCGATTGAATCGGGTGGCGCATACGCCGAGTACATCTGCACCCACGAACGCCAACTACTTGCAGCGCCGAGCAGTATTTCACTTGCTGACGCGGCTGCGATTCCTGAAGTATTTCTGACTGCGTGGGATGCCCTGGTTCTGCAAGGTGGTCTCACATCGGGTCGTTGGGCTTTAGTTCATGCTGGAGCCTCTGGTGTAGGAACCGCAGCAATTCAAATTGCCAAGGCCATTGGAGCGCGCATTGCTGTCACTTGTTCGGCCGGTAAAGCAAAAGCCTGTCGTGATCTTGGTGCCGATCTCGTTGTCGAGCGTTCACCCCATGATTGGCTGAGCGAACTGCAAACTGCGGTTCCACAGGGCTTTGATGTCGTGCTTGACGTCATCGGTGGTGACGAAGTTGATCGCAACCTGAAAGTTGTTGCCAACAAAGGAACCATCGTTCAAGTTGGCTTAATGGGTGGAGGCTCAACGCAAGTCAACGTCGGTTTGTTGCTCATGAAACGTGTGCATTGGATTGGCACTACACTTCGAGCACGACCGCTCGAAGAGAAGGCCGCAGTGACACGCAAGTTCGCAGCAGAGATGTTGCCACTGTTCGAATCAGGTCAACTAAAGCCGATTATCGATAGCCGTTACCCATTTGATCGAATTGCCGATGCGCATATTGCGATGGGTGCTAACACCAATACTGGCAAAATCCTCATTGACATTTCTTCCGCCGGTGACTGAAGAAACTCACCAACAAGCATTACTCGCGCACCATCGCGGGTTGGACGGCCTTCGAGGCGTTGCCGTCATCTTGGTGATCATTTTCCATTCAGGCCTTGGCTGGTTGCCGGGCGGCTTTTTGGGAGTTTCGGTTTTCTTTACTCTTTCGGGATTCTTGATTACATCACTACTGATCAATGAATGCGAAAACACTGGACGAATTGATCTCAAAGCGTTTTGGGGACGCCGACTTCGCCGATTGGCGCCGGCTTCGCTGGTTGTCATTGCGGGCGTCGTCGGATTGGCTAGTTGGTTAAGTACGAGTATCGAAGCCAGTCGCATTAAGGGTGACGCAATTTCGGCAACTTTGTATTTCAGTAATTGGCGGTTCATTTATTCGGGTCATTCATACGGCGAACTCTTTGCCTCGCCAAGTCCGTTGCAACACCTTTGGTCATTGTCAATTGAAGAACAGTTGTATGTCATCGTTCCTGTTGTTGTGGCAGGCTTATTTTCTTTGGGTTTGCGGCGACGGGCTATTGGCTATGTGTTTCTGGTTGCTGTTGCTGCTTCAACGATCGCGACGATGTTTACGAATAGTCACGAACTGATTTACTACGGGACGCATACTCGAGCCGCTGAACTTTTGCTTGGCGCAGCGTTGGCTTGTTTGTTTGGTCAGAAGATTGAACAACTGGCTCGGCAAAAGGCAAAGCCATGGGCAACTTTGTACATTGTTCCGCTCTCGGGGGTAGTAGTACTCTCTCGGTTTTCTTCAGTTGATTCGCCGTGGGTGTACTCGGGTGCTTTGACCGTGTTTGCTGGCTTATCGGTCGTGTGCTTGCTGGCCTCGATACAAGCAGGGCCAGTGAGATCGTTTTTGTCAGGGTCTCCGTTGGTGCGAGTGGGCGAGGTGAGTTACGGCTTGTATCTCATTCATTGGCCCGTCATCGTGTGGCTGAATTCTGATCGTATTGATCTGAATGCGACCACTCTTTTTGGCGTACAGGTTGCTGTCACAGTGATTGTGACATTGGTGAGTTACTGGCTGATTGAACAACCAATTCGTCAGCGGAAAATTCTGCGTTCTTTTCCGCTGGCCAGTGGGTCGTTCGGGATGGCGGTTGTTGGGGTGATAGTTCTGGCTAGTGCAGTTCTCGCTTCGGCAGAAACACAAGTTGACACAACCCCCAAAGTATTAGTGACGCTCGCTCCGACGACAACCCCTGTCGCTGATTCGTCAACAAATGTCAATGAATCCGACGTTCCTACTCGAGTAGACCGCACAGGACCGCTTTCTGTTCTGGTGATCGGAGATTCGACGGCTGAAAATATCGCTACTGCTATGGCGAATGCCGCTGATGGAAATATCGCGGTGATATCTGGTGGCGTTTTAGGTTGCCCATTACTGAAAGTTGCGTATGTTCGTGACCGAAAAGATTCACAACAAGACGTGTCGTACTGCCCAGATAATGGGCAGTTGGTGCAAGATCATGTTGCTGATGTTGACGCCATTGTGATCGTGGCGGGTGTCGCCAACCAATGGGCTTACAAATATGCCGGTTCTGAATTTTGGGTTGAGCCTGAGTCTGATCAGTATGCGGCTGACCTCAATGCGTTTCTTGAAAACGTGGAAGAGATTGTGGCCCCTCAAGGTGTGCCGGTTTTGGTTTTCGAAACTCCACCAGTTCGAGATAACCCCAAAATACTTGGTGATGATATTGCAGCACTCGTGCGCTGGGCTGATGTGATTCAACAATGGGATGCAGACTGGCATTCAGTAAAAATGATCCCATACGCCGATGCGTTGAGCGACCCTAACTCTGATGAAGGAAAAGTTGAGCGACCAGACGGCGTTCATCTTGCGGAGGACTTCGGCAAAGAACTTGCGCGTGTCATTTTGATTCCGCGATTGCGCGACAAATACTTTGATGCTTTAGATGAGATGAATCAAACACAATGTCGATCAGGGGTTGATATGACTCTTGATTTAGATCTGTGCCGAGTGAGCCAATAGCAGCGAAGGTTTAGGCGACTTCAACTTTGCGGGTGTGCCAGCCCGTGGCTCCGTCGGGGGCGACGCTCGTCACTACGTCGGTTTGGGTGTATCCACTCTTGTCAGTTGCTCGAACTTGGATGGTGTGCTTGCCACTTGTTGCCATCCAGTCATAAGTCCAGAGTCGCCACGCATCATCGGTGAGGTCATCTGATAATTCGGTGGTGTTCCACTCGCCGTCATCAATGCGTACCTCTACTTTTTCAATCCCGGTATGTTGCGCCCAGGCGACCCCAGCGATCTTGTTGAGGCCTGCTTGTAGTTCTTGCTTCTTGCGGGGCACGTCAATGCGTGACTGGGTCTTAATGGGAGCATCGCGAGCCCAACCCAGAGGGATCCAATAGCCCATCGCGTCGGACCACTTATTGATAGCAATCTCTTTGAGCCATTTCGTCGCCGACACATAGCCATAAATTCCTGGCACAATCAGGCGGGCCGGAAATCCATGTTCGAGGGGGAGTGGTTCGCCATTCATGCCGATTGCCAACAATGCGTCTCGTCCGTCAAGGGCGACACCGATCGGGAACCCACTGGTCCAACCATCAATACTGCGACTAAATAACTGTTCGGCATCGCTGTGGACACCTGCTTGATCTAGTAGATCTTTAAGGAGCACTCCTTGCCACACTGCATTACCGATGTACGGCCCACCAATTTCGTTGGAGACACAGCAAATGGTGATCGTGCGTTCAATCTGTGGCATGTCCAGGATGTCTTGATACGACAACACAATTTCGTTGTCAACCATGCCATGAATGCGGAGCTGCCAGGAATCAAGATTGACATTTGGAAAAGATAACGCAGTGTCGATGCGGTAGAAGTCGTCGTTAGGTGTGATGTATGAAAGTTCGCCCGAGACCGATGCATTGTCGTAGTTATTTGAGGATTCAACGGTGCCGGGTAGCGAGTCGGGAATTTGTGCTTCGATACGATCAATACGTTGTTGTTCTCCATTTTGGGCCAAGGCTCCTAGAACAACTGCGCCCACACTTGCTGTAGAAGCCGAGCGAATAAAGCGTCGACGATCCCAGCCGAGCGGTACTTGTGATTCGCGGGGGAGATGTTTGAGTAGCCACTGATTGTTGATCTGTCGTAACAAGATCAGGGCGATGGTGATGCCAACGATTGAGCCAACACACGGAGCGGCGATGGACACCCAAGTAGATCCGCTACGTTCGGACGCACTGAGCGCACCAAGAAAACTGAAGATGACGATTGCCGCGATCAGTGGACTCGGAGACTTGTTGCTTAATGATCCGCTCAACAGGGAGGCAAGTATGAGAACGATGACAATCCCGATTCGGAGGGCGGTCTTGTCATTAGTTCCGAACCAGTCGATTGCTAATTCTTTGAGCCAACGGGGAGTTCGATCAATAAATGAACTGCCGACAGCATCAATCGGTGACGCAACGCTTCCAAGTGCGGCAACCATCATTCCGGTGGTGACGGCGAGAGCGCCGGCAATCAGTCCGACAAGACCAGAGATCCTTCGGCTTGGCGTGAGATTTAAGGTAGTGACGACCTGGGGCGCGCTCGGATCAATTTCGCGATCTGTTGAATCGGGAGAAATGTTGTCGCTCATATCGTCACAGTATGTAACCACCAAGCCCGAACATGTCGGATCGAGGCAGTCTTATTGTTGCAACTGATGTTTCGTTCAGCGGGCGGTGACCGGCGAATAGTCGCGGGCTTCAACGCCGGTGTACCACTGGCGGGGGCGGCTGATCTTTTGGTCCTTGTCGCCCAGAAGTTCTTGCCAGTGAGCCAACCAGCCGACGGTACGCGGAATGGCAAACAAGACGGTGAACATCGAAACCGGGAAACCCATGGCCTGGTAGATCAGGCCTGAGTAGAAGTCAACATTTGGATACAACTTGCGATCGGCAAAATACGGATCGCTGAGCGCGGTTTCCTCAAGTTTGAGTGCAATGTCCAAGAGCGGGTTCTTGCCAGTGACTTCAAAGACGTCGTAGGCGGTCTTTTTGATGATGGTCGCTCGCGGGTCGTAGTTCTTGTAGACGCGGTGACCAAATCCCATCAAGCGACTGCCCTTGCCGCTCTTGACCTCGTCGATGAAGGCAGGAACATTTTCGATGGATCCGATGTCTTCAAGCATGCGGACCACTGCCTCGTTGGCTCCTCCATGAAGCGGACCATACAGGGCCGAAGCAGCGGCAGCAGCAGAGGTGTACGGATCAGCGTGGCTTGAACCAACCACGCGCATTGCTGTGGTGCCACAGTTCTGCTCATGGTCGGCGTGCAGAATGAACAGCACGTCCATGGCTCGCTCGAGGCGCGGATCGATGTGGTAATCGCCGACCTTCCACATCATGTTGAGGAAGTTGCCAGGGAATGACAGATCGTTATCGGGGTAGACGAAGGGGAGACCAGCCGAGAATCGGTAGGCCATGGCTGCAAGTGTCGGGGTCTTGGCGACCATCCGCATGATCTGCTTGTCACGGCTGGATTTGTCTTCGATTTCTTTGGCGTCGTTGTAGAAGGTGCCAAGCGCGGCTAACGAACTGACAAACATTCCCATGGGGTGGGCGTCGTAATGGAAGCCATCAACGAAACGCTTACGCATATTTTCGTGAATGTACGTGTGGTGAGTCACTTCGCCCGTCCACTTGGCAAGTTCTTCCGAGGTGGGAAGTTCGCCATTCAAAAGAAGGTACGCAACTTCGAGATAGGTGCTCTTTTCGGCGAGCTGCTCGATGGGGTAGCCGCAGTAGCGCAGGATTCCATTTTCTCCATCAAGAAAGGTGATGGCACTTTTACAGGCAGCAGTCTGCATGTAGGCCGGATCGTAGATGTACAGCGATGGATCTAATTCGCGTACTGCTGAAGCGGGGAAAACCCCGTCAGTGATAGGGACAGTGATTTGCTTGCCCGTGCGGTCGTCAATAATCGTGATGGTCTCGGACACCGAGATCGTCCCCTTGTATGTAGGACCCGTTGTTCGGGTCGGTCGTCGATTGGAGGCTTGCTCCTCCACTATGCAGGATAATCATTGTTGGGGGTAAACCCCGTACTCACAGCGCCAACTCCGGGAATATTCGCACAGGAAGGATTCGCTGCGTGAATATTCGTATCGCAGAGAGATCGGAGTTGCTTTAGAGGGGAGTGTTGTCGTGCTTTTTGCCTCGCAAGACTTCACGCTTGTCAACGAGGGCATCAAGGGCCGCACAAATGGATGATCGAGTGTGGGCTGGCTCGGTTACGCCATCGACGTAACCGCGTTCGGCAGCCACGTAGGGGTTCAGAAGTCGTTCGGTGTAGTCGGCCTCGAAAGCCGCTTTTTCTTCAGGAGTCGCGCGGCGTTGCAAAATTGCCGAAGCTTGTCCGGCGCCCATGACTGCCAACTCTGCCCAAGGCCATGCCAAACAGAGATCGTTGCCCATCTTCTTGGAGTCCATCACGATGTAGGCGCCACCGTAACTTTTGCGCAAGATGATGCAAATACGCGGAACAGTGGCGCGCCCGTAGGCGAACACCAACTGTGCTCCGTGACGAATCATGCCGCGCCATTCAAGATCTTTGCCCGGATAAAAACCAGGTGTGTCGACAAGGGTGATAATCGCAATGTTGAACGCATCACAAAATGCCACAAATCGAGCACCTTTTTGTGAGGCGGGGATATCGAGTGTTCCGGCCAGAGCTATTGGCTGATTGGCAACAATTCCTACCGGACGACCACCAAATGTGGCAAAGCCGGTGACGAGATTGGACGCCCAACGCGGTCTGAGTTCTAAAAATTCACCATCATCAGCAAGCGCACGAATCACGTTTCGTACATCATAACTTCCGGTCGATGAAGCGGGGATAACTTCGCCGGCCTCTGGTGTTGAACGATTATTGTCATCGTCGGTCTCCCAAAGTGGAGGCTCTTCATCAAGATGATTCGGGAAGTATGCGATCATGTTTTCGGCGAATGCGATAGCGGCATCACGATCAGTCACGACAGCAGCGGCAGCGCCAGTGAACTTTTCGTGAGCCGAAGCACCGCCGAGCTCGGCAGTGTCAATTGGTACGCCCGTGAATTCAGTGACCATTGAAGGACCAGAGACAAACGCGTAAGCCTGTTCGGTCATGATGACATGGTCAGCGATTCCGAGTAACAGGGCGGGGCCAGAAACTGCGGGTCCATCGACGATGATGATGGTCGGCACGATTCCTGAGCAGTCGGTGAGTGCTTTTGCGGCAAGTCCCCAACTATGTAAAGCAGAGAAACCTTCGCGAAGGTCGGCTCCTGATGACGCCATCACCGCAATCAGCGGTAGGCGAACATCAACTGCGGCGCGAGCGGCTGTAGCGATCATGAGTGATGCGTCAGATGACAATGCGCCGCGATGATCATCGGCGGTGACTTCAAGCCAGACAACTTGTCGACCGTTGAGATTTCGAATATCGGCTTGGGCTACGCCAGGCACTTTCGATCTCAACGCCACTGGATTCACAACTTGTACAGTACGCCCTATGGAGCCTTGAGCGGGAATGCGTCGGCGCCTACATGAAGTCCGGGTTGTCGACCGCCGCGTTGGTTGATGAGTTCGCGAGCAATGTTGAGTGCTTCACGCGTTGGTGGGCCAGGGCGTGGGCGTTTACGTTGTACCCAACCGACCACTCGTCGCGGCAGTCCGGGAACCGTGATGCGTGAAAAATCTCCGGTTAACCAATTAGGAATGGCCGTGGCAGGAACGATTGCAGCCCCAAAGCCCTCGAAGGCCAGTGAAGTCATGAGGCGCACGCCATCGATCTCGGCTTTAACGGTCAACGAAACGCCGTGGGTGTCAGCGGCTCGACTGATGATGCGACGCAAGGTGGCCGAACGAGGAGGCAGCAGCAACGGGTGATCCCCCAGGGCTGACATCGGCAAACTTGGCAGTCCGTGCCATGGATGTTTGCTGTGAACGAGTAACACCAGATCCTCGGCAAACAATGGTTCAACGAACAGTTCAGTGTTCTCAACAGGTAAGTGGACAATCGCGGCGTCAATTTGCCCCGCCAATAAGCGGGGGATGAGGCTCGTTGTGCCGCCTTCAGAGATGGTTGGGCGCACCCCAGGATGAGCCTGTTGTAACCGAGTTAAGAACTGTGGCATCAACCAACGACCAGTGGTGCCGATGACGCCCAGGCGGGTGTCGCCCGTGACGACATCATCGAGGGCGGCAATATCGGCCGAAATATCGTCGAATTCACGCAAAATACGACGACCCCTTTCAACAACAAGGTTGCCCTCGTCAGTGATGTGTCCTGTTGCTCGATCGATCACGGTGATGCCCAATTCTTTTTCAAGGCGGGCGATATGGGCCGAAACATTGGACTGCACGGTGAACAGGGCTTTGGCGGCTGCCGAAAATGATCCATGATCGGCGATTGCGACAAGAGTTGAGATCTGGCGGAGGTCCATCTCAAAAAATGATAGTGGATATCTGCTCTATCTACTTGAGTTGTAGGTGCTGATAGGGCATACTTTATTTGTTAGTCGCTGAGCGCTTCCCCCCAAACGCTCACGAAAGATCCTCTAGCGAATCTCCCATTCGCAGGGAATCAGGTTGAGAAGCCTCGCATCCCCCATGCGAGGCTTTTCCCGTTCTTGGGATATGTTCTTTCGCCCCGCTCGGGCAGTTACCGTACGAGTCATG
>LFFB01000055.1 GCA_001510335.1 Actinobacteria bacterium casp-actino2 | reverse complement strand
GGAAACGCATCGGTGTTTAGGGCATTTTCGCCACTAAAGCGCCTGTAGGCCTCTTCAGCCACGGCTAAAGCCTCGGGTCCGGCGTTGTAGGCGAGACTGAAGGCTCGACCCTCGCGCCAGCGCACATCGCCAGCACGCATTGCTTCCAGGCTGTCAAAAACCTGAGTTGCCGACCAGCCAGATGACGGCAATAACTTTTCGGGTGGCGTCGCTGGGGGGCTGGTCAAAGTATCTACTTGGCTTACTCTGATCTATATTAACTTTACATAACTAACATTATGGGCGAAACCATTAGGACGCCTAAGCACGGCTGGTGCTAAATATCGCATTATGCCGCTCGGCTTGGGCTCGGATGTAACTGATCTTGTGCCAGCGGTTTTGCTGCTTGCAACAACCATTTCAGCGCCGCCTTGAAGTCGCGCGTGGTTGGGTCGACTGATGGGTCTAGGTCGGCCTCCACATCGGCTATCGCGCATCGCAAAACATAAACCTGGTCGCGCAACGCGTCGAGTTCTTTGCGGGCGATGACTAGTTCGTCTTCGCTAAGGGCCAATTCTGTGGCTCGTTGGCGCGCCACCCAATCCCATTGGCGGCACGACTGGCAACAAAATCGCCTCGGTCGCCCAGCCCCAGATCGCTGGGCAATTGGCGACCGGCACCATTGACAGCGCGATGAATCAACGGCCTTCAATCCTGATATATCTGGCGAATCAACCGATTTTGTCATGACAAAAACCTACGCCTTATGGACCGATTATTGGTGGATATCTCGAAGGCATACTTGTTTGGTGAAGATTTCATTGCCGCCGCCACAACGCCTGATGGCGTCAGATAATGCGTCAGGCGTCCACCCCGACATACTCGCAGCGATCAATCGCGCCAACAATTTTCACGCACTGGGATACGGACACGACGAACAAACGCCACAGGCCAAAAAATTGTTCAGTCAATTGTTCGACGCCGATGTTGTTACCGAGTTTGTTTTTGGTGGCACCGGAGCAAATGTTTTGGCACTCGCCTGCATGCTCAAGCCGGCTCAAGCAGTTGTCTGCACCGCCACAGCGCACATCGCAGTTGACGAAGCAGGTGCGCCCGAACGATTTCTCGGCGCGAAACTAATTGATATCCCAACTCGAGACGGCAAACTTCGACCGAGCGACATTGAAAGTGTGGTGCACTTGCGTGGCAACATTCATCACGCGGAACCAGCGGTAGTTTCGATCACCCAAGCAACTGAACTCGGCACGGTCTATACACCAGACGAAGTTCGCCAAATCTGTGACTTCGCCCATGAGCACGGCTTACTTGTGCACATGGACGGCGCGCGCATCACTAACGCAGCCGTCGCCCTCGGCGCGACGCCAAAAGTATTGCGAAGTTTCACAATCGATGCCGGCGTGGATGTTCTAAGTTTCGGCGGCGTAAAAGCGGGTCTGATGTTTGGTGAAGCAGTTGTGTTTTTCAACACGAGTCTCGCCACGCGCGTCGAATATATCCGCAAACAAGTAGCGCAACTCAACTCAAAGATGAGATTCGTCTCGGCGCAATATGTCGAATTTTTGCAAAATGATTTGTTGTTCAGACTCGCCACGAACGCCAACTCGATGGCGCTCGCCCTCTACGAGCAAACCCGCCACCACAAGTCGCTCGGCCTGACCACTCCCCCTGTGGTCAACAGTCTGTTTCCGACGATTCACGAGCCTGCCGCCAGCACGTTGCGGGAGTGGACCTTCTTTTGGGACTGGGACCTGCCCAACAATCAATACCGCTGGATGACCGCCTGGGACACGACTTTGGAAGACATCGCGACTTTCGCCGAAGGGGTTGCACAAGCGCTCGAGATCTAATTGACTGATCAGTCGTTTATCATCTAGTCTTCCGATCGTGTCAGCGAATGACTTCTATCAACGAAGAATCGAGACAGACGATAAGTGGATGAACGATGCGGCATGTCGTGGCCTCACCGATGTGTTCTTTCCGTCGGCTGCTGAACGACCCCAAGCGCGCGAACGACGCGAACAAATGGCGCGCACCGTTTGCGAATCATGTCCGGTGCTTGTCACCTGTAAAGTTTTCGCCCGAGATCATCACGAGTACGGTTTTTGGGGTGGCGAATCAGAAGAGCAACGCCATCAAGCGGGTTTTCACCTCATCGCCCCGATCGGCATTCGCGCTCGATCGTATTAATTAAAACAAGTTTTCTGCGAGACTGAAGCATGGCTTCGTCGCAAAATATTTCACCAGAAGCCTTGCCGAACGCCAAGCAAAATGTGCTTGATGCCTGGTCGAGTTTGGCCGAAGAGCGTTCAATCCTCGAGTTTGACGAAGTCTCGGCGCACGTCTCTACGAACAGGGTCTTTCGCATCACTCTCTCAGATGGCGCAACACTGATTGCCAAAGTCAGTTCATATGGATCATATTTTCAGTTCGCCGAAGACCACGATCGGCTGGCCCGATGCAGTGCCGAACTAAGAGGTGGTCGCTGGTCAGGGTTTCTGGCCGAGGTACTGACGAAAAATGGTCGACCTTTCACCTGGTACGACGGCGAGTGCTGGGCGGTCTTTTATTCCGACGTCCAAGGCAAAACAGGTTTACCGAAAATTCTTGACGACAAAGACATCGTGGCTCTGGCTCATGAGATCGCCGAGTTTCATCTGGCGTGCGCGGCCATTGCACCGTTGTTGCCGCCGACTTCAAATTCAGTAAAAAGTGACGCGGTTCATCTTTACGACTTGCTATGCGATGATCAAGCGGTCACGCACTTTGAACTCGATTCACTTTCTATTTCGACATTGCAACGGTTCACCCACGACTTTTTATTGCATCTGGAAAAGGTTCATTACGACGAATGGCAACGCATACCGATTTTGGTGGACTGGAACTTGGGCAATTTTTCAGTTGCTCAAAGCGCCGACCTTGCCGAGCGTTCGTTCAGGCTTTCGACACGTTGGGATTACGACTGGTTTCGCGTTGAGTCTCGCCTGCTTGATTTCTACTTTCTTAGTCGCGTGTCTTCGCGCACTGGCGACAAAACCCAATTCGCGTATTCTGCGCACACCCTTACTGAGCCACGATTTGTGAAATTCATCGAGGCTTATCATCAGGTTTATCCACTAAGCAAAATTGAAATTGAATTTCTACCTTTCGCCTACAGATTTTTTATTCTCAATTATGTGATCAGGGAGGGCGCGAGATTTTTTAGACCTGATCTTTGCGCCCAGTTTCGCCGTGATGCTGCGCATCACTATCTCATCGAGTCGGAGCGTCTCGATTTGAGCGCGCTGTTGTCGACGATTCGCTAATCAAATACCCGGACTTCGCAGACTTAATCCCGAATCTTGCGCAACTTTGCGGCGAAAACTTTGCCCTTGGCAACATATGTAGTCACGCCGTGTTGAATATCTTCGGCTCGAGCCTGGCCCTCTTTGATTACGGCAGGTGAACCGACCGCAAGGGCTCCGGCGGGCACCGTCGTGTCGTTTAACACGACCGAGTTTGCCCCAACAATCGCCCCCGATTCGACCACAGCCCGATGTAAAACTATTGCCCCTGACGAAACTTGCGCACCCGACATAATCGTGCAGGCTTCAAGATGCACGATGTGTCCGATTACGCAATCGTCGCCCACAACCGTTGGCGTCTCTGGCATCGTGTGCAACACACAGTTGTCTTGGATGCTCGTTCGCGCACCGATTCGTATGTCGCCATCATCGCCGCGCAACACGGCACCAGCCCAAATTGTTGACTCGGCGCCAATCTCAACAGATCCAATCACGACCGCTTCGGGGTGCACGAACGCCGTTTCGTGAATCTTGGGCACACGATCCCCAAGTGCATATATCGCCATGTTTTTACCGTAGTCTTTTTCTCGCGAAATTTCGTAAGCGCCTGTATTTTTCAGCACCGTAAAGTCGCCCGAAGATGGCAAATCATTGGTTTGCCTATACCGTAAAGGCTCATGTCCAGGCGTCTTGATGTTGAATTAACCAGTGCGCGCGAAGACGGCATGTGGACCTGGCGCGCCGCGGGCGCGAAAGTCCCGAAGGGAGTCGTCCAGGCCAGCCTGCTTCCAAATTCAAGCAAAGTGGGCGATGTACTCAAGATCGAAGCCGACTTTGATATCGACGGCATCACCGTGCTGAGCGTCGTTCAACAGCGTGACAAATCGCAAAAGGCAACTTTTCTGCAACCCATTGACGATAAACCGTTCGTAGCCGTCACCGAAAAACTCTCCCAGAAATCCAAAAACAAAGATGACAAACCGCGTCGCGACAAACGTGGTCCGCGCACCGATCGTCCTTCGGCATCCGAAAAGACCGACAAGCCGCGTCGCGAACGTCCACCTCGTGCACCGCGAAGACCTCGTTCTGCGAACGACGCATCGGCGCCACCAGTCGTTCAACTTAAAATTCGTCCGGCGGCCAAACGCCTCAAACCAGGTCGAGCCCATCGTCGCGCAGTTCTCGCCTCTTTGCCCGAAGCGCAACGCAGCGTCGCCGAGCGCGTGCTTGATGGTGGTCTACGCGCCGTTCGCGAGGCAATCAAGGCACAAAACGTTCGACTAAAAGCCGAAGGCAAACCAGAAGTCAAGGCCGATGGTTTGATCTCAATGGCGCAAGATATTTTGCCCAAGCTTCGCGTCGCCGAATGGCTTGACAAAGCCGAAGCCGCAAAGAACGGTCTCAGCCAGCTCGATCTGCGCGATCTGCGCGCAGTTGTCGTCGGTGCTGACGACCCAATGGTGGTGCGTGACGAAACAACGCGCGTACTCGCAGCCGAACTAAAGCAATCTTTAAAGCAGCGACAAGAAACAGAATTGACGCAGTGGTTCGATGACATCAAGGCTGCGCTCAATGCAACACGGGTGCTTCGTGCAATCAAATTGTCGGGTGAGCCGCCTAAGGCTGGTGTGTTCCCGGTCGAACTCGGTCAACAACTCGCCAAAGCGGCAACCGAATCACTTGCGTTAGACGCAACATCAGACAGATGGATCGCAATTCTTGAAGCGACCGCCTTCTCGCCGATTCGCACTGCTGTTAAACCGCTCGGTGCGCCTCAAGGGACGACCGATGCATTGCGCGAAACAGTTAAGCGACTGGCGCCACTTGTTCCCCAAATTGCGGCTCTATTTGCAATTGAAGTCAAGCCCGGGGGCCAAGCGCCTCGCCCACTTCGGCCTGCACGACCAAAGCGCGGATTTAAACGCAAGCCAAAAGCGCTGAAACCTGCCTGATCAATTAGTCTCGCGTTATGCCAAACATCGTCGAATATGAAGTCCGCGGAAAAATTGCAATCATCACCCTCAATCGTCCCGAGGCTCGTAACGCGGTCAACGGCGAAGTAGCCAGTGGCCTCGAAAGTGCAATTGACAAACTTGAGCAAGACCCAAATGTATGGATCGGCATTTTGGCCGCCAACACTGCTGGTCAAGAGCGTCCAGTGTTTTGCGCCGGCGCCGATCTTAAAGCCATCAATTCAGGGCAGGCCGCTGGGCTCAATACTTCGCGCGGTGGTTTCGGCGGGTTCGTTTATCGTGAACGCAAAAAACCGGTCATCGCTGCAGTTGACGGGTTGGCAACCGCAGGCGGATGCGAACTTGTTTTGGCATGCGACATGCTCGTGGCGTCCACACGTTCGGCCTTTGGTCTGGCTGAGGCAAAACGAAACTTGATTGCTGGCGCCGGCGGTCTATTCAGATTGCCCCGGGCGATTGGTCGTGCAGTAGCAATGGAAGCAATTCTCACCGGTGAACCATTCACCGCTCAGCGAGCCTATGAACTTGGCATGGTCAACAAGCTTGTTGAGCCCAACACAGTGCTCGATGTTGCAATTGAACTCGCCAACCGAGTCTGCATGGCTGCGCCACTTGCGGTTTGGGCGAGTCGCAAAATAGTGCTCGCGGCAGCCACCGAGTCAGACAAGACGCTGATTGATATGACCAACAAAGCGTTTGGTGCCGTACTGTCGTCTGAAGATACAAAAGAAGGTCTCACGGCTTTCATCGAAAAACGCCAGCCTAATTGGCAAGGCAAATAAAAATTTAGTCGCGCAAATCAGTCGTCACGGTAATCAAACGCGCGACAAGACCCGCTCTTTCGTAAAGGTTTTTAGTTTCGCGGTCGCCTGGCAACGCCAATGCATCTAAAGCAACAATTTTCAAACCCTTTGCCCAATCAACAGTTGTAGAAATCAAAGCATCACCGATGCCGAGGTTGCGCGCGTCTTTGGTGACAAAAACTTGTTCGATCGTCGCAATCTCACCAATTACGGTCCTGCTCAATCGCGCCAGTAGATACCCCATGACAGTTTGATCAATGCCGGCCACAAAAATACCCAACGACTTGTTGCTTACCGCCTCTAACCAATCGGGCGCAACTACGTCTACTTCTTTTGCCAGACGATTGCCACCACGAAACTGATCCAATGATGATCGACCTTCAGACTCGAGTAGTTCGAGTAGTTCGCAATCCGACCCAGATCCTCGACGAACAAAGATCTGCATACTGTGACAAACCTACTCTTACTGGTCAACAAATAGCGGACAGGCGTCGTCCTCAACTGGGCAACCCGGTGCAGATTGTCGCACGAGCAAGAAGCAATGAGTGCACTGAGTTTCGTCTGCCTGTCTTGGGTGCAGTCTTTCAGTACCGTCGGTTCGATCATCGCCAACTACTTCCTCTTCTTCAGGCGCAGTTTCTTGAGGTGATGAAAGTTTCTCTTGCAAGATCGAGGACAAGTCGGCTTCAACGTCATCTTCGGTGCGCAAGTCTTCTTCGGTGCGCAAGTCTTCTTCGTCTTCTTCGTCTTCATCTGACTTTGCCTTCGTCGGATCCACGGGCGCAATTGTTGAACCTTCATCGATGATCGGTGCATCAATTACGAGTACGTCGGGATCAATCTCCAATTCATCTTCGACTTGGATCAGATCTTCGGCAATGAGTTCTTCATCATCATCGACCAAACCATCGGGTTCAATGTCGTCGGCAACGACTTCGTCCGAAGCTTCGTCCGAAGCTTCTTCAGTAACTTCTTCAGTAACTTCTTCAGTAACTTCTTCAGTAACTTCGTTATCAGGATCTTTTTCGTCAGCCATGTAGTCCTATTAGGTGATTATTTTGAAACGCGCATAGTATCGGCTAACTGACCCCAAGACACCAAATCGGCGCTTTGAGGCTCACTTTCGCCTTGATTCAGCCCGTTGTTCTGAATCGAGGCGTTCAAGTTCGGGCGATTCTTTGACCATATGGGTCATCGCCTCGGCCACCGCCTTATGGCCCGCCTTCTCACCGATCAACCGATGCATCTCAATGACGACCCTGCGGTAAGAAGGATGCCCTTGCGGTGACGAACGAAGTTCGAGCATATGAATTGCTTCGCGGGCGTTGAATTGCATCACATAGCGCAGCCTGTATGCCATTGAAACTGCATACGGTGCTTGACTCGGATAGTCGGGCAAAAGTGCGTCATAGAGCGAACTTGATCGATGCATCACATCATCAAATTGGTCGTCCAAGCCGGCTTGCACAACGAGTTCTGGTCGCAAAAATCCATGGTGTGGCGTCAGACGCTGCCATTCGATGGTCAGCAATCTATGGCGTTGTAAGTCTCTGAACGCCCCGTAATCACCCAATACGTCAAATCGATAATCAATTCGCTCAAAGGCTCGACCAGGTTTATGACGACGGTTTTCGCGTTCACCCACGTATGCGCGAATCAACGCCACCCGCCGATCATGACTTAGCTCGCGCACTTGATCAATCAGTTGGTGTTCGGGTAAATGTGAACTTGAATAACAAATCGCTGCGAGCAATTTATCTTCGCCATCTGGATCGAAGTCGGTGAGTTCAACTTCGGCAGCATCTTCGGGGTCGAGCGCGCCGAAATATTCGTCCACAAGTTCGATCGTTTGCTGTTCTTGGCGTGCCAAATACTCCGTCCATCTTCCACCCCGGTCAGCAATATCAACTCGTCGCAAGAAACTCGGCACGACCTTGCGCAGTTCTGTAAGCATCAAGTCTGCATAAAACCGGGCCTCAGGCAAATGATGACCGCGCATTCGCAACAATAGAGCTTCATATCCCTGGCCACTGCCGTATATGCCGAGGTTCGAAAGCGATGCCGCAGGCAACACACCACGCACCGCATCCAACGCCTTGGCTCTCGTGGCTTGTTTGAAAACAAAATCAGAGACATTAGATTCGCGCTTCACCGTTTTGCGCACGTGTTCGGTAACGCCAGCGACCATCGACGAATACGAATCGAACATTCTGTCCATATCTCCGACATAACGAGTGCCGAACGGACCGTTGAGAATATCTCCGTCTCGATAGAACCGGTAGCGCCCGCCGAGTCGCGCGTCATAGTTGATGTAGCGAGTGCTTTGTTCCAGGTAACTCATCAAGCGGCCCCGCTCGAGAATTTTGGTCAACAGGTTTGAAGCTTGTTCGCAGGCCAGGTGTACGCCACCCAATTGGGCGATACTGTCATCGCCGTACTCGACGAAAACCTTTTCGTACAAATCTTCGGCACGCTCCAAACCAGTTGTCGCATCCACCGATTTATCACCGCTTAAATCAAGATCGTTGACGAACTCATCCAGAAATAGCCGTCGCAAACTTTTTGCGCTGCGGCTATAACGGGCGAATAGCGCACCCTTAACTACCTCAGGAAGGTTGACTAAGGCGAAAACCGGTCCGTCCAGATTGGTAAAATAACGACGCAAGATATCTTGTTCGTCGGCATCAAAGACTTCTGGTACATACACCGTCACGGCGCGTTATCTTACGAGTCTGCTCACCTATTATGCGGGATAACCAAAAGCCGCGAAGTTACCGCTGATTTTCAGGCTTAAAGTATACCCTCTGGCACCTGTCCAGCACCGAAGGCTGCCTTTACATCGCGTTGCAAAGTCTCTGAAACCCACATATCGATCGCCGTCATCGCCATGATTTTTGCACCATCAATAATCGCCTGACTTGCTTCTTTGCCTTTCGCATGGTCGGCGAACGCCGCGCTGTGCAGAGAAACGCCGCTCGGTGCCACTTGCAACATCGGATGGATCGACGGCACCAGATAACTGATGTTGCCCATATCTGTGGATCCTCCGCCGGTTCCGGATAAAAATTCGCTCGTCATCTTGCGACCAAATGTTTGTGCATTGCGGATATAACTCTCGAGCAGTGGCAGATTGTCAACCAGATCGGCAAAAGTATTGCCCTTCCACTCGAAACTCACCGTGCAACCAGCGGCCATTGCTCCAGCCTCGAGGCATTGACTAACGCGCTGCTTGAGTGGCTGCAGACTCTCAATGGTCGGTGACCGCACGTACCAATCCATTTCTGTTTCACGAGGGACGATATTTGGTTTCTCTCCCGAGTTGGTGAAGATTCCATGAATTCGTTCGGTTGGCAAAATATGTTGTCGCAAAGCGGC
Source organism: Actinobacteria bacterium casp-actino2 (assembly GCA_001510335.1). Taxonomy (GTDB): domain Bacteria; phylum Actinomycetota; class Acidimicrobiia; order Acidimicrobiales; family Ilumatobacteraceae; genus Casp-actino8. The sequence continues at coordinate 4,185 of LFFB01000055.1, read as the reverse complement.
AACATTCATATATCCGAGGACTGCCGCGTCAAGCGCATTCTTGCCCTTGTGCGGCGACACTGCCGCGTGTGCAGCAAGACCGTGGAACTTGACGAACAAGTTTTGAATCGCGATCGCATTCATTCGCGCTAGATCTACGTCAGCAGGGTGAATCATCATCGCCGCGTCAACATCCTTGAATGCACCCTTGCGCGCCATTTCAATTTTTCCGCCGCCACCCTCTTCGGCGGGTGTACCCATCAGACGCAGATTGCCGCCGCACTGTTCAACAACTCCAGCAAGAGCAACACCAGCACCTAGACCCGCAGTCGCAATGATGTTGTGTCCACAAGCGTGTCCGATGCCGGGCAACGCGTCATATTCGCAAAGCACAGCCACGCTCGGACCATTGCCACCGCGAACAGCAACATCAAAGGCAGTCGGCAGTTCAAATGCGCCCCGGCTTACTGCAATCTTTGAATCAGCGACATATTCAGTCAAGATTTTGTGTGCGAAATGTTCCTCGAAGTTCGTTTCGGGTTTGGCGTGAATCGCCTGGCTGATCTCAATCAGATCAGAGGCTCGATGATCAATGTCGTTACACACCGCTTGTTTAATCTCAGCAATTTTTTGTGGGTTCATCGTCGTGGCCATGTAGCCATCATAACCTTCACCAATAAATAGAAACCGCGTCAGGAATCACCCTAAAACTGCAACTTTCGACTGCCCCAAAATCAACCGAATCCACGGTCAGTGTCGCTCCTTCAAGGTCGGTCGCGACGTAACTCTGGCTTTGCAGGTATCTCAAGTGCGGATGAGGCAGATGTGAACCAGATCTGCTTAATCGATGTGCCGTAATCCGCTGACGCAAACTCATAGCTTCGTCAACCGACAGGACATCCAGTTTGCCGTCATTTGGATGTGCGCGTGGTGCCCAATCACGACCCGCGATAAATGAAGCATTAAAAATTCCGGTGATTGCGCCGCGTCGCCAACTATCGCGGATCAACGCATTGCCTAGAAAACACCTTCGCGAGGTCGCACCGTCGTGGCTTGAAATTTCCACTTCAATCACGTCGAAACTAGTCCTCAACATCGTCTCGCTAGAAAAATTTGAACCATCCAGACCAAGCGACCGTGCGACATTTGATTTCAGAATCGCGATACTCTGATTAGCCAATGAACTCTTAAACTGTTTAGTCAGGCAGTCATTGGCTTGCGCGTCATTCTTGAACACCAACAAGTCGTCAGGGCGCAGAACTCTCTGACCCCAATCCTCGCCACGCTTAATTACCATCAGCCCGAGACCGAAGAGCCCTGCGACGCCGCCACGACGCCACGCAAAACCGCCCGCGCCGCCTGTTCGGCACACTTGCTGGTCTGTGACGAAGGTGTTATCAACGCAATTTGACGAAGCAAATCCACCAACTGTTTCATGGTTCGCACAAAATCACCAGCCGTCAGATCATCACTCAAAACGTCAATCAGTTCACTGCCGCTCGCCCATTCAAAAGTAATTTCGACGAGGCCGGGGTCAAGCGAGCGATGTGGTGCAACACCTGCAGTCTCCTCATCGAGCGCGATTTTGTCGCTCAGGTCCTTGAGTTGCTTCCATTTGGATTGCAATGATTTGGGAATTCTGGGTTTGGGTGGTTCTTCGGCTCGTCTGAATTCAAAGACAAAGACGCTCAACAGCGACGCCAACTCTGGTGACGTCAGATCGTCGAAGATTCCTGAGGCAAGCGATTCGGCAATCACGAGATCAAGTTCATGAAAAATTCTGGCTAACGAGCGACCTTGCGCCGTAAGCGTCCACTGCGTTACATAGCCACGTCGCTCCATAAGGCGCACAAGGTCGTCGAACCGCGCACTGACCGACTGTACAGATTTCTCGATTCGTTCTTCGATCGCCCTCAACTCGCCGTCAATTCGGTCAGCCGATCTCGCGGCGATGAGGCGTCGTCGTAACTCCGGATCACTCGCCACGGGATGATCTCGTTCTGAGCGACCTCGATTTTGATTCAACTTGACTTTGGTTCGTTGCACCCGATTTGCCACTTCTTTGATGAATCTGGGACTAGTGCGGGCAAACGAGTCCGGAATTTTTATATACCCGAGTTTCACAGGTGGCGAATCAAAGTCACCCGCCTGCACTTGGATCACGGCGCGACTGGCGGCGATCACCGTGAGCTTCGTGCCATTGGCACGTTGCGCCGTGGCGACGACCACTGCTTTGCTATCGCGACCCGCCTTAGGAACGTTAATTAGATCACCAATCCGCAACTCATCGATTGCGGCTGCGATTTGCGATGCGTCTGGTTGCGAGTCGAAGGTCTGGCGATATTCATCAATGTCACCGAAAGGACTCTTGGCCTGTGCACGCAGTCGATCGCGTTCTTTGCTGCGCCGAGCGACACGGGCCTGTAATTCAACTACATCACGACCGCTTTGAAACTGGGCGAAAGAGAGATTCAGCAAATGGTGGGCTTCTTGTCGCGAATGTGTCTGGATCAAATTCGCCGCCATGTTGTAAGTCGGTCTGAACGCCGAAACCAATCGAAACGAACGACTCAATGCCAAAGCAGCAACCGTGTCGAAACTTACGAATTGATTCCACAACACAAGAGCGTGGCCGACGGTGTCGATACCTCTTCGACCGGCTCGCCCAGTCAACTGCGTATATTCAGACGCCTTCAGTGGCTGATGATGCTCACCGGTAAATTTTGTAATTTTTTCAATCACAACTGCCCGAGCCGGCATATTCAGCCCTACTGCAAGTGTTTCTGTCGCGAACACCAGTCGAACCAGACCCCGGATAAAACACTCTTCAACGATTTCTTTGAACGCTGGCACCAAGCCGGCATGGTGCGCACCGATGCCCGACTCGAGTTGGTTGGCGAACTTCGAAAAACCAAGTGCAGCCAGATCATCATCACTGAACATGGAGACGCGAGCATCAATGATCTCGGCGATTTCGGCTCGTTGTTCTGGGTCGGTTAGGCGCAAGCCGGCACGCACGCAAGATTCGGCCGCTTCGTCACATTGGTTACGACTGAAAATGAACACAATTGCTGGCAGTAAATCTTGTCGTTGCAAAAGATCCGCCGTCTCGACGCGATTCGGGGTGAATACTCGTGGACGTTTCCTAGTTTGACTTGCACGGTACGACCTTCGATTGTCGCTCGAGCCGTCACTCGTGCGATTCGCTGTGACTTGAAGTTCGAGCTTTGTGACATCAGGATTTGGTGAACCATTGACAATCGTCTCGTACATTTTCACTTCGTGGCTACTCGAATCACCCACAACAAAATGATTGACCAAATCAACGGGTCTTTTTTCTTCGACTACAGGCAGAGTTCGACCCCGAACGGTGCTCAACCACTCTGTCACTTCGGTGGCATTGGACACCGTCGCCGAAAGGCACACCAACTGCACCATCGGGTCAAGATGAATGATCACCTCTTCCCAAACTGGCCCGCGATAGGCGTCCTGCAAAAAGTGAACCTCATCCAACACCACAACCGCAAGTTGGTCCAGCGCCTCAGATCGAGCGTAAATCATGTTTCGTAAAACTTCCGTGGTCATCACCAAGATTGGTGCATTCGAATTGACGCTGTTGTCGCCAGTTAGCAAACCAACATCACTTCTTCCGTAGTGCGCAACCAAGTCGTTGAACTTCTGATTCGACAGAGCCTTAATTGGTGCGGTGTAAAACGCCCGCTGTCCTTGCTGGCGCGCCGCTTCAATCGCATATTCAGCGACAAGTGTTTTGCCAGAGCCGGTTGGCGCGGCAACAAGTACCGAATCGCCCCGGTCTAGAGCGTCAAGCGCTTCGATCTGAAATTTGTCAAGACCAAAGTTGTATCGCGCAATCAGCGATTCGCGACCAGGTCTAGGCATCGAACTGATTGCGACTCTTAGTAGATTTCGCGAGCACGTTTGCGAGTCGCAAGAAAACCTACAAATATTGCCACGAAGTACAGCAGAGTCAGCGGCAATCCGAGTGCCATCAGGGTGATTGGGTCACCGCTCGGGGTGATGATCGCCGCGGTAAAAAAAATTGCAACTATCGCAATACGCCATTGTTTGAGCAACGTCTTGGGTGTTAAAACTCCGGCGAGTTGCAAAAATACGATCAGCAAAGGCGTGAGAAAACCAACTCCAAAAGCCAAAACCATCAAACTAACAAGACTGACATATTTCGTT
>LFFB01000054.1 GCA_001510335.1 Actinobacteria bacterium casp-actino2 | reverse complement strand
CTGAACACCAAAACGAAAGGGGCGGGGGGAAGAGGTCAACATAGATGAAACGGTAGTGGGTCGGGGGTGACACTGCTCAGCCCGAACCGAGAACTACCGTAGAAGCGTTGTGCGAATGATCACCTGGTGGATGCGGCTGTGCATCGTCGTTGTGGCGGGGGCACTTGTTTTAACGGCGGCGTTCGTCGGTGTCGCTCCACGTATCTGGAAAATCGCCAACGCGCATGTGGAAACCCCAGTGGAACTTCCCGCGTGGGAGGGGATCGCCAAGCGGACGTATGTCTATGACCGAGCGGGTAATGAGATTGCCGCCTATGAGTTGGAAAATAGTCAGCCAGTACTTTTTGGGCAGATTCCACAACCGGTGATTCAGGCCGTTCTGGCGGTTGAAGATCGAGAGTTCTATAACCACCACGGGGTCAATATTCGAGGATTGTTTCGCGCCACGCTTTCCAACTTTGAGGGTGGAGCACGTCAAGGTGCATCAACGATTACTCAACAAGTTGTCAAAGTTGAATTTCTCGGTGGTCTTGAACGCGATGGTCGTTACAAGTTGTTGCAGATTATCTATGCGTTACGTCTTGAAAAAGAACGAACCAAAGATGAAATTCTTGAGCGCTATCTCAACACGATCTACTTTGGTAATAACACCTATGGAATCCAAGCTGCTTCGGAGGTGTACTTCGGGAAGAAAGTTGAAGACCTCACACTTGTTGAAGGAACATTCTTGGCAGGACTCATTCAAGCTCCGAGTAGTTACGACCCCATTCGTCGTCCACAGCAAAGTAGGCGCCGATTTAGTGAATCACTTGACGCTGTCGTTGATGTCGGGCTGATGGAATCAGTTGAGGCCGAGGCGATCAAGACCTGCCTCGAACCTTCAGATGATCCTGATGTGGTTGCGCAATGTGTTGGAAGTTGGCAGATCCCAGAAGTCGTCAAGACCATTGCTGAAAAGAAGATTACGCGTACGCATTTCAGCGAAGAGGTGAAGTCGTACTTGCTGAATAAAAGCAATCTCTTAGGCGAGACCTATCAAGAGCGTTACAACAAGCTATTTCGTGGTGGTTTGAGTATTTACACAACTCTTGATCCGATTGCGCAAGGTGCCGCCGAGAATGCGCGAGCCACGCAACTGCCCGTGAATACTGCCGGTATTGACACCGCGATCTTGACGCTTGACAGCAAGACTGGAGCCGTTCGTGCGATGGTTGGCGGCAAACCTTTCGTGGCGGGTCGCAACGAGGTCAACATGGCTTTAGCGCCGCGCCAAACTGGTTCCAGTATCAAGATGTTTATTCTGGCGGCGGCCATTCAAGCCGGCGTACAAAACAATGATCAACTTGATGGCACCTTGCCGTGTACCTTGCCCAACCCCGATGACCCCGAAAATCCGTTTGTTATTGAACAAGGCGTCAGTCGGCCGCTCGGTCCAGTCGATGAGATGACGTGGTACTCAATCAACTGCGCGTTCGGCCGACTTTCACAAATCGTCGGGCTTGATCGGGTTGTTGACACGACATACCGCATGGCGCGCAACTTGTATTTGTACCCCGAACGCAATCCAGCCGAACGTGAGCCGTTGCGTCCGTACGGCTCATTCGCTACTGGTGCCAATGAAATGAGTCCGCTCGATATGGCCTCAGGTGCTCAAAGCTTGGCCAACAACGGCGTGCACATGGAACCGTATTACATCGAGAGCATTTCGGGTGCAGATGGTTCGGTGCTATATCAACATCAAGATGACGGCGTGGCAGTACTAAGTCCTGAAGCCGCCGCGAAAACGTCGAGCATTATGACCGGTGTGCTGGTGTCGGGTACGGCGCGTCGCAGCCCTCTTGAAGGCCGAGTTGCTGCTGCAAAAACCGGAACCCAAGACAACAACACCAACTCATGGATGGTGGGCTACACGCCCGAGCTAGTGACAGCAGTTTGGGTCGGGCATCCTGATCGGTACTTGCCAATGATCAACATTCCCGAGTTTGTCGCCGTAGATGTCAACAAAGTCACTGGTGGAACCTTCCCAGCTCGGATCTGGAAAGCCACGATGGACGCAGCGCTCGCTGGTCAGCCTGCGACCTTCTTCGCAACACCTCCCATTAACGCCAGGCCTGCAGTGCGGCTGTACCTTCCAGGAACTGATTGTTTGACACCGGTGACGGCGCCGCCAACTGAAACTTCAATTCCGGCGGAAACAGTTCCGGTTGACCCCACTGCGACGACGGTGCCGACGACCACCACGACGAGCACCACCACGACAACGACAACAACAACGTTGGTCCCACCTGTGCCAGGGGCAATCACTGACCTCAATACGACAGTGCCACGAGGTGTGGTCGACCCTACGTGGCCCGTCCCAACAATTGATCCGACGCTCTACACAGTGGGAAGTTGCTAGCCCGAGGGCATACAGTCATCAGTATGGATGTTAAAGCGCTGTACGAACTGCAAAAGGTAGATACGGCAATCGAGCAAACCAAGGTTGCTCTTGAGAAACTGCCCGAGCGCACTCATCATGCCCAGGCGCTTGCTGATTTGGCCCATGTCCGATCAACTCGTGACAACTTGCGTCGCGAACAGTCAACGATGGAAGCCGAACTCGCATCAATCGAAACGAAATCAGCCGAGATTGATACTCACCGCGCCAAACTTGAGCGCCAAATGAAAACCATCATTGCTCCACGTGAGGCCGAAGCATTGCAGCACGAAATGCAAACTCTTGCTGCCGCCCGCAATGAACTTGATGATCGCGGATTGCTATTACTCGAATCAAGTGCGTCAGCAGACGAAGAGCTTCGTCAGTTGGTGGACACTGAAAGCCGAGCAATTGAGGTTGCATCCACGACTAAGCATGCCCAAGACGTGGCAGTTGCCTTTAAAAACGAAGAAATGGCCGCTTTGCAAGCGCGTCGTAATGAAGTCATCGCGCCAATCGCCGCTGACGATGTTGCTACCTACGACCGGCTGCGCGCCTCATACAAAGGAATCGCTGTCGCGATCATTCAACACGGTGTGTGCGGGGGATGTCATATGGACATCTCGGTTTCGGAACTTGATGCAATGAAGCGTTTGCCCACTGATCAAGTTGCGGAATGTCCAAACTGCAATCGGTTGCTCGTGCGATAGACATGTTTTTCTGGTTTATCGGTACTGCAGTTTTGTCAGTCTGGTTCGTTTTTCGAGATCCCGCTTTTGACCATCGAACATTGGTGATTGGGGCATTATTACCTGACATCATTGATGGGATTTGGGGTGGAGCACGGGCCTTTCACTCGGTTGCAGCGAGTGTTGTGATACTCGTGATCGTGATGCTGGCAACCATTGGTCGTCGTCCAATACGTAAACGGCTCTTGGCTATTCCGATTGGGATGTTTCTGCATCTGATTTATGACGGTGCGTTCAATAACACCAAAGTTTTTTGGTGGCCGTTTAGCGGTTTGTCATTTGCAGGCGATCGCCTGCCAGTTGTTGACCGCGGAATGCTCAATGTTGCATTTGAAATCGCCGGCTTATTGATGTGCGTCTTTGCTTGGAAGAAATTTCATTTAAGTGAACCAGTGCGTCGCAAAAGTTTTATGAAGTCAGGAACACTGTCCGAATGAGTGGTTCCATCATCATCGTTCGTCACGGTCGCACCGAGTTCAATGCCACGGGTCGCTTGCAAGGTCGGACCGACAACCCACTTGATGAAGTCGGTCTTGCGCAAGCGGAAGCAGTTGCGACGTATCTTGCACCCGAACTGCTGACTGACACATTGATTGTGTGCAGTCCGTTATTGCGAGCACGCCAGACTGCAACAGCGATCGCCGAAATTGTCGGTGCGTCCCTAGAAATCGATGAACGTTGGATCGAACTTGACTACGGCGCCTACGAAGGTTTGCGTCAATCGGAAGTTCCGTCCAACGTGTGGCGTGAGTGGAGAAGCGATAGCGACTTTGCGGCCCCACAGGGGGAGTCGCTGAATCAGGTTCAGGAACGGGTGAGCCAAGCGTGCGATGAATTGACTCAACGCCTGAATGGTCGAGCCGCAGTCGTCGTGTCGCATGTATCTCCCATCAAATCGGCCGTCGCCTGGGCCTTAGGGGTTGACGTGTCGGTTGGTTGGAGGACGCAATTGGTGACGGCATCAATCACCCGGATCTCGGTCTCGGCTGGTGGCGCCGCATTGACCTCGTTTAACGAAGTTGCCTGGTAGCCGCCACTGATATTTCGGCGTCGTGTCCAAAACTTAGGGTGTCCCCGATGCGACCAATATGTGACCCTTTGGTAACTTTCGCTACGCTTACACAGTCCGCACATCACGTGCCTTAACGAGGGGGAATCCCATGCCCGAAGCAGTCATTGTTGCTACCGCCCGCAGCCCGATCGGCCGAGCCAATAAAGGTTCGTTGGTGTCATTGCGCACCGATGAAATGGCCGCCCAGATTGTTCGCGCTTTGATGGCCAAGGTTCCATCAGTCAAGGGTTCTGACATTGAAGATCTCATCATTGGTGTGGGTCAACCCGCCGGTGAAGCAGGTTTCAACTTGGGCCGTATGGTCGCCTTGTTGGCCGGTATCCCCGAAGCACCTGGCGTCGTTGTGAATCGTTACTGTTCATCATCGTTGCAGACCATTCGTATGGCTGCTCACGCGATCAAGGCTGGCGAAGGTGATTGTTTCATCGCTGCTGGTGTTGAGGCCGTTAGTCGCTATCAGTTCGGCGCTGCCGACACTGCGCCGAACCCCATCTTCAAGGGACCCGGCGAGCGCACCAAGTTGCGTTCAGCCGGTGGTCAGCCCGTATGGACCCCACAAGATGGTCTTGCCGATGCTTACATTGCGATGGGTCAGACTGCAGAAAACGTCCGTGAAGTTGAAGGCGTGAGCCGCGAAGACATGGACTGGTTTGCCAAGCGCAGTCAGGACTTGGCTAGTGCCAACGTGTCAAATGGTTTCTTTGATGCCGAAATCTCGCCGTTGACTCTTGAAGACGGAACCGTTGTGAGCAAGGACGATTGCCCGCGCGAAGGAACAACGCTTGAGGGTCTCGCTGGCTTGAAGCCCGCATTCCGTCCCGATGGTCAAGTCACCGCCGGTAACGCGTGCCCGTTGAACGATGGCGCGGCAGCTGTCATGGTGATGAGCGATACCAAGGCCAAGGCTTTGGGACTCACCCCACTCGCACGTTTCGTGTCGAGCGGTGTGTCATCGTTGAACCCCGAAATCATGGGACTCGGACCCGTCGAAGCTTGTCGTCAGGCGATGAAGCGTGCTGGCATGAGCATCAATGACATCGACTTGGTTGAAATCAATGAAGCATTCGCCGCACAGGTTTTGCCGTCGGCGAAGCACCTCGGCATTTCAATGGACAAGTTGAACGTCAATGGTGGAGCAATCGCTCTTGGTCACCCATTCGGTATGACCGGTGCCCGCATCATGACTACCTTGATTCACGGCTTGCAGGCCAGCAACAAGAACGTTGGTATGGAGACCATGTGTGTCGGTGGCGGCCAGGGCTTGTCGATGATCATCGAGCGCATGAGCTGAACTAAAAACAACAACTCGGTTGTCGTTTTGATGCCGGTGAGTGCCAGTTGTGGCGCTCACCGGCATTTGTTTTATGCGGGTTGTGCCGTGGGGAGTTTGCGAGCGAGTACTTGAGCGACTGAGCCCATGAGTAACACACATGCTCCAGCGATTGTGAACAAAGTCGGTGCTGAGACTTGTCCGTAGCCCCAGGTTGCCAAAACTGCGACAACGGCAGCCAACAGTTGATTGCACGCGCCAGCGAGACCCTGAGCGGCACTAGCGCGACCCTCAGGCGCCCCTTCGGCCAGTAGACCTTGACCTGCTGGCGCACCGGCAGCTTGAGCACATGATTCAATCATGCCGAGCAAAATCGGAATGAGGGGAACGGTAAACCATCCATACAGCGCAGTGAGTGGGGCGACGAACAGCATCGCGATGAATGACACCTTGACTTTGCCACGACGGTCAGCGAGTCGACCACCGAATCGTGACAGAACAATAAACGGCAATGCATAGGCCGCAAGGCTGAGCCCAACCACGATGTCGGATGCACCAATATCGGTAAGAAAACGATCCCACAATGCGTCGTACATGCCAACGGGTAGAGCAATTGATGAGAGCATCAAAATTGGCACCAGAACCGATCGCTGCTTGAAGAGTCCGAATGCGAGTCCCTGTCGATTCGCCGAGTAGGGCAAAGTTGGCAAGTGTTGGGTGCTGACAATCAACAACGAAATCATCGCCGCAATCGAAAAGATGATGAACGGCCAACGCAGGCCCAGTGGTCCGACAAGAAATCCTCCGATCACTGGACCAGTGACGAACCCAGCAAGAGCCGCTCCGCCCATTGCACCAAGTCGCTCAGAAACTCCTTCTTCATCTAGTGATGCAATCAGAGCGCGCGCCGGCGGCAAGAAGAGTCCACTCGCTGCACCAGACACGAGTCGCGCCAAAATAAAAATAACAAGCGTTGATCCACTCGCAAAGAGGGCGTTACCAAGAACGACCAAAGTAGTGCCAATAATCAACAGTCGTTTTGCATGACCTCGGTCGGCATAGGGAGCAATCAGAATTTGCACGATAAACGATGCCATGAACCCGGCGGCGGCAATCAGTCCGAGGCCAATGTCAGAGAAATTGAATTCATCTTGCAAGTTGGCCATCAGAGCAAAGATGACACTTCCGCCTGCCTCCATTGCAAACACTGCACCAAGCAATACTCGTTCGGTTTTGCGAATGCTGGTCATAAAGAAGGTTTGCTGGTAGGAGAGTGGTTACGCGTGGTTCGTAATTGCACGAATGACTGCATCGCTCAGGCTAGGCCATGCAACGAGTGCTTCGGTCGACCATTCATCAAAGTTGCGATTGGTTAATGCAATCACACCAACGTCAATACTTTTATCAATCCACATCATTGTTCCGGATCCGCCAAAATGTCCAAAAGTTTGTGGTGAATTGAGTGAACCCGTCCAGTGAGGTTGTTTGTGATCTCGAATTTCAATTCCGAGTCCCCAAGGATTCGGTTTATATGAACCGAGACCAGGGATGACCCCACCGAGTTCGGGATATTGAATTGTGGTGGCTTCATGCGCCGTGGCCGAACTAATCAATGTGGGATGCATGAGTTCCTTCATGAATAGTGACATGTCATCAACTGTGCTGAGAACTGCGTACGCGGGCGACGCTTTGAGAGACGTATCACTCATAACAAGTGGTTCAAAGATCGCTTCGTTCATGTAGTCGCCAAACATCATCCCAGTGCGTTCGGCGACATGACTCGCGGCCATTTCAATTCCGGTATTTGAATAGATGCGTCGTTTCCCAACACCCATGATGGGATTCGACGTATCAAACCCGTATCCGGCGGCATGAGCAAGGCAGTGTCGCAGAGTTGAACCTGGGGGACCCACCGCATCATCAAGTGATACTGAGCCTTCTTCAACTGCAATCAAACACGTCCAACTAGTGATGACTTTCGAAATTGAAGCTAAGCGAAAGACGCGATCGGTTTCGCCATGTGTCGCAATGACTGTGCCGTGATGTACGACCGCAGTCGCCCCATGCGGTACTGGCCACTCGTCAACGCTTGCGAGAATTGAAGTCAGCGATGAATCAGGCAAAGCCAGCAGAGCGAATGAGTTCAGCGACACCGAATGCCAAGTCAAGACCTTGACGAGCATTCAAGCGGGGGTCACAAACCGTTTGGTAACGCATATCAAGGTCGGAATCGGTGAGATCGTCGGCGCCGCCGAGACATTCAGTCACATTGTCGCCCGTGAGTTCGACGTGAATTCCGCCCGGCCATGTACCTTCGGCGCGGTGGGCTGCGACAAAGCCGGTGATTTCGCGAATGATTTCATCAAAGTGACGGGTCTTGCGACCACCCACTGATGTGAACGTGTTTCCGTGCATCGGGTCGCAGGCCCACACGACCGGGTGACCACTTTCGCGAACTGCGCGAAGAAGCGGACGGAGCGAATCTTCGACCTTGTCGGCGCCCATGCGACTGATCAAGGTCAGGCGACCAGGAATCTGTGCAGGGTTGAGCTTTTGGCACAGTTCAAGAATGAAGTCAACAGTTGTCGACGGACCGATCTTGCAACCAATGGGATTGCCGACGCCTCGCAAGAATTCAATATGAGCACCATCAAGTTGACGAGTGCGCTCACCAATCCACAACATGTGCGCCGAGCAGTCGTACCAAACACCCGTTAAAGAATCTTGACGTGTGAGGGCTTCTTCGTATCCAAGCAGTAGTGCTTCATGGCTCGTGTAGACATCGGCCTCATGAAGTGCTGCAGTATTTTCGGTGTCAACGCCACAGGCACGCATGAAACGCAATGCACGCTCAATATCGGATGCGACTTGCTCGTAACGCTGACCTTCGGGGCTTGAACCAACGAACTCTTGAGTCCAGGCATGCACGCGTGACAAGTCGGCGAATCCACCCTTGACAAAAGCGCGCAACAAGTTCAGCGTTGCTGCCGACTGGTGATAAGCCTGCACGAGGCGATCGGGGTCGGGGATGCGTGCTTCAAATGTTGGCGCCGGATCATTGACGATGTGTCCACGGAATGACGGAATTTCTAGGTCGCCGATTTTTTCCATGTCGGCACTACGAGGCTTGGCGAACTGTCCAGCGATACGACCGACTTTGATCGTAGGAACTCCAAGGCTGTAGGTCAGTACAACAGCCATCTGCAAAATGACGCGCAGTTTTTCACGAATGTTGTTGGCCGAGAACTCATCGAAACTTTCGGCGCAGTCGCCAGCCTGCAACAAGAACGCATTGCCGGCACACACCTGACCGAGAGCATTTTGTAATGAGCGAGCTTCGCCAGCAAACACCAACGGGGGATAGGACGCAATCTGCTTCAGCGAGCGATCGACCGCGCTCGGATCGGGCCACTTTGGCTGTTGAACGGCAGGGAATGACTGCCATGATGATGGGGTCCAAGTATTGGCCATAAAAAAAGCCTAACGACCCGAGGGCCAAAGCCATCGGGTCGTTTTCACTGGGGTCTAGCCCCGCTGAACTAAGGGTGAATAAAAGATCAGTAGGCGAAGATGTCTTCGGCTTCTTCTTTGAGGCCGGTGACTGCACGTGAGACCAAGCGACGAGCGGCTTCGGCAGTGACGCCAAGCTTTTCGCCCACTTCGCGGAAGCTCTTGCGCTCACCATCAATGAGTCCAAAGCGGGCTTCAACGGCGTAGCGAGCACGAGCGTCAAGGGTGTCGAGCAGCTTGTTGAGTTGATCAGTTTCGCCCTGAGCGATGATGTGGTCTTCAGGGGTGGGGTCGCCATTGGCCATCAAGTCACCAAGGGTTGCGTCGCCGTCATCGCCGATGGTCTTGTCAAGTGAGACCGGGGTGGTGAGGCGATGCAGTTCGGCATTTGACAAGTCAAGGGTTTCGCCGTCGCCGCTGGCCTGACGCAAAGCGGCACGCAAACTTGCCGAACGATCGCCGGGGATACGAATGAGGCTGGCCTTCTGGTCAAGTGCACGTCCGATGGCCTGACGAATCCAGAACGTTGCGTATGTCGAGAACTTGAAGCCACGGCGCCAGTCGAACTTGTCAACAGCGTGCTCGAGACCAAGGTTTCCTTCTTGAATGAGGTCAAGAAGATCCATGCCCTGGGGCAGTGGGTACCGGCGGGCAATCGAGACAACCAAACGAAGGTTGGCGCGGATAAAGCGGTCTTTAGCCCTGGCCGCTTCGCGAATGTCACGTTTCACAGCGACTGTCTTGTCACCAGCAGCTGATTTGGATGCGGCCTCGCGACCTTTTTCAATGGCACGCGACAAAACGCGTTCGTCTTCGGCGGACAACAAAGGAACCTTGCCGATGTCGTTGAGGTAGATACCGATGGAATCATTCATTTTTTTCTCTACTGTTCGTGTTTTCGACATTTGTGTGCCAGCTACTCGATCAATCGGCGAAAGAGATTGAACGCGCAACAAAAACGAGAGGTCGAAGGTTTTCTGGTTGAACTAAATTTGGTTTCTGGGACCCGCCACCAATTGCTATGAACGTTTGGTGGAATGGGGGTAACGCTGGGGGGTTTTTCATGTCGTGGTCCCAAGAAGGGACCTTCAGGCTATCAAATCTTCTTGCTGGTGTCTTGCTGGAATTACTTTGTTGGCCACTTGGTGACGCTTTTAACTTTCGGCAAGTATCAGGCGAGACTTGAGAAGAACTTTGGAATTGTCAAGAAAGTCTCAAATTTGACGGTGGGATGGGGTTTCATACCAAACAAACGATGCCATACACCATAGATGTGCGCTTCCAGGCATGCCCCTAGACTGATTTTGTGACTCTCTCGCCGTCGACATTGATCGATCAGAATTTGTCGGGACCGCGAATTGGGGTTTTTGGGGGCACTTTTGACCCGCCCCATGTCGGTCATTTGGTGACTGCGGTCAACGTCAGGCACGCACTCAACCTCGACCAAGTCATTTTGATGGTGGCCAACGTTCCGTGGCAAAAAGAGGGGTCCCGAGTCATCACCCCTGCTCAGGACCGCTTAGCCATGGTTGAGGCGGCAGTCGCGGCGGTTCCGGGCCTCGTCGCTGGTGAGACTGAAATACGTATGGGTGGACCGAGTTACACAGTTGACACGTTGCAGGTGTTGCGTCAAGAAGTGTCCGAATATGCCAACGCCACCTTCTTTACGATCGTTGGTGATGACGCTGCTGCTGGTGTGCCGACATGGGAACGCTTCAAGGAATTGACTGGACTCACCGAACTCGTCGTGGTTGATCGCCCTGGCGCGCCTGTTGCCTTGTCAGACGACATCCATTGGATTCGAGTCGAGGTTCCGCACCTTGAAGTGTCAAGTACTGACCTTCGATCGCGCTTTACCGACGGCCGTCCGCTTGACTATTTAATTACTCAACCAGTTCTCAATGTGATTCGAGAACGTGCGTTGTACTCGACACCGATTGGATCCCCAGCATGAGCACGTTGAAACAGCGTCGCCGTCGTCAGACATGGGCAGCATTTGGTGCAGGCATTTTGGTGTTGACACTGTTACCAGTTTCAGTGGTTGTCGCATGGCGAGCAATTCGCGACTCTAAAGCGGCAGAAGAAGTTGTGGCGTTGCCGTCGCGCGAACTGCCGACCATTCCGACCGCAATCTTGGCGGTCACTGACGAGCAAAACTTTTTGACATCGTTGAACATCATTGCGCTAACACCCGAAGGTGCGGGCGGAACAGTGATGATTCTTCCAGTCGGTCTGATGGTTCCTGGCCAACCAGTTGGTCAACCAAAACGAATAGCCGATGTGTACGGTTCAGACGGAGTGGACGCTTTGCGATCTGCTGTCGAAAGTGTCACGAACAGTCAGATTGATTTGATTTCAGTTAACGGTGTGGATGTGACTGCAGAGTTGATTGCGCGTGTTGGAACGACAACCCCGACGTACGCTGCAGATGTCACCGACACCGAAACGGATGAAACTCGAGTTGTTGCCACTGCGGGAATCAATGAATTTTCACCGATCCAGGCAGCGCAAGTTTTGGCGGCGCGAGATATTGCTCAGGTTGAATCAACTCGCACCCCCAATGTGAAAGCAACATGGGACGCGATTGCTGCATCAATTGGCGCCGGAATTATTGGTGCAATTCCTGCGGCTGTTGTTCCGGATGTTGGTGCGCAAACACCAGTAGATATGCCGACGTTCATGTCGGCTCTTTTTGCGGGACCAATTAAATTGTGGCAGTTTGCATCTGAACGCGTCAATGATGCAGAACGCAACCCACAAGACATTGATGTGTATGGGTTCAATGCGGGTGAACTCGTGATGGTGATGGCGAGCGTTGCACCAAGTGCAATGGTTGCGGTGTTCCCAACCTTGAGTGTGCAGATTGACAGTCCTTACGCCGATATTGCGGTCACTCAAGATGCAACGTTCCGCATGTTGTACATGGGGACCAATGTGATCTTGGTGCGCCAAGTGACGTCGACACCTTTACCAGTCACCGTCATCAAGTACTCCGATGAAATGGATCGAGCAATAGCTGAACCATTGACGACCATGTTTGGTGAAATTGTTTTTGAAAAAGCAACAGAGCGTGTTGAAGGAATTGATGTCCAAGTGATTCTTGGAGATTCATTCGTCAACTTCTTAGCGACCGGAGCAAAGCCGGAACCCAATGTCAATCCAGAAGATTTGGCTGCTAATGCGACCGATGCTCCAACAACAGAAACGATCCCATGATGGCCGAAGATTCAAAGTCCAAAGAAACGAACAGCGAACCGTTGGCTAAACCTGACACTCTTGAGTTGGCATTTGTTGCTGCTCGTGCGGCCGACGACAAGCAAGCAACGAACACCATCGTGTTGGCAGTTGGCAATGTGCTCACGATCACCGAGTTGTTCGTCGTGACCGGTGCCTCAAACCCGCGCTTGGTGCGTGCTGTTGCGGGCGAGATTGAAGACCGAATTCGCGAAGTGTGTGGTCGGTCGCCGGGTCGAACCGAAGGTCACCGTGAACAGTCATGGGTCTTGCTCGATTACGGCGATGTCATCGTGCATGTGTTCTTGGATGAAACCCGTGAGTTCTACGAGATTGAACGTCTGTACAAAGACGTACCGCGCATTGACTGGCGAGCCTGAGAGTTTCATCGCCTCGTAGCCGGCAGGGAAGTAGCTTCGGGGAAGTAGTCGTGGGAGGTTTTGGCAGGGTGCCAGTGGTTGGTATCGTGCTCATGTCCCTAAAGGGGCTGTAGCTCAGTTGGCAGAGTGCTTGCATGGCATGCAAGAGGTCAGGGGTTCAATTCCCCTCAGCTCCACAAGTAACCATTCGATCTGGTCGGCGCGAGTGGCAGGTTTCCTCAGTTATTCCCGACCAGATCGCTTAAGGAGCAACAGCAACGTACGAGTAACTGTTGCGGAGATCATCGCCCAACACTTGAGCATCTTCGGCTCGGGTTTCGACAACGAAGTCTTCAGTCAGAGTTTTGTAGTAGTACGTCCAGCCTTCAGGCAGTCGCAGACGATCAGCAAGAGTCAACAAATCGTCTTTAGTCAGCATTGGATCAACCTGCTGGCTCCAACTCTGCATGACATAAGTGTTTCCTTCCGCGTCATGCAGCATGTACACGGTGGTGCCGGCGTTGAATGTGAACGCGGCTTTGCGATTGACGGCGAATGGGCTGTAGGAGGCGAGTAAATCTGCAGGACTGGTACCTACATAAACACTGGCGTAGCGATTCATCTCAACCTCGCCAAAAGTTTTCTTGTACACCTCGGTCATGTCTGATTTAACAACTGAGTTCATGGCCCAGTAGCGCGGTCCATTGGCCGAGGCGAACACAACGCCTTCATCGGCAGCGACAGCAGCGGTATCGATGGCCTTCCACTGCTCTTCGGGGCAATCGTTCAGGGGATAGGTGTTAAACACCTCGGCATAAATGCCGTCCTCTTGGAGATCGAGCAACAGAATTTCGCAGTAACGCATTCCGTGCATGTTCACGCTCGCCGGATTCGTTGTACTTGTTGCCGGGGCTTGGGTCGTCGCGTCAGCAGGTGCCTCGGTCGATGCTGCAGTCGATTCGTCTGGGGCGGGAGGGGCGTCAGAACTTGAACTTGATCCGCAGGCAGCGAGTGCGAGCAAAGCGATCGGAACGAGAAGAGATTTTTTTGACATAGATAGTGACACTAGTTGATCGAAGGGTCAATCTGGTCTGTCTAAGTGGCAGATTTCCTTAGCTTTTCCCGACCAGATCGCATGAAGAAGCGACTTCAGGTCTTTCTCGCAAATACATCATTAATCAAGTCGTGTGTCATGCTGA
>LFFB01000053.1 GCA_001510335.1 Actinobacteria bacterium casp-actino2 | reverse complement strand
GATGTACTCGGCTTAACATCATCATCGAAGATTCGTTATCTCGTTGATCCGCGCGTTTCAACTGGAACGAGTTGGGTGACTGGCGCGAATAAAGCTGGCAATCATGTGGTTGGTTTGGTCTGTGGTCGTGACTTCACTCCCGATGGGACCATTGAAGCAGCCGAAGTTTTGCCGGGCGATACGTGCCCAACATGTGCTGCAAATCATGCAACGGGCGTTCTCGAAATGGCACGCGGTATTGAGATCGGACACATTTTCCAATTGGGTCGCAAGTATGCCGAAGCGCTCAACCTCACCGTGCTTGACCAAAATGGCAAACAAGTTGTGGTCACCATGGGTAGTTACGGCATTGGTGTTTCACGAGCGGTCGCGGCAATCGCCGAAGCAACTCTCGACCATATGGGCTTGTGTTGGCCCCGCGAAGTTGCACCGGCCGATGTTCACATCGTGATCGCGAGTAAAGGTGCGGACGCAATTGCCGAAAAAGCCGAGCGTCTTGCCAGCGAACTTGAAGCATCAGGCTTACGAATTTTGTTAGACGATCGCTCATCAGTTTCACCTGGCGTCAAGTTCAAAGATGCCGAACTCATTGGCGTACCCACCATCGTTGTCGTGGGCAAGGGTCTCGCCGATGGAGTGATCGAAGTTCGCAACCGCGCCAATGGTGAACGCAGCGATGTCGCCATCGGCGATGCCATTGCAACATTGCGCACAATCTGTGGGCGGCCTGGAAACTGATCATGAAGTTGGTGCGAGGTGTCGTGCAGCATTATTCGTGGGGTCACGAAACATCGATCCCGCGCTTGCTTAACATTGAACCCGATGGTCGCCCCTGGGCCGAGTTGTGGTTCGGAACTCATTTAGGTGGAGCATCAAAAGTACTCAGCGTTGATGATGCCACTGCTGCAGCATTGCGTCGAAGTGCAACTGACGACACTGGCGGACAATCAGTTTCATTGCTGTCGGTTGCGGGCGAATTGCCGTTCTTGTTAAAAGTTCTTGCAGCTGCTGAACCGTTGTCGTTGCAAAGCCACCCATCAACCGAACAAGCCAAGGCTGGATACACCCGTGAGAATCGCCTCAACATCCCGATCGGAAACTCACGACGCATTTATCGCGATCCATTCGCTAAACCCGAACTCATTTGTGCGCTCGGACCCTTTGAAGCGCTGTGCGGATTCCGTGAACCTGTAGCGACAGTTGAACTTTTACATTCAATCGGTGGCGGCGCATCAATCATCGCTCGTTTACTCACCGATCACGACCTAGACCACACCATGCGCTATTTGTTCGGCGGCGGTCAAGAAATACAAGTTCTTATTAAAGAAGTTATTGATGCGTGCCAAAACCACGATTCGCCAAGTGCTCAATGGGCCGCTCGCCTTGCGGTTGCGTATCCCGATGATCCCGCAGTTGTTGCTTCGTTGTTGTTGAACTACGTGATATTGCAAGCCGGCGAAGCGCTTTATCTCGACCCAGGTAATTTGCACGCCTACTTAAGCGGCACTGGTATCGAAGTCATGGGCTCAAGCGACAATGTGGTGCGGTGCGGTTTAACGAACAAGCACGTTGATGTCAATGAACTGCTAGCAACTGTCGTGGCTCAACCACTCCCCGATCCCATCGTGCGCGCTGCTCCAGTTTCAAAAACTGAAGCTGGTCGCTTATGGAAGTACGAAACCCCAGATGCACCGTTCACATTGTGGGTGCATCAAATTGATGGCACCGAAACACTGCGTGCTCGCACCCGCGAGCTCACGTTGTGCGGGGTGGGTGCAACCAATCTATTGCACCGTGGCGAAGTGTGTTATCTCGCACCAGGCGAAGAGATAACACTGAGTGGCAAAGCAACTCTTTTCCGAGTTACCGAAAACAACTAGCTCAATCAACGACCAACTGTTAACTACTATCTCTTTTTGCGGATCTCCACGATGCGCTCTTGAGCATTATTGGCATCATCGCCTTTAGCGTCCAGCAACATTGATCGATCTTTTGCTGCTTCACGTTCGGCCTTTTCCGTGTCGACTCGAGCGATAGCTGCTTCTGCCCCATGTTCGTGGATGTACTCAGCCCATTCAACGAGTGCTTCAACCATTTCACTTTCGGGCACAACTGCCACGTTGCGACCCTTCACGAATAAGTGACCACGCTTGTTGCCAGCAGCGATACCAAGATCGGCTTCGCGCGCCTCACCTGGACCATTCACGACACAACCCATCACCGCAACTTGTAACGGAATCTTGCGATCGCCGAAAGCTTTCATTGCACGATTAGCAACATCAATCACGTCAATTTCAGCGCGTCCGCAACTGGGGCAGGCAATGAGATCAACATTCTTTCGTTCGCGAAGTCCGAGGGCCTCAAGTAGTTGCCGTCCGGCACGAGCTTCTTCAACTGGATCAGCGGTGAGGCTGTAACGAATCGTGTCACCAATTCCTTCAAGCAAGAGTGCTGCAATTCCGGCGGTGGCTTTCAGCAAACCATTCGGCAACGGACCCGCTTCAGTAACGCCCAAGTGCAACGGATGATCGGTCACTTCGCTGAGTTGGCGATACGCCTCAACCATGAGCGGAACATTCGATGCCTTCACGCTGATCTTGATCTGATCAAAACCAACTTCATCGAAATACGCAATCTCGCGCATGGCTGATTCAACCATTGCTTCAGGCGTGACTTTGCCGCCGTACTTGTCGTACAACTCGGGATCAAGAGAGCCACCGTTGACGCCAATACGAATCGGAATACCACGATCTTTGGCTTCGCTTGCGACAGCCTTGATGTGTTCGGGTCGACGAATGTTGCCAGGGTTCAGACGCAAACCATGAACGCCAGCCTCCATCGCTGCTAGCGCCATCTTGTACTGATGGTGAATGTCGGCGATGATCGGCACCGGCGAACGAGGCACAATTTGGGCAAGGCCTTCAGCTGCTTCAATTTCGTTACAAGTGCACCGCACGATGTCGCAACCGGCAGCAGCGAGAGCGTAAATCTGTTGCAGAGTGCCTTCAACATCAGCGGTCTTGGTGATGGTCATTGACTGCACCGTGATAGGTGCCCCCCCACCAACGGGAACTTTGCCCACCATGATTTGACGAGTGGGGCGACGATTCGTGGGCGAGCCAGCAGAGGATGACATTGCTTACATTCTGTCAGTGTTTAGAACGGACGGGTGATATCGAGATATAAACCGGTGAAAGTTAAAAACAGCAGCACGGTCAAAACCACGACCGTCACTGGCCACATTTTTTCCACATCGGCTTGATAGACGCGATTCTTGCGACTGCGAATTCGCTCATATGTTGCGATAGCGGCGTGACCACCGTCAAAGGGCAACAACGGCAACAAGTTAAAGAGACCGACGAAAACATTGATTGAAGCCAGTACCTCGAGGACCCCATACAGGCCATCACGGTTGCCGATATCGCCCGCAACCTTGGTGATCCCGACAACTGTTGTCGGACGCTTCATGGGGTCAGCATTTTCATCAGTCAATTGAGTCCACTGATTCGCTGGATTGACAATCGTTCCAATACCCGAGATCGTGCTGCCCATGCCATTCCATAAGTCGCTCGCGACATGACTCGATGCCGACACCAGTCCCAACTGGTCGCGACCATAACTATCGGTACCGACTCCTAGGTATCCAATGCCCGGGGTCTCATCAGTTGGGTGCGGATCTAACACGACATTGACGGTCTTCACTGAACCATCATCGCCAGGACCCTTTTCAGCGAAGACAACCGTGATCTCGTCACCGGCTTGCGATGAACGCACCAATGTCCGCAGTTCGTCCGCTGACGCCAACTGAGTACCATTCACCGACACGATTTCATCGCCGAGTCCGATACCGGCGCCGGCCGCAGGAGAATCTTCAGTGATCGCATAAACCTGCACGACACCAGTGTCTTGATAGCGACCACCCGTGGTATACACGAACAACAAGATGACGATCGCAATAATGAGGTGCATCAAAGAACCTGCGGTGATCACCAACAATCGCCAGCGATAGGGCTTTGAAGAGTACGCGACCTCCTCGTCGCCAGCCTCAACGGGGTCAAGGTTGTTCATGCCGACGATACGTACGAATGCGCCAAGCGGCAAGACTCGAACTCCGTACTCAACACCCTTGCGATGCATACTCCACAGCTTCGGACCAAAGCCCATGAAGAATTGCGTGCGCTTCATTCCGGCCCAACCAGCAGTAACAAAGTGACCCACTTCGTGCAAGAAAACCGAAATCAAAAGTCCGGCGACAAGCACCAAACTCCAAATGTTGCTCATGCCAAGCCAGATCAACAATGCAACGATGGCAATACCCGACAAGATCGGGACAGACTGGCGCGGTTCTTTGGGATCGGCACCAGGCTCGTCGACGGCTCCACCGGCCATCATCTCGTCTCGCAAAGATCGGTACACGCTCATTGGGATAGCACCTTATGCGCTACTTCACGACCTGTACGGTCGGCCTCAATAATGTCTTCGCTTGACAGAGTGCCATTCGTCGCAACATGTTTTTGCAACGAGGCTTCGACGACAGCAGCAATATCGGGCCACCTTAAAGAACCAGCCAAAAATGCCTCGACTGCGACTTCATTCGCAGCCGACAAAAAGGCCGGCGCAGTGCCACCAGTGCGCCCCGCTTGATACGCCAATGACAAACAACGGAAGGTTGAAGTATCCGGCGCGCTGAAATCAAGATGAGTCAAAGTTGACCAATTGATCCGACCAAATGGTGTTCCGATTCGGTTGGGGTGCGCGAGTGCGTACCCAATGGGCAAGCGCATATCGGGCATACTCAACTGCGCCATGGTGCAACCATCCGTGAATTCGACCATCGAATGAATCACCGATTGCGGGTGTACAACAACTTCGATTTGGTCGTAACTCACTCCAAACAATTCGTGAGCCTCAATCACTTCAAGTCCTTTGTTCATCAATGTCGATGAATCAATAGTGATCTTGGGGCCCATGCTCCACGTGGGGTGCGCCAATGCTTGTTCAACGGTGACTTCGGCTAGGTCACTTATCGTGCGATCTCTAAACGGACCGCCGCTAGCTGTTAAGACAATGCGCGAAACTTCAACACCTGGCCGAACCGTTGAACGCAAACATTGATGCACTGCACAATGTTCGCTATCAACAGGAATAATCTCGGCACCGGGCACTGAGCGCAACGGCTGAACAACTGGCCCCGCCGCAATCAATGATTCTTTATTCGCTAACGCGAGGCGCTTACCTTGACGCAATGTTTCAAGAGTGACAGGCAAGCCGGCGAATCCCACGACGGCATTAATCACGACATCAGCACCGTCCACAAGATCGGCCATGTCGCGTACGACTCTGATACCAGGAAGCGCTTCGCGCACTTCTGAATGACGTGCCTCATCAGCAACCGCAACAACGACTGGTTGAAACTCACGCGCTTGAGCGACGAGTACATCGATATTTGAACCAAGACCTAAGCCGTGAACCACGTATTCGACATCGGACCCACCTTGCGTACAACGCGCATTTTCAGCACGAATGACATCAAGAGTTTGGGTACCTATCGAACCCGAACTGCCAGCTATTGAAATACGAACGGTACTCACCGTTCACATCACGACGCGTAGGGCTGAAGCACCATCAACAAGTAATAAGCAGCCGGAAGGACGAACAAGAAGCCGTCAAAACGATCAAGGACTCCGCCGTGGCCACGAATGACCGTGCCAAAGTCTTTGATGTCAAGGTTGCGCTTAAACATGCTCTCGACCAGGTCGCCAAGCGGTGCGAGTACTGCGACGACAATGGCCAACATCAATACTTCACCGACATTGTTCCAAGTGTCGCTCTGCAAACTGACCACCCACATCGCGATCAATGTGGCGAGGGTTCCGCCCATCAATCCTTCAACAGTTTTGTTGGGGCTGATCCAGGCACGAAGCGGCTTCTTGCCTGCAGCTGAGCCGACGAACAAGGCACCAACGTCATTGGCTATCACGCCAACGGCAACGATGAACAAGGTGTCGGTGCCGACATTAGCGAGACCTGGCACATTTGAAACGCCAGCCAACAGAGCGGCGAATGAGCCCATCATTCCGATCCACAACATACCGAGCGAGGTGATGGCCATATTGGGCATCGGGCTCGCTTGAATGTTTGTTGCGCCGACGAATGAAACTGCCGATGCCATCAAGGCCAACGTGAACACCAAAGGCAACGCTCCGTCGCCCACCCAATAGGCAGCAAGCGGTGCACATATTGATGCTGTGATGCCAACGATTGACGCAGGTCGATAGCCCTTGTCAGATACTTTTTCAAAGAATTCGACCGCAGCAAGACCACAAACCAAAACCACAATTGCCAAAACAGCAACCGGCTTCCACAGCAGCGCAGCAATAAATGCGGCGACCATCAACAAGCCAACGGCTATCGCTGTCGGCATATCACGCCCAGCTACACCAGGGCGCGCCGGAACGCTACGTTGACCACGTTCGCTTGATCGGGCATCGGGACGCGGACGGGGTCCCCGTTCAGTCGTTGGCCGCGGGCGACTTCCGGTCACTAGACGACCCTGAGTGTCGTCAGTGCTAATCGAAATTCGGCCGGTGCGACTAGTACCACTGGTGTCTGAAGCATCGTCACGACGAACATTCGGAATCGGACGAGTTGATGTTCCGGTTGTGTCATCGCGGCGCGTTCCGCCAGTCGCTTCGCCAAGGCGAACGCGCGGACGACCACTGCTTGAATCATCGCTCGGCCGCTCGGTTGCACCGGACGGGCTATCGGGAATAGGACGAGGAGCCGAACCTGAGTACGAACCCCACACGTCAACCTCGCCTGACTCGTCACGGTCCAGTTCGCGAGACACGTCACGTGAAACATCGCGCGACGGATCGCGCGGAATCGGACGCGAGACCGAACCCGATGGATCATCACCGAAAAGTCGCGGCAATTCACCCGTGGGCTTTTCTGTCCAATGCGGAAGTGATCCGGTGTCGCTGTCGCCAAAACTCAACGGAGCCGGCTCATCGTCACCTTCATCGTCGGAGAATCGGAGTTCACCGAAGTCTTCGAATTCATCGTCCTGGCCTGAGCCAGCACCCCTACGCCACATATCATCGCTCATGGTCCCGTCCTATCAGACTTCCAGAAGTTCTTGTTCTTTACGTTGCACAGCCTTGTCGATGTGTTCAACATGGTCGTGCGTAGTCTTGTCTAGTTCTTTTTCCGCCCGCTCAAGTTCATCTGCGGACACTTCTCCGGCTTTTTCGGCCGTTTCTAATTGTTTACGAGCATCTCGTCGCACATTTCTCACGGCAACACGACCGTCTTCAGCCATATTCTTCACGAGTTTCACGTAGTCGCGGCGTCGCTCTTCGGTGAGCATCGGGAAGTTGAGACGGATAATGACACCATCGTTTGACGGGGACATACCCAGATCGCTGTCGCGAATGGCCTTTTCAATGGCGTTCAACGAACCACGGTCGTGAGGTTTAATCACCAGCGTGCGGGCCTCGGGGACCTGAAAACCAGCCAATTGTTGCAGCGGCACATCGGCCCCGTAGTAATTGACCATCAGTTTCTCGACGAGTGCGGGCGTGGCCCGTCCAGTGCGAATCGTGGTGAACTGAATTTGGGCGTACTCGACGGCTTTATCCATCTTGTCGATGGCCTCGAGAAGGATGTCGTCAGTCACCCGACCAGCGTACCTATGGCGTGGCCCTCAAGAACGGATCTGATGTTCCCAGGGGTGCTCACATCGAAAACTACGATCGGAATTTTGTTATCGCGACAGAAGGCGATTGCAGTGGCGTCCATGACCCGAAGCTCTTTTTCGATGACATCCTTGTGCGAAATACGGTCATATCGAGTCGCTGTCGGGTCAATTTTGGGATCCGCGGTATACACCCCGTCGACACCTGAGTGAGTGCCCTTCAAGATGGCCTGAGCATCGATTTCCGCAGCTCGCAGAGCCGCAGCAGTATCGGTGGTAAAGAACGGATTACCCGTTCCACCAGCAAAAATAACGACGCGACCCTTTTCCATATGGCGCTCAGCCCGACGGCGAATGTACGGCTCGGCGACCTTAGGCATTTCGATCGCAGTCATCACTCGGCTTTGTTGACCGACTCGTTCGAGCGCATCTTGTAAGGCCAAACCGTTCATCACGGTGGCAATCATGCCCATGAAGTCGGCCTGCGCTTGGTCCATACCCTGCCCAGCACCTTTTAAGCCACGCCAGAAGTTGCCACCGCCAACGACGACTGCGACATCAATCTTGAGATTGTCGCGTACGTCTTTGATCTCGGTTGCAACCTGATGCAGAACACCATTATCAAGTCCAAAACCAGTCGGTTCGGCCAAGGCCTCTCCCGACAGTTTCAGCACGACCCGCTTCCATACGGGACGGTCGGCCTGACGGGATGAACCAGCGTCAGTTCCGGCCATGATCAATCAGCCGATCTCAACTTGAGCGAAACGAATAATCTTCGCGCCGCCCAAAATTTGGGTGACCGACTGCTTGTCATCTTTGGCGTAAGGCTGTTCGACCAAGCACACGTCTTTGTAGAAACCGTTAATGCGGCCCTCAACGATCTTGGCCAATGAAGCCTCAGGCTTACCTTCGTTACGACTGATCGCTTCGAGGGTGGCTTTTTCTTTTTCAAGAACATCGGCCGGAATTTCTTCACGATTCAAATACTTGGGGCGAGCAAACGCAATGTGCACTGCGATGTCGTGAGCGAGTTCAACCGAACCGCCTTCGAGTTCGACGAGAACTGCGTTGACT
The DNA here is from genome assembly GCA_001510335.1 of Actinobacteria bacterium casp-actino2. Lineage (GTDB taxonomy): Bacteria > Actinomycetota > Acidimicrobiia > Acidimicrobiales > Ilumatobacteraceae > Casp-actino8. The sequence goes on along the minus strand of LFFB01000053.1, from coordinate 5,172 downwards.
CCACGTCCACCTTGAATGTGCTGATAACTGTCAACGATATTGCCAGGTGCTGCTTCGATACGCACGACTTCGCCGAGTTCGATCTTTTCTTTCAGAACGATCTTCAAGTCATCAAGGATCGTGGCGCGCTCAGCAACGGCGGCTTCGCTTTTTGCAGCAACTAGTTCGGCCAAAGTTTGCGCTTCACCCTTGAACTGATCGCTACCGGCAACGAAGTCAGTTTCTGACTTGAGCTTGACGATTGCACCAACATTGTTGGCCACGACAAGTGCAACAACGCCTTGGTTGTTGTCTCGGTCATCACGCTTAGCTGATGCAGCCAAACCCTTTTCGCGCAACCACTGCTTGGCCTCTTCGATGTCGCCATTGTTATTTTCGAGAGCCTTCTTGCAGTCCATCATGCCTGCGCCAGTGGACTGACGCAGACTCTGAACATCTTTGGCTGTAAACGACATTTCTCAGGCCTCCGGGGAAGAATCAGATGTTGAATCGGCAGTTTCTTCACCTGCATCTTCAGCAGCAGGTGCTTTTGCTGCAGCAAGACGAGCTTCGCGCTCGGCTTGAGCGGCAGCAGCTTGCGTACGAGCGTTGGCTTGATTAGCTGCGAACTCAGCCTTTTCGGCGTCACTCTTTTCGGGGGCAACCAAACCAGGATTGCGCTTCGATGCGATGTAACGACCTTCGATCACTGCTTCGGCAATCATCTTTGACATCAATTCGTTCGCACGAATTGCATCGTCGTTACCAGGAATCGGAAACGTGATGAGATCGGGGTCGACGTTGGTGTCAACGATTCCAACGATCGGAATACCGAGCTTGTTCGCTTCGGTGACGCCGATATGTTCTTTCTTAGTGTCGATGATAAAGACACACTGCGGGCGCTTGGTCATGTGGCGAATACCGCTGAGGTTCTTCTGCAACTTGGCCAATTCGCGGCTCTTCAAAAGAGCTTCTTTCTTCGGCATCAAAGCGAAGTCACCGGTTTCTTGAAGACGCTCAAGTTCGAGCATCTTCTGCACGCGCTTGTGAATCGTTTCAAAGTTGGTGAGCATTCCACCCAACCAACGCTCGTTGATGTACGGCATGCCGCACTTCTCGGCGAAACCAGCAATGGGGTCTTGAGCCTGCTGCTTTGTTCCAATGAACAGAACCGAACCGCCACCGGCGACCAAGTCACGCACGAATGCGTACGCAGTCTCGATGCGCTCAAGGGTCTGCTGCAAGTCAATGATGTAAATGTCGTTTCGCTCACCGAAGATGAAGCGACGCATCTTGGGGTTCCAACGACGGGTTTGGTGACCGAAATGAACTCGGGCTTCCAATAGTTGACGCATCGTGACGATGGCCATGGCACTGTCCTCCTGTTTCTGCGGTTAGGGGCACGGGACCTCGCATCACAAAGTGACGACCGCAGGATGAGGACCATACGTTTTGGTTTGGGCGTTTTGATTTGGGCGTTTTGATTTTTCGCAAGAACTTGTTTCTTGCACAGTTATTTCTTCAGGGGAGCAGACTAGCGGGATCAGGCCCCAAAGTGCCACCTCACCTGCCAAAAGACGCCGGACAACTCAACTGCCGAGCGACCGGTCGACCGCCAATGCGCGAATTGGGGATCAGCCGAGCCCGAGTTCGACGTCGTCCCACATACGGTGTGGGATCAACATAACGAGCCGGTTTTCCTTCAACGATGTATCGCATACTGAGATGAATGAGTCCGTTGGACACACCTATCTGTTCACCAGACTTCACGATCTGCCCCGACCGGACATCCGGGTCAATCACGAGTCCCCCGATCGTCAGAACCACTGCGGGGTCAAATCCGGTGCTCCGCGAGGGGTCAATCGTCACGAACTGCCGATCAACGACCTTTCCCGCGAAGGTAATTCTTCCTGCCATGGGGGCCACGACTGAACGACCCACCGACTGCCCAAAATCAATTGTTCGACGACCCGGGCAATAGACGCAGGCCGGTTCAACGTAGGGAAACGCCACCGCGGTATCGACAGGTGGCACCAAACAACTCGCAGTCACGAGAAAAGCAAAAAGAATCACCAAACAGCGTGAGCAAAAGTCAACGAGCAGCGGTGAACTGATTTTGGTTTTATACGCCAGCGGCTGACATGCGCGCCCGCAACATGATGATCGCCTTGGAGTGAATCTGCGACACGCGACTTTCAGTGACGCCAAGTACCGAGCCAATTTCAGCCAAGGTCATGCCTTCGTCGTAGTACAGCGCAACGACGGTGCGTTCCCGTTCGGGCAAGCTACGAATTTCTGAGCGCATTGTTTGGCGTAACTCTTGATCTTCAACGATTGCATCAGGACCTTGATCGGGTGAAGCAGGCAATTGACGTTGCTCGCCGTCGCCGCCACCGACAACATGGTCAAGAGGACCAACGTTTGCGACCGAAATTGTTGATAACCACTTCTGCAATTCTTCGATATCAATCCCGAGTTCAGCGCAGATCTCTTCGTCAGTTGGCGCACGTTTGAGTTCGTTCCCCAGCTTGGCAACTGCAGTTTCAATTTGCCGTGAACGTGAACGCACCGAGCGTGGCACCCAATCAAGAGCGCGCAATCCGTCAAGAATTGCACCCTTGATACGCGGCACCGCGAAGGTTTCAAACTTGAATCCGCGGCTCGGATCAAATCGATCAACTGCATCCATCAATCCGAAAACACCAGTGCCATTCAGTTCGCCGGTATCAATACCTGCCGGCAATCCAGCGGCGACACGGCCAGCGACGAACTTCACGAGTGGCGAGTAGTGCACGATCAATTGATCACGAGCAGCTTCATCACGCTCTTCAACCCAACGCACCCACGCCCGCTCGATGGCCGGCGTTGTGCGCGACGGCTTTTCCTCGGGCGCATCAGGTATGTCGGTGTTATTTTCGGGCTCGGTCATATTCGTAAAACGTTCGTCGGTTGCAGTGGCGTCATGCCCAGACCGCTAGGCCCGAGGATGAGTACTCGTATACACCGACCGTAGACGCTCTTTACTGACGTGTGTGTATCGCTGGGTCGTCGCCACGTCGCTATGGCCCAAAAGTTCTTGGACTGACCGCAAATCGGCCCCTCCATCCAGCAAATGTGTGGCGTAGGTATGGCGCAAAGCGTGAGGGTGCGTGGGATTCACCGACCGCTCGTCAAGAACTCTGCGCACATCGCGGGTTCCGAGTCGCCCACCTTTCGAATTCAAGAACAGGGCGACCCCCGAAAGTTCGCCCGTCACTTCGGGTCGCGATGTCAGCCAGTCTTGAATGGTTTCAACGGCCGCGAGTGACATCGGGACCCGTCGCTCTTTGCCGCCCTTACCCCACACCGTGACGACACTGCGCCTGAGATCAACACTGTCAATATCAAGATTGCACAGTTCGCTCACACGCAGACCGCTTCCGTACAGCACTTCAAGTAGCGCATCATTGCGCCGGCGACGCCACAGTGGTTCGGCTTCGTCAATCTCGGTTGGTTCGAGCAGTGTCTGCAACTCTGGTCCATCAAGAACTCTTGGAAGGCGACCTTCACCCGTTGGTGCGCGTAACGCAACGGCTGGATCAACCTCAACCAAACCAGTTTGGCGGGCCCAAGAAAAGTAGCGCCGTAAGGCCGATGCTTTGCGGGCAATGCTGCGTTTAGCAAATGAACGTGATCCGAGATAGGCCAAGTAACGGCGCAAGATTAAGCGGTCAACGCGGGCTGGCGTATCGGCCAATCCCCTTTCGGCCCATTCAACAAAATCAACGAGATCACTGCGATAAGCCGCCAACGTATTTTCCGAGACTGATGTCAACGAACCAATGAAGTCATCAACTCCCCACGTTGCACTGAACGTTTCGCCGGCTGATTGATTCACGATGTCAGAGTACAGAGTCGATGAGACCCTTATCGGGCACCTACGCGTTCAAACCAGCCAGCAGTGCACATCAGCCAACCATGTGCCTCTAATCGACCGAGGCTGACAGCAACATCACCAAATGACATCGCCAGTTTTTCACCAGCTAATCGGGCAACTTCATTCAGTGTGAGGGGATCGGTTGTGATTAAGTCAAGGACATCTGAATCGGGCCATAGTGGCAGTTGACGTGCATCAAAACTTGGCACAATTCGCCGAGTATCAAGGCCAAGTGCCACCAGTACATCTTCTGGTTCAATCGCGACTAAGGCACCATCACGGATAAGCATGTTGGTCCCTTGCGCAGCTTTCGTAGATGTGGCACCAGGTACCGCCATTACCGTGACGCCGCGTTCTAATGCCTCACGAACGGTAATTAAAGAACCACCATCAAGACGCGATTCAACGACGAGTAACACTTCGCTTAACGCCGCAATGATGCGGTTACGTAAAGGAAAGCGATATGGCAACGGTCCGGTGCCCGGAGGGTTTTCGGATAGCAGCAAACCGCGTTCGCCGACCTCGGCCCACAGACTGTGGTGCTCTCGTGGATAGACCACGTCGAGTCCCGTTGCCACGACCGCGATTGGACCAGCGTTATCTGTTGATTCTTTCACCGCCGCCAGCACCCCGCGATGTGCCGCAGCATCAATGCCGCGCGCCAAACCCGAAACCACGGCAACGCCATTTTGTGCCAACGTCTTACCAAACGTGAATGCCGTACTGCGGCCGTGCTCTGTTGCATTTCGCGTTCCAACAATTCCGACACGACGACATGAGAGCAATTCAAGATTGCCACGCGAATACAACAAGGGCGGCGCATCCTGATCATCGTTCAACTGCTGTGGATATTGCCCACGACTAACAACGTGTAGGTCCATCGTTTCAAGTGCTTGCGGCAGATCAACGTTGCCACCAAGAGCTTCGCACCACACATCGCCCAGCATGCGCTTGATTGTTTGTGAACAGTGAGTCGTCAATAGCGCATGAACATTGGGAGCAATATCAACCATTGGCGAACGATGCTCGACTGACCAACCACTTAACACTGCACTGATGTCACTGGGTTCTCCCAACGACAGCAATGTCCGTAACCGTTTTGGGGTCATCCATGGCAGTAGCGCAAGTCGCGTTGCCGTGTCTTTATGTGTCTTGACGGACTGTTGTGACTGGACGGGCTGTTGTGACTCGATCGACATCGTCACACCACTTGCCGCAAGTCATCGCCTCGACGTGGCGCAATCCGCGCCCGTAACGCTAAGGCCGCGGCAATGTGT
>LFFB01000052.1 GCA_001510335.1 Actinobacteria bacterium casp-actino2 | reverse complement strand
TATCGATAATGTCCGCTCGTTCGGCTAGTGCGTTGCCCTCAACCGAATCAATACGACGTAGGTCAGCCAACTTGTCTCTTTCAAGATTTGCGTTGCGGCAAATTTCCTCAGCTCGGACTGTCCAAGCCTTGTCCTCAAGAACGTTGATGCCGACTTTTGACGCAAAGAAAAATGCATAAATCCAGAACACGCCAATTCCTAGACAAATGAGGGTAAGAAAAACTTGTAACGGCCGCCGATAGATTGGAGCCTTTTTCTCGATCTGATTCATCCCACCCTGATTGATTGAATCGTTCATGATTTCTTCACGGGGCGGTATGACGTCGCGAGATGAACGGCGGCTCCACCGACACCAAGAACAACAGTCAAGATCAGTGCTCCCCATCCGGAGAGAGAAAAATCAATGGCGTTGTCGAGAGACCATTCACCCGGTCCCATCGTCCCGACGGCAAGTGCTCCCAATGCGATCGTTGCGCAGTACTCCCAGCCTTGGTTGGGGAGGAAAACGAAGAACCCGACTTTGAGGTGTGATGTATAGATAGCAACGACCATGACTCCGATGACACCCGCTGCTGCGAGGGGAGTGAGCAAACCGACGGCCAGCATGACGCCTGCGCCGATTTCTGTGGCAGCGGCGGCACGTGCTTGCCACTTCGGCCATTTCATACCCATACTTCCGAACCACGACGCGGTTCCGGAAAGACCACCCTTACCAAATACCTTGTTGTAACCGTGATAGGCCAAAAAGAGTCCTAAAACCAAACGGAGAACTAGGAGACCAAAATTTATTTGGTCAATTCCGAACTGACTGCTATCAAGGCTAAGCATGAGATCAGATTACTGCTAGGAATATTGAGTGCACGGTCATCCAACTTCTTCTGGTCGGTTTCGTCGTGCCACGACCTTAATTCGCTCCCTGGTTGCCTATCACCCCGGTCTTTTCGCAATCTCTATGTCGGGAGCGGCTGTTTTTGCGGTGTGCACAGTCGGCTCTTCGTGGTTATTGCGTTGGATCATTGACGAAGTCATCATTCGTCGATTTGATACCGACACTTTCTCCATTTCCCAAACTTTTACCGCGGTTGGTCTTTTAATCGGATTATCTCTGATTCGTGCTTGTGGAGTCATCGTTCGTCGCTCGTTTGCTGGTCGAGCGCAGTGGAGGACAGCACAGAGTTTGACTGATGAAGTCGTTGATGTGTTCGTGCATCAGCCTCCACAGTGGCATCGACGGCAATCAACTGGCGATCTCTTAACCCGCGCCGGAGTAGATGTCGAGGCCAGCGTCGCAGTCATGGCCCCGCTGCCGTATGCAAGCAGTGTCATTTTGATGATGTTGATCGCTGCGGTTGGCCTCATTTCAACTGACATTGCTCTTGGGCTGGCGGCGACCGCAGTTTTTCCAATCTTGATTGGACTCAATGTCTTGTATCAACGACGAGTTGATAAATGGTTTGATATCGCCCAAGGTGAACTAGGTGTTTTGTCGGCGGCCGTCCATGAAAGCTTTGAAGGTGTCACCGTCGTCAAGGCTTTCGGAGCTGAGAATCGAGAAACAGAGCGTTTAGCTGTGATCGCTTCGCGTGTTCAAAGTGCGCGCATTGAAGCAATCAGATTGAGATCATTGTTTGAAGCTGCTCTCGACTTCGTTCCTAACTTGACCAATATTTGTTTAGTTGTGGGTGGAGCCTTTCAAGTGCGTAGCGGTGATCTTTCAGTAGGAGAGCTGGCGAGCTTCATCTACATGTTCACCCTTTTGGTGTTTCCATTGCGACTCATCGGCTACGCCCTTTCTGAGATGCCGCGATCTCAAGCGGGATTTGATCGAATTCAAAACCTTCGTCAAAGCCCCATCATCAATAACCCACGTACGCAGTTCGTTCATGACAATGACGTTCTTGCTCTTTATTCGGCATCAATTGGTTATGACACTGACAGCGTTCTGTTTAGGGATGTCACCGCGTCATTCTCTCCCCAGTCGTTTACCGCAATCGTGGGCTACACGGGTTGCGGCAAGTCAACCTTTGTGCAATCTCTAGCCGGTATCACCCCTCTTTTGGCTGGTTCAATTAAGGCTCCCCGTCAGCACATCAGTTTTGTCTTTCAAGAACCATTTCTTTTCGGAACGTCTGTACGAGACAACGTGTGTATGGGACATGAATTTTCAGATGACGATCTTTGGTGGGCTTTAAACATCGCTGAAGCGGATTTCGTTCATGATCTTCCCCAGGGGGTCGACACCATTATCGGTGAGCGAGGAGTTGGCCTTTCGGGCGGACAGCGCCAACGAATTGCTTTAGCACGAGCCGTCATTCATCGTCCGAAAGTTCTCATCCTTGATGACACAACGAGTGCTCTTGATCCAAATACGGAAATCAAAGTTTTACGCAGTATCAAGATGAAATTGCCAGAATCAACAGTTATTGCAGTCGCGTCACGACCATCACTATTCGGAATGGCCGATCAGATCATGTTTTTCGATCAGAGCGCGATCTACGGACCAACAACACATATCGAACTACTGATTCAAAATGAGGCCTATCGAAGTTTGATGCAAGCTTATGAAAAACCCTCAGATACCGAGGATAAGTCATGACCGATCCTCAAGTCGCGGGCGCTATTGAAACACTCAACCAAGGTGTGCGTGCTGTTCCAAGTTTGCGCCAAGGTATCGGATTCACGCTTGTATTGGCGATGATCGGAGCAAGCGGTCGCGTCGTGGTGCCTGTGGTGATCCAACAAGCGATTGACCATGGTTTACACCGCTCAGTACAGGGAACGACTCAAACAGTTGACATTTCCTTGGTCATCAAGCTGTGCCTTGGGGCTGCGATATATCTCCTCATAGCTAGCGTGGCGCAACGAACAGCAGTGTCGCGATTAGGTCGGCGAAGTGAATCTGCGCTGTACGAACTTCGAGTTCAACTGTTTCAACATATTCATCAGCTAAGCCTTGAGGACCATAATGACGAACAACGAGGCTCGCTCGTTTCGCGAGTGACATCAGATGTTGAAACACTTTCACAGTTCTTCTCGTGGGGCGGATTGGCTTATCTTCTCAACGGGGCGTTGATGATCATCGTTGCAGGCGTGATGCTCGTTTACGACTGGCCCTTGGCGTTGCTCGTCATATTTATCTCTGCGCCACTTGTTTACGTTCTCCGACGTGTGCAATCACGTTTGATCGCCGCTTACGACGCCTCTCGATTGGCTAATGCTCATCTCCTTGGATCGACTGCCGAGTTAGTTACTGGCGCTGAAACATTGCACGCTTACTCCGCAGGGCACATCTTCGGGCAGCGGGTGAAGAAGGCTTCCAAAGTTCGTGGCGATGCCCAGACCAAAGCCACATTGATTGGGGCACTTCTTTTCCCTTCTGGAGAAATATTTGGCGCCATGGCAGTGTCAACAGTTGTTTTCGTTGGGCTGTGGCGGGGTTCAGGGTCCGGCCTGACCGCTGGTGCGCTTGTCGGATTCATCTTTTTGACATATCGATTTTTAGAACCCATCGCCGAACTCACGGAAGTTCTTGACCAGACTCAAACTGCAGTTTCTGGCATGCGTCGTATATTAGGCATCTTGGCGATTCCGGTCGGCCCAACTGCGGCGGTATTTCCGATAGCAGTAGATACTCAGCGTCTTGATATCAAAATTGACAACGTGAGCTTTTCGTATCGCCCGCGCGATGGCGAATCTGACATAGAAAATGCGCCTGTGCTCAGGGGTATCTCGTGTGAGATTCCCTTCGGAACACAAGTCGCTATCGTCGGCGAAACTGGCTCCGGTAAAACAACTCTCGGACGACTCTTGGCGAGATTCTCGGATCCAACAAGCGGAGTAATAGCAATTGGCGGAGTCTCTTTAAATCGAATCGAGAACGAATCTCTACGAAAGATCGTTGTTGTAGTTCCACAAGAACCATTTCTGTTCTCGGACACGATCGCTTCAAATCTGAGGTTTGTGATGCCTCAAGCCTCTGATCAGCAACTCATTGATGCCTTTACAAATATTGATCTCCAAGATTGGTTTGAAACTTTGCCAGCGGGCCTCGAGACTTTGGTCGGTCAACGCGGCTCACAGTTATCGGCTGGGGAACGACAACTTGTCGCGTTGGTTCGGGCCTCTTTGGTTAATCCGTCCATTTTGATTTTGGATGAAGCAACTTCATCTGTCGACGCGTCAACTGAAGTCCGACTGACGCGAGCGCTGGACCGACTCTCGCTCGGACGATCCACTATCTCCATTGCCCATCGTCTTTCTACCGCAGCTCGAGCCGATCGGGTGTTGGTCCTTGATGCAGGCGTGTTAGTTCAAGATGGGCCGCATGATCAATTAGTCAAAACTCCCGGGGTGTACTCCGAGATGTATAAATCTTGGGAGTCATCTCACAACACCGCCGAATAAGCCGTTTGAAAGTGTCACAATAGGAGGCGTGGAAATAGTTCTCGTTCGACACGGGCAACCTGAATGGATTCGCGACGACCTCAACGTCGACAACCCACCTCTGACAGCCTTGGGATTTGAGCAAGCGCAACATGTGGCTCAGGCAGTTTCGGGTGAACACTTTGATGAAATATGGGTATCGCCACTCGTTCGTGCCCAACAGACAGCCGCGCCACTTCTTGCAGATCGCAACGTCACTGTCGGGCCACAGGTCACCCAAGATTGGCTCGAAGAGATTCGCAATCCCTTGTGGCACGGCACGCCACGTCAAAAAGCCGACGATGCATACCGCGAAGAACGAAATCGTGTCGCTGAGAAGCGTTGGGATGGTTTGACCGATGGGGAACCAGTGCGAGATTTCGTGCAACGAATTCACCAGGGAGCAGATTCATTTCTGAGAGATCGCGGAATTACCGCAAGTCCTCAAGAGTTACCCGTTTGGCATATTGAGAACCCTGATCGGAAGATCTTGTGTGTCGCTCACGCCGGAACAAATAGCGTTTTTATCGGTCACATTTTGGGGTTGGCTCCGACACCGTGGGAGTGGGAGCGATTCGTCATTGCTCACGCGTCCATCAGTCGTCTTGAATCATTTCAAATTGGTGATGGTCACTTTTTCGGATTAACCAAACTCAGCGATGTTGAACACATGGCCGCAGATCAAAGGACCTTCTAATGGCGAAACGTAATCTTGATCCAAATCTTCTCAAAATGTATTCCTTTTTGGTGTTTTCAAAACTTGAAGGTGCTGTGACTTCAGGAATGATTCATCTCGGGGATCGCCTTGGTTTGTACCAAAGCCTTTCGTCATTTTCGCATGCCGTGACATCTGACGAATTGGCCGCATCGCTCCAACTTCATCCGCGTTGGGTTCAGGAATGGATTCATAATCAGGCAGCAGCTCGGTTGATTGAGGTCGAGATTGATGATCACGGTGTTGAGCGTTATTTAATGACACCTGAGGCCGTCGTTGTCTTATCTGATGAATTACATCCGGCTTTTGGAATGGGCATGTTCCATCGTTTGCCTCAAACAATGGAAAGTCTGAAGGCATTGCCCGAAAGTTTCAAAAGCGGTATTGGTCTCGATTACGACAGTCATGGCCCAGAAGGAGCCGCTGGTATTGAACGAAGTTTCGAACCTTGGAGCCGTTCGTACCTCCTTCCCGTTGTACTTCCGGCACTCGACGGTGCAGTACAACGTTTGGAAGCTGGCGCACACGTGGCTGATATCGGCTGTGGAGCGGGCGGAGCCGCCATTCGTATGGCACAAGCCTTTCCGAAAGCAACGGTGACTGGATATGACATTTCTCGGTATGCACTCAATCGAGCTCTCGAGAAGAAGTCCATCGACGCCACCCCCAATGTTCATTTTGTTGATCCCCGAGTCACGCCGCTTCCACTTGATGAATCACTCGACATCGTCACGGCCTTTGATTGCATTCATGACATGACTCATCCACAAGAAGTGATGGAAGCGATTCGACGATCACTCAAGCCAGATGGCATTTGGCTTTTAGTAGATATCAAGGCCCTTGATACCTTCGGTGAGAATATGGCGAAGAACCCGATGGCTTCGTTGATGTACGGCATCAGTGTGATGAGCTGCATGTCGTCAGCAATGTCGGCTGCTGGCGGAGCAGGGCTCGGAACTTTGGGCCTTCCAGAATCCAAGGCTCGAAGTATGGCCGCAGCTGCTGGCTTCACTCGTTTTCGCAAACTTGAGATCGAACATTCGCTCAATGCGTTTTACGAGGTTCGACCGTAATAGACCATAAGAGGAATAAAAACGTTGCTGAGGGGGAATCATGAGTAGCGATATCACGATTGAAGAAGTGAAGGCAGCCAGTTCTGCGCTCAGCATGTGGGCACACATCGCTACTGTCGGTGCCGACCAAGAGCCAGACGTCGTTCCAGTGCATCCCTGCTGGGATGGAGAAACGCTGTGGATCATGGTGGGATTGACATCAACTAAGACCCGAAATGTCGCAGAGAACCCTCGCGTCGCCCTTCATTGGCAAGTGACAGAGAATGGCGATGGGGTAGAAGTGTGGGGAACGGCGCGAGTGCTGAGTGACATTGAAACAAAACGTCGCTTGTGGAATGGCGTGTTTGATTATGACCTCAATGGTTTTGCTCCTGGCGGACCCGACAACAGCCCAGACACCGCCTTTATGGAAGTGATTGTTGAACGAGCACTGGTGATGAAGATGTACGGCATGGGTGGCATGCAGCGCTACTCACGTTCATAGAAAGAGCGACCATGACTCGATTGAGCAATCTCTCCCGAAGTCTGAATGGCAAAGTTGCCATTGTGACTGGCGCGGCTAGCGGAATGGGTCGAGCGACTGCTTTTCTTCTCGCCGACGAGGGAGCAAGCGTCGCTGTCGTCGATCTCGATCAGGCCAAGGTTGATGCAGTCGTGCAATCAATTCAAAATGAATATGGCGCACAACGGGCGATCGGCTTCGCGATTGATGTGCGTCATACTGAGCAACTTCAAACTGTCGTTGAGAAAACCGTCTCTGCTTTTGGTTGTCTTGACATTGTGATTAACAACGCCGGTATTTCTCTGTCTTCACCAGCTAATTCTTCAAATGATGATTTCCTGAGTGCTTGGGATACCACTCTGGCAATCAACTTGTCGGCCTATGTTCACCTTGTTCGTGCTGCTCTTCCACATTTGAAGCAATCTTCATCTGGTCGAATCGTCAATATTGCGTCGACTGAATCAATCGTTGCGACTCCGACACTGTCGGCTTACTCGGCATCGAAGTCCGGCGTTACCGGCCTCACACGAAGTTTGGCCGTTGAACTGGGTAAAGATGGAATCACTGTCAATTGCATCTGTCCGGGACCGATCAATACTAGTATGACAGAGGCGATTCCCTCGGAAATGAAGAGTAAATACGCCCAGCGTCATGTGGCCTTGCGTCGTTACGGAGAGCCAGAAGAAGTTGCCCATATGACGGTGAGTTTGTGTATGCCAGCGATGAGTTTTGTAACAGGTGCGGCAATCGTCATTGATGGGGGCATGACGATTCGTCACACATGAGCGACGAAGCAAAAATCGATAAGAACTTCTAGAGCGCTGGGTCAATGATTCCAGTGAGTCCAGTTGGTTCATGTGGGCCAAGGATCAACTGTTCAAGAATGCCAATTCCTTGATGCGTCACTCCTTGAGCGTCGGTCATCGTGGCACGACACAGAGCCTGGATATGAATATTTCGAGGATCACATGGGTTTTGTACTGGCAGAGCCCAACGTTCCGTACCGACTGCCAGTTCGCCCTTCCAATGTCCATGACCCCATTCGGGATTGCCATACCCGATCCCGAGCATATGGAATTCATACAGCGGCTCTAAAACAATTGAATGAATTGCTGAAGCATCGTCGATGAATTCAATAGAAAAATCTTGCGCCCACCGTGTGCCGGGGCGCCACTCGGTTGCATATTTAACCCGCGCCATTTCATGAGCTGCTTGATCTCCATCGGGAATAATGAACCCGGTCTCATGCCATCGCTTGCCCGAGGCATATTCGTTGACATCAAAGTGCGTTGCGAAATTCTCAAAGTTGATCGGCGCCCACAGCCAGTAGAACTGTCGCTCACCAACTGGAGCACCTAGATCTGCGACTGGCCCAACCGGCCGAACTCCCCATGAACGATCGCGCGATCCGTATGTAGAAGTTGCATCTACTTCGTGCCGCACACCGTCAACTTCAACCCATCCGCTCCAGTGCCCAAACTGCGTCAGTCGGGTGTAATCAAACAGAGTTCGCTGCCCCGCCTTTACTAGGAAGTGTGGCTCTTGAACTGGGCCGCTTCGAGCAACAAAAATCAATTCAGCCCTTACTCCATGCTCGGCGCAATCAACGACGATCTGATGTCGTTTCATCGGTTCAAGAACGTTTACCTGGATAGGTCCGACATGGTTCGTTCTCGCTCGATCGGGGTGAGCGCGACACGATGCATGAATTGATATCTGTTCTTTACCGTTCACAATGACTGAAAAAGAAGCGTCGGCTACGTGGCGATTGGGATACAAACCCATGGCCACACCGAAGTACAACGAAGCATCTGAGCGATATCCGTTAAAGAAATAGCGGTCGTAGTGATTGGTGTCGCTAGTTCCAGTTTCGTTGACTGGAACACTTCCCGAGTGAATGGGGTAGTCGTCAAAAGATGTGAGCATGATGTGACCGTAGTCCCAACAGGTGGCGTCGATGAATTCATGCGCCTACTGTGGGCATATGAGTTCACCTGACGGAGCCCAAAAGGCACGACAGATCAGTCCTGCTGGGTACATCTGGGTGAGTCGTTTTGCTTTGATTTTGTTGTGTGTCATTGTTGTGAGTGGAGCTGCTGTTCGACTCACCGGTTCGGGCTTGGGCTGCTCGGATTGGCCCCGTTGTAATTCCGCAAAGTTCATTGACGTTTCGACGACCCACGGGGCCATTGAACAGATCAATCGTTTGTTCACCGGTCTTGTGACCGCCATCGTCATCGCAGCAGTTTTGGCAGCGCGTTTTCGTGTTCCTTACCGCAAAGATTTGGTGATGCTCTCGTGGGGCTTGGTTGCAGGTGTCATTGGTCAGATCGTCCTGGGAGGAATCGTTGTACTCACCGATCTGCATCCACTTGCCAATCAAGGTCACTTCATTCTTTCTATGGTTCTGGTTGCTAATGCGTTGATATTGCACCAGCGCGCAAAGTCGGACCACAAACTAGAACGCCTATCCACTCTGTCTGGCCTTCAGAAACTGGTTCGCTTGACAGTTGTTATGGGAAGCCTGGCCCTCATTACCGGAACGGTCGTGACTGGCTCTGGTCCGCACGCTGGAGACGAGAAGGCCCGTCGATTTGATGTAGCAATCACTAGCGTTGCGCGTATTCATGGTATTTCTGTTCTCGTAGCGATCGCCCTCCTGTTGACTGTTGCCTGGAAGATGAAGCAACAACGCGCGCAACACTTGTTTGCGCCGCTTGAGGTGGTTCTTGTCATCGCTATCTTGCAAGCAACCGTCGGTTATGTGCAATACTTCAACGACATTCCTGCGTTACTTGTTGGTATCCATATATTCGGAGCGACGGTGTTTTTCTTGTCGCTCGTTAATCTATGGATGGTTTCAAATCAGATTGCTGATGCCAAACCTGAAATGACCGAACGTAATTCTGCGATCGTTTCATAGATAATTTCTTGAACCGGTTTGATCGCCTCGATGCGTCCCATGACCTGTCCAGTGAGGGCGATCGCGGCCTCCATGTCTCCTCCGAAGTAAAGATCGAGAGCGCGCGACATTTCAGTGAGCGGGACATGATCTTGCTTTTCTAATTCGGTCGTACGTTCAGTCCGAAGCGCACGTAAACCTGGACGAGATAGACGGTTCAAGAAAACAGTTCCCGTTTCTGCACCATTAACGATGGAGTTCTTCCAATTGTTGTGAACGGGGGATTCTGCCGCCGAGACCATTCGAGTTCCCATTTGCACACCTTCAGCCCCAAGTGCAAAAGCAGCAGCCATTGATACTCCATCGCAAATCCCGCCTGCGGCGATAATCGGAAGTGACACCTTTGATGCGATCAACGGCAACAACACCATCGTTGAGACATCTTGCGGGTTCTTAAAGCCGCCTCCTTCGCCGCCTTCGACGACAAGTCCATCAACACCGGCATCCACCGCCTTGAGCGCTGCCGCAAGAGTGGGCACCACATGGAACACAGTGAGTCCCGCTGCCTTCAACTGACTGGTGTATTGCTGGGGGTTGCCCGCTGAGGTCGTCACAAACTTGACACCTTGCTCAACTACAAAATCAACAATCGAAGGATCACGAACGAATAATTGCGCGATGTTGACACCGAAAGGACGATCGGTCAGTTCGCGCATACGTAAAATCTCGTGTCGAACATTGTCAAGTTCACCGGACGAAGTTTCAATAATTCCGAGTGCTCCCGAATTACTCACTACCGAAGCGAGTTGTGAACGAGCAATCCAACCCATTGGTGCCTGCACAATCGGATAGTCAATGCCGAGCATCTGTGTGACTCGGTTAGTGATGGGTAGAGGAGCAACCTGCAAATTCGTCATGACTTGACGGTAGTTGGTTATCCTGACCCCCGGAAATAGGTCAATCTTCTATGAGGCAAATAACCCTGTAAGAAAGCTGCGAACATCTTCGTGGCCTTGTGTGCTGCGATACTGACCAACCACCAAACACGCTCGACGTTGCGACACCCCGAACTCGTCAACAAGAGCCAACACACACCGGCTTCTGGTTCGGGGTCACCATTTTCCCCCTTTTAGAGCCATTTTTCCCTCAGATAGCCAACAAGGAAACCATCCTGAGCATGTCGTTATCACGTTCCTTCTCGGCAAGAAGACGTTTCAACCGAGCGTTTTCTTGTTCCAAAGTTTTGAGTCGTGGCACATCACCAGGTCGCATCGCTCCATATTGGCTTCGCCCCCGCTAATACGTCTGATGTGGAATCGCCAAATGTCGCATCACTTCAGCAAGCGGAATACTCTCTGCCAACAACTGGTCGGCCTCACGCAGCTTGCGAACAATCTGCTTTGGTGGATGCTTGGTTCGTTTCACACCCATCCTCCCAACCCCATAGTTACGGGGCTATTTGTCTCATAAGAGATGGACCTAATTCACGGGGCTAGGACAGTTCGGCTTTGTAAGCCTGATGTCGGTTGGAATTCAAGAGTTCCGGTTTTGCCCAATAATGTGCTTGACTAGTAGTAAGTATGTTAAAGCATTCTCGAAAACCGTTAATTACAGAGACTTTTTCCGTCGCATCTGGCATTCCAGCGAGACGCATACCGACGGAACGATCTGTTGCACACTAGTCCGATGCTAAGACGGAGGGGGTTTGGACGTTGGCTATTTACAGGCTTTGTTTGTGCAACTATTTTCGCCGTCAGCCCAACGGCGCAGGCTCAGTCGTCTGATGACCTAGGCGTATTCGGTCAACTGCAATACACCGATGCCACGGGCGCAAAGGTGTTTATCGAAGGAGTTGAGCTATCTATCGACGACGTTGGGGGAGCCACCACCGACAAAGATGGCAACTTTCGTATTCCCGTCTCTAGTCCAGGTGAATACTCCATCACGCTGAATACGGCTACGTTGCCGGAGGGTGTGACGCTCAAGGACCCGTTACGCACCAACTTGGTGGTCACGGTCAGCGAGAACGCCGACCAACGGATTATCTTTCCGCTCATTACCGCTGACACAGTGATCGAGGTCTCCGAAAGCAGTTTCTCGGTGCGTCGCGTGAGCCAGCTGACGCTCGAAGGCCTCAAGCTGGGCTTGTATTTGGCAATGGCTTCAATCGGGTTGTCGCTCATCTTTGGCACGACGGGCCTCGTGAATTTTGCCCACGCCGAACTCATCACGTGGGGCACCCTGATGGCCTACTTTTTCAACATTTACGGCCTGGTGGGAACGTTCGGCTTTTTCGCTGGCTGGCCCGCCCCCTTCGGTGCTGGTGTCAATTTCATCGTCGCCACCGGGCTTGCTGTGGTGATGGGTGGCGTATTGGGTTATGTGCTCAATCGAGTGGTGTTTCGTCCGGCTCGAAAATCGGGTGTGTCGCTCCTCGCTCAGATGGTCATGACCATCGGTATGGCAATCTTCCTGCGATATGTCTTCGTTTACTTTTTCGGCAGCCGCTATCGGGTTTACAAAGATTACGGCTCGCAACGCGCCAACTCTTTTCTGGGAATGGAACTCACCAGTCGTGACGCTGCGGCCATGGTGGTGTCAATCATCATCCTGATTGCAGTAGGCATCGGTCTCAGTCGCACCCGTACCGGGCGTGCCATGCGCGCAGTGTCTGACAACCGCGACTTGGCCGAATCATCTGGCATCAATGTCGAGCGAGTAATTGCCCAAGTGTGGATCTTTGGCGGAGCCTTGGCGGCATTGTCGGGAACTTTTTTCGGGTTCGACACCGTCAAGTGGGACATCGGTGCACGCATCTTGCTGCTGGTATTTGCGGCAGTAACACTGGGAGGGCTCGGCACCTCGTACGGTGCTCTTGTTGGGGCGTTGATGGTAGGTATTGCCATCAACTGGTCCACACTCGTCATCGACACTGAACTCAAAAACATGACCGCACTTGTGATGCTGATCTTGGCCTTGTTGCTCCGCCCGCAAGGAATTCTCGGTCAGAAACAGAGGATTGGCTGACATGGACTGGGGTTTTATTATCGAGCGGTCATTCTCCGCCATGATCGGCCCAGAAGTGGTCGTCTATGCATTGGCAGCAGTTGGGCTCAATGTGCATTTTGGTTACACGGGGCTTATGAATTTTGGTCAGGTGGGCTTCATGGCTGCTGGCGCTTACGGCGTGGGTGTGTCGGTGTACTGGCTTGGATGGAACTTCTGGGTCGGCATCATTTTTGCTTTCGTCTATGCCGGCGTTCTCGCACTGCTGTTGGGTCTGCCCACGCTGCGGTTGCGGGCCGATTATTTATCGCTGGTGACCATCGCTGCGTCGGAAACCATTCGCTTGCTTGCCCGCTCACGGGTGATGCAGCCAATCACTGGTGGGGTCGAGGGAGTTAATCAATTTGCTGGGCCGTTCTATGATTTGAGCCCGTTTGAATTGGGGCAGTTCTACTCGTTTGGGCCGTTCAAGTACTTGGGGCGTGACGTTTGGGTATTGATGGTCGGCTGGACACTTCTGATTTTGATCACCTTGATGGTGCGTCAACTGATGCGCTCACCGTGGGGCCGAACATTGCGCGCAATTCGTGAAGACGAAGACGCAGCACGTGCACTGGGTAAGAACTCATACTTTTACAAAATGCAATCGCTGATGCTCGGTGGCATGATTGGTGCGGTCGCCGGCGTAATACAGGTGATTCAAAAATCGTCGGTGCAAGCCGACACATTTAATCCGGTCATTACGTTCACCATTTGGACGATTCTCATTATTGGCGGCCCTGGGCGGGTCTGGTCGCCAATCATCGGCTCGTCGATCTACTGGACGCTCATTGTGTTCATCGAAAATACGCTGCGCCAACTTCCACCTGATGTGCGCTCCACATTGGAAGACACCGTGCAGCTGTCGGATTTGAACATCGCCATGCTGCGATTCATCTTGGTTGGGCTGGGGCTCATGCTCCTAGCCCGCTTCCGTCCGCAGGGAATCTTTGGCTCACGTGAGGAGATGGCCCTTGACCGACGCTGACCAACCAATCCTTGTCGCCACTGGAGTTGTCAAGACGTTCGGTGGTCTGCGAGCAGTTGACGTTGAACAACTCGAAATTCGTCGCAACAAGATCACAGCGCTGATTGGGCCCAATGGGGCGGGCAAGACCACGTTTTTCAATCTGCTCACCGGGTTTGATCGTGTGGATGAAGGCGAGATTCGCTTTGACGGCAAGGTCATCACCGGCACGGTGCCGCATCGTCTTGCCGCCAAGGGAGTGGTGCGTACCTTTCAGTTGACCAAAGCGCTTGCCAAATTGTCGACGATCGAAAACATGAAGCTTGG
>LFFB01000051.1 GCA_001510335.1 Actinobacteria bacterium casp-actino2 | reverse complement strand
TTCCATAAAGACCGCACGGTCGGCAATGGAGAGTGCCACGTTCACGGATTGTTCAACAATGACCATCGTGACGCCTTGCTCTTTCAACTTCTCAACAATTTTTAAAAGATCTTGCACCACCACCGGCGCCAAACCGAGTGAAAGTTCGTCAATACAGAGTAAATCGGGGTCAAGCATGACGGCTTTGGCTAGGGCCAACATCTGTTGCTGACCGCCTGATAATGATCCAGCCTGCTGATCTCGTCGCTGCCAAAGAACATCAAATGTTTCATATGCTTGCGCCAATTTTTCTTTGCGCCTTCCTTGGTCGACTACCTGACGGCTCCATACCTGAAGGTTTTCTTCAACCGTCATGGAACCGAACACCGCCTCGCCTCCTGGAACTAAAACCATTCCCATTGAAGTTCGGTATTGAGGTTCAACCAAAGTGATTGTGCGACCGTTCATGCGCACAACGCCGCGATCTGGCATCACGAGTCCCGAAATCGCTTTGAGGATTGTTGACTTACCAGCACCATTCGTCCCGAGCAATGCGAGAACTTCGCCTTTTCGAACATCGAAACCTACGTCAAAAAGTACTTGCAAATTGCCATAACTGACATCCACATTGCGCACCTGAATAACCGGAATATTGCCAGGATCATTGTGCAAGCGCTGCGATTCGGCCTGCTGCTCTTTCAATTCGCTAATCGTCAAAGCGATATCGCGCTTCATATAACGACTGCCGTAAATGATCAGCAAACTCCCCACTAATGCTGCCGGTGGTACGACAGCAGTGAGCGCAGTCCGTTCACCATGAGCGTCCGACAATCCGCCAGCGAGAAGACCACCAAAGAAGCCACCCATTAAGAAGATGTACACACCAACCATGGCAAATGCTTGCGAGCGCATCTGGTATGGAACGATGGCCGAAATAGCAGGTCCCATTTGCGTAAAAGCAGCACCTTGGAATGCATTGCCAATGGTGACAAAAGCAATCATCAGAGCAGCACTCTGAAAGCGCATTCCGACTGTGACGAATATTCCGTACGAAAGAATGCATATACCCATCATTCGCAAAGCCGATGGCGGATTACGCCTAAACAACTTTTCACCAACACGTCCAGCTAATGGAATTCCGATGAGCGCACCTGACCAGGTGATCGCCCCAATCCAACCGCGTGTAAACGCGCTGTAGTCATATGAGTTTTTCAAGAGCAGGTTGAACGCTCCGGGCACTGCAATCAGGGCAAACCCAAGAACACCGATACCTACTACTAAGAAATAGAACGTACGCACTTTCTTTAAACGTTGAAAGGCTGCCGACAACAACACCGGTGGCTCTGCTTCGGCATCAACGACCGCTTCACCTAAAACTGCTTCTTGCTCTTGACGGCCACGTGTCGGCTCTTTCAAGGTGAACGACCACAAGATCGTGAGTCCCGCCGGTATCAGCAACGCAAAGAAGACAACTCGCCAGTCGCCCGCATCGTCGCCCGCAGCCACAACGATCACTCCGGCGAACAATGGTCCAAGAACCTGACCGAGAGGTCGACCAAGCGCTTCAATCGCGAAGATTCGGGTACGAACGGCGAGCGGATATTGGTCTGCAACGAGCGAAGGCCCAATCGGTACACGGGCCGCTGCGCCAAAACCCGAACCAGCACGAGCAAAGCCCATTTGAAAGGTATTGACAACAGATCCAGTCAGGGCCACGAATACCAGCCACAGGGTCGAAGCGCCGGACATCACTCGAACTCGGCGCCGTCGGTCGGCTAGCCAAGCAAATGGCATCGTCGCCAACACCAAGACCACGCCACCAAAACTCTGCAGACCCAGCAGCACAGTGTCTGAAATACCCAAAGACTCTTGAATGTCGGGTCCCAGTACATGCATCGCTACTCGGTCAAACTCTTCAAAAATCGTAAACAACAACAACACCGTCGCCACGCTGAATCCGCCAGTGCGCAGACCCTCGCGCAACTTCATCGGCCCCTGAGGTGCCGCCTCATAGTCGATTGCCGCATCGGCCTGACTGTCTCGGTCGCGACGATCTTGCTCGTCGACCACAATTGACGCTGCCAATGACGCAGCCGAAGGTTTGGCGACTTGTTTGCCCTCAGATTCCTGCATATTTCCCCCAAACTCCTTTCCGAACATTAGTGGGAGTGCACCCAAATTCTGACGGCGAATCAGAAAAATCTGACGCACCGTCAGAAGTTTCTGACGGTGCGTCAGAAACTTCATTCTTTCTGCTAGTTTGCCGAATAGCGGTGGTCCCGATGACCATCTAACTTCACAGCATCCGAGGGGGATACCACATGAAGAAATCACGCATCGCGCTCGCGTTCATCGCCAGCGCTTCACTTATCGTTGCCGCTTGTGGCAGCGATGACGGAGGCTCAGTAACTACTGACGCTCCCGCTGTCGGTGAGGCACCCGCCTCGAGCGACGCTCCTGTGACCGAGGCGCCAGCCGAAGAACTCACAGCCTCAGACGTCGGCATTACCGTTGACACCATCAAGATCGGTGTCGCTATCTCCGACCTTGAAGCCATTCGAGCCATGGGAATCTCGATTCCCGAGACCTTAACGACCGACCACCTGTTTGATCGTTGGAACGTCTTCTTTGAAAAGTGGAACGCCGACGGCGGAATCAACGGACGTATGGTCGAACCAGTTCGCCTCGTCTGGAACCCGCTTGACCCGAGCACGTTTGATACGTTGGTGGCCGAAGCAACGGTCAACAATGAATTGTTTATGGTCGTGAATGGAACCGGATTGTCCTCGACCGCACGTGGATTACTCCTTGCCGACGGCGTGCCAATCATGTACGGAGACGTCATGGGCCAGGCAGAACTTGACACCGGTCTCGCGATTTCTCTCTCCGCACCATCTGAAACTGTTGCTGAAGCCGGAGTCACCGCATGGATGAACTCAACTGATGCAGCACCTGGTTCAGTTGTAGGAGTCCTCTCTAACAATACTGCGGTCGGGGCTGCCGCAGGCAAGGCGGCGGCTGCTGCCCTGACAGCTGGTGGATTCACTCCGAAGTTGATTGAGATCAACTCAACGCAGGGCGACGCAGCTGCCACCAACGAAGAAGGCGCAGTAGCCGTTGCGGTCTTCCAAGCTGAAGGCGCTGTTCAGACTTTTGTTTCGACACCATTCACTGAAACCCAAGGTTTCTGGGGTGCTGCTGCCGCTGCTGGTTTGAAGTTCTCTTTGCTTGATACTTCATCATCTGGTTGTTCAGCCTTCGGTTTGAGCCGTGCTCCAGCTGCTGCCGTTGGCAGTGACTGCGTCACCGCTTACGACCACTCAACTGACGGAACCTCAATTCGTCCCGACTCCGAGTTTGAAACTGAATGCCGAGCGTTCTTTGATGCAAGTTTCTCCGAGTATTACGGTGGACCTTCCAACTCAGGCGTGCCAGCAGGAAACGTCTACACCGATGCCAATGGCAAGACTTTGAATTCGGACTACACGCCCCAGGAATGCGCTTTGGCCAACATCATCAATCTTGGATTGACTGCTGCGGGGACTAACCCAACCCGTCAGTCATACATCGATGCCGTGTTGAACCTTGGCGAAGTGCCGTTGGCGCTTGCTGGTGGCGGAACTGGCAAGTTTGCGCCAGGCAAGCCATTCGCAGCCAATGCTTTGCACACAGTGCGAATCACTGCAGCAGCACTTGATACTGCGCCTGATGCCAACGGCTTGTACAACGGTTGCGCCGCGCCGGTGAACTGTGGTGTTGTTGTTAGCGATTGGGTACCGATCAGCTGACCACAAGGTCAACATAAAACGAAGCAAGTAACAAGCAATAAGCAAGGCAATAAACAAAACAAGCAACGAGGGCCGCCCTGGGACATCCCCCACGGGCGGCCCTCCCCTTTTTCTGCCACTTTGGAATATGGCTGCCGCCTAGCGGTAACGCGATTCCAAAGTGGGGAATTAATGATTTCACCATCGCCCGATATTTGAACTCATGCCCACAATTTGGGCATGGAAGACAAACTCTCGCTACTCATCAAAATCGCACAACAACGATCCGGACTTGTAATACTCGATGATCTCAAGCAATTGCATTTCAGTCCGAGTGCAATAACTCGACTTGTCTCTCGAGGAATTTTACGTCGAGTTCATCGAGGGATGGTTTACGCACTCAGCGATGAGCACCTTAACTTCGAGGCCGAAATCGCTGCCGCTTGTTTTGCAGTTCCTGAGTCTTGGGCATCAGGCGTCAGTGCCGCTCAATATTGGGAAATCCGAAGAGTCCCTCGAAACAGAGTTGAGATTTCAGTAAATACTAAATTTCATCCAAATCTCACGGGAGTTCGAATCCGCAGAGTCAACTTCCCCGAGCCAGAAATTGTCACGTCAATCCATGGATGGAGCGTTAGTTCTCCTCAGCAAACCCTTTTCGAGATCGCTCTTGAAGTTGATGATCGCACTTTGCTGTCGGCTTACGAAGATTGCCTCAACCGGGAACTAGTGACCATGTCGGGTGTTCGGGAGTTCGGTAGTCGTGCAGTGAAAATGGGGCGCCACGGATCCGCTCGTTTTCGCAGGGTGATTTTGGGTCGACCTGATGAGTTGCCTATCGCGATGAGCCACCCCGAACTTGAACTTGCTCGAGCTCTAGAGGAACGAGATCGGCGTTGGCAAAGACAATTTCCCATTGAAATCCCCGGAAGTCACACGATCCACATAGACGTTGCCCGTCCCGACATCAAACTCGGCGTTGAGGTGGACGGAGAATTACACGACACTGTCGTGGCGATACACCGAGACAAACTTCGAGACATGCAAGCCGCCTTGCTTGGCTGGCAGATTCTCCGACCAACGACCGCCGACGTTACAGATCACCTTATGGAGGTGATCTCGATGATCAGCCGAACCGTGACCCAACGCACCTTGCAGTTAAAGGTCGCTTAACCCCAAAGCGGTAATTATCCACCACTTTGGAATCTAGTTACCGCCTAGCGGCAGCCACATTCCAAAGTGGCAGGAATGGGTACGGTTAGCGGGCGGGGACGGTGTAGGTGTCTTTGCCGGACTTCAAAACGGTTCCGGGCACTGCACCATTGGCCACACCGTTCTCCACAATCGTCACGCCATTCACGAGAACTCGCTTCACTCCAAACGAACCAGCCGTCAATCGCGATGAGTTACCCGGAAGGTCGGTCACCAACATCGCATCTTCAGAGCCAATTTCATCTGGATTGAACACCACAACATCGGCGCAAGCACCTTCACGCAACTCGCCACGGTCAACCAACCCGAACAATTTTGCTGGTTGCGACGTCATCATCTTCACCGCAAATTCAACGGGCACCAACTTGCGGCCACGAATACAGTCGGCAAGCCAACGAGTCGGGTACGGAGCACCACACATGCGGTCTAAGTGAGCACCAGCATCGGAGCCGCCGATCATTGCTCGACTATCTTGCCACAACTCGGCCCGCATTCTCCATGATTCGGCATCATCATCTTGCGGGGTCGGCCACAAAATCGTTTTCAATTCGTCGGCGATCACGATGTCAAGCAGCGTTCCGAACGAACTCATACCGCGTTCGTTAGCAACATCGCGAACAATGCGACCCTTCAAACCTTCGTTTGCTGCCGAATAGGTATCGCCGATGACGTAGTCGCCCCAATCGGCCAATCGGCGGAACACACCTGCGGCTTGCGACAAACTATTTTCAAGCATGCGCACCCGAGTATCGGGATCTTGCAATCGCTGAATTCGCTCTGCTACCGGCACGCCCAAAATCTGCTGCCAACCTGGCAACAACCACAAGCCACAAAAGTTCGAAAAACTCATATTCATTGGTACTTGTACGGGCATCGTGAGGGCAACAACTTTTCCACCCAACTCAATTGAACGGTCGTAAGCAGAAATCTGTCGCGGCACGCGATCGGCCTCACGCGAATCAACCGTCAAAACGTTCCAGTTCATTGGACGGTTTGCTGCAGCACTCATGAGTCCGAGCAATTCAATTTCGTCATCAGCGAAACGATCTAAACAACCGGGAACAATTCCTTCAAGCGTGGTGCCTTCGTGCAAACCAACTTCTTCACACAACGCAATGAGTTCATCGTGTGTCGCCCAACGGCTTGCAACCGGCTCGCCGTCACCATCGCTGTGCGATGTGCTGTTGGTAAACGAAAAACCTAAGGCGCCCGACTGAATTGACTTCGCAAGTTCGGCGCGCATTTCAGCAATATGTTCGTTTGATGCCTCAGCGCCGACAGCGGCTGGTCCCATTACATAGCGACGAATTGCGCAGTGCCCCACCAGAAATCCGGCATTGACAGAAATGTTTCCTTCAAGGCGACCCAAATATTCGGCAAAAGTTTCCCAAGACCAGTCGGTGCCGTTTTCAAGTGCCGCCAACGGCATGCCCTCAACCTTGGACATCATCTTGCGCAAGTAGTCAGCGTCGCCTGGGATCAAGGGGGCAAGGGTAAATCCGCAGTTGCCACCGATAATCGTCGTTACACCGTGCACACTTGACGGACTAGCCGTTGGGTCCCACAAAAGTTGTGCGTCGTAGTGAGTGTGCGGATCAACGAATCCGGGCGTCACGATGCAACCTGTTGCATCGATCACTTCGGCGGCGTCCTGCTCGACGACTCCGATCGCAACGATCCGACCGTCCTTGATACCGATATCGGCTACTCGCGATGGCGAACCTGTTCCATCGACCACTGTTCCGCCACGAATCACTTTGTCGAGCATGTCCAACCATCTTTCTCTGAGACCTATTGCCGAGGTCACGGCCTAGGTGGCCTCGGGAAAACTATTGTCATTTTCCGATGCAATGGAATCTGACGGTGCGTCAGATTGTAGCCTTGCCATGGCATTCGTGCTGTGGCGAGTCCGCACCAAGGGGGAAATATGTCAGGATCAGGTTCAGCAGTTGACAAGACGTACAAGATGCTCATCGGCGGCGAATGGGTGCTTGGCGACGAGGGCACGACGCCCATCATCAACCCCGCAACTGAAGAAATCGTGGGCTACGCCCCCGAGGCATCAGTCGCTCAGGCCGAAGCCGCCGCCCAGGCCGCCCAAGACGCTTTCCCCAAATGGTGGCGCACTCCCCCGGCTGAGCGCGCTCGACTTTTGCAAGCCCTCGCCGACACCTTGCGCGAACGCCAAGGCGACCTCGTCCCGTTGATCATGAGCGAAACTGGCGCCACTGCGATGGTCGGTTCGCGCATGCAAGTTCCCGTCGCCATTGAACGCTTTGAGCGTTACGCCAAGAGCGCAGCGCGCAGCCTTGATATCGCTCTCCCGCCGTCAGCAATGCAAGCGACTCCGCTCGCTGCTGGTGGTCTCATTGGTGGCGTTGTTCAGCGTCAACCAGTCGGTGTCGTTGCCTGTATCTCGCCATACAACTTCCCCGTTGTCAACATGGCTGGAAAGATTGCACCCGCTCTCGCCGTTGGTTGCACCGTTGTCATGAAGCCTGCACCGCAAGATCCGCTCGCCGTGATTGAACTCGCTGAAATCATGCATGAGGTTGGCTTCCCACCCGGAGTGGTCAACATCATCACGTCATCAAGCCCAGCGCCTGCTGCAGCACTCACAACAAGTCGCAATGTCGACATGGTGTCGTTCACTGGTTCAACTGGTGTTGGTGTGCGCATTATGGAAGCAGGCGCCGCAACAATGAAGCGTCAACTGCTTGAACTTGGCGGCAAGGGTGCCGGTCTTGTTCTGTATGATGCCGACATCTCTAAAGCTGTCGGTGCGATCCAAAGCGTGTGGGCCTTCCACAGTGGACAGATTTGTACAGCACCAACTCGCGCGATTGTTCATCGCAGTCGTTACGACGAACTCGTCGCCGCATTGGCAAATGTTGCTCCCAACTTGAAAGTTGGTGACCCGACTGCAATGGACACCTTGGTTGGACCAGTTATTTCGGCTGCACAACGTGGACGCATCGAGGGATACATCCAGGCCGGCGCCGACGAAGGTGCCGAAATCATCGTTGATGGTCGTCGTCCAGCACACATGGAACGCGGGTTCTACGTTGCGCCAACATTGATTGCCGGGTGCACGTCAACAATGACTCCAGTCCAAGAAGAAATCTTTGGACCAGTTGTCGTCGTCGTTCCGTTTGACGACGAAGAAGAAGGCATCGCGATCGCAAACAGCACTGAATTCGGCTTGTATGACTATGTTTTCTCGCAAGACTCTGATCGCGCCTACAAGATTGCTCGTCAGCTTCGCAGCGGCAACGTTGGCATCAACTCAGCCCAACGAAATCATGAAGCCCCATTTGGTGGTTTCAAGATGAGCGGTGTTGGTCGTGATGGTGGCGACTTCGGAATGCTGTGCTATACCGAAATGCAATCAATCATTTGGCCTGGCTGAAAAAGATCAGTATTAGATAAGCAATTAAAACGTCGCGACGTTCACTGACACTTCGCTACAACGTTTGTGGCGAAGTCATCAATAAACGGCTTGTAAGCCGCCGACATTTCAGCGAGACCGGCGTGGTCTCCTGCTGAGGGATTTCCGAGCGCCCAAGGCATACATAGCGTTCCGGTCATCCCCATTTCTTCTTCGGCACGCTTGTACAAATCGGCCGTCGGCATTGCATACAAACCGCAAATGATTTCGAAGTTGTCATTTTCACGACCGTACTCACGCAAATAGGCCCTGAGTTTGTTGATATACATCTTTGCTTCTTCGACTGGATACGCGTTACCAATCCATCCGTCTCCAACTTTTGCTGCTCGCTTGAGCGCAGCATCGGTGTGGCCGCCGATATAGATCGGGACTCGCGAAGGAGGTGATGGTTCCATCGTTACCGCAGGAATGTCGTAGTACTCGCCGTGGAATTCAACCCAACCGCCACCCCACATGGCGCGCAACGCTTCAACCATTTCAGTCAGACGCTTACCCCGATTCGAGAAGTCTTGACCTTGTAGATCAAATTCTTCTTTCATCCAACCCGCACCCGCGCCAAGCGCAACACGACCATCCGACAAAACAGATGCAGTGGCAATTTCTTTAGCCAACTGCAAGAGCGGACGATGGCCAGCAACATAGATGTTGGTCGTGAAGTTCAATTGCTTGGTCACGCTGGTCATTGCACCAATCAACACCCACGGATCAGGCCAAGCGGTTTCTGGTTCCCAAATCGGTCGGCCATCGGGGTGCGGCGAATATGGGTACTTCGACTGCAAATTCTTGGGGTACACCAGGTGATCGCTCACCATTAAGCCGTGATACCCGGCTTCATCAAGTAACTGAGCAATATGCACCAGTTGTTTTGTCTTCATAAATGCCGTCGCACACCAGAACTTCATCATCACCCTCCGTTTCTGACACTCTGTCAGATGATGAGTGATCTTGACAGCATTGACGACCCAATTGTTCAGGTCGAGATACACGAAAACGCCTCTGGCAAGATTGCGGTGGTCAGGCTGAACCGACCCGAAGCACGCAATGCCTTGAATGCCGCCCTTTCGGCCACACTCCCCGCGGCTATCTCACAATGCGATTCTGATCCGAACATCCGCGCCATTGTTTTGACTGGCGCCGACCCAGCCTTTTGTGCGGGCTTTGATTTACGCGATGTTTCGGGTGGAGAAAAGAAAGGTGAGAACCCGCACCCTGGATACTGGGGAGCACTTCCTCCGACACGAGTTCCCGTGATCGGTGCAATCAATGGCGCTGCCATCACCGGAGGATTTGAAATTGCATTGGCGTGCGATTTCTTAATCGCTTCAGACAAAGCCCGCTTCGCCGACACTCACTCAAAAGTTGGCATGGTTCCTGGCTGGGGCCTCACTGTCAAACTGCCACGCCTCATCGGCACCGGTCGCTCTCGACGAATGAGTCTCACTGCAGAAATGATTAATGCGCAAACTGCACTTGATTGGGGGCTCGTCACCGAAGTCGTCGCTCACGACCAATTGTTAACTCGCGCACTAGAGGTTGCTGAATCAATAGCTAACAACCACGCCAGCGCGATCACTGCAATTCGTTCGCTGTACGAGGAGGTAGCACCACTGGGTAATAGTGATGCGGCGTACGCCCTTGAAAATCAACGTGCGCGCGAATGGGCCAAGTTACGCGCTCAGCAGATTGCCGAACAGAAATTGGGCGACAAATAATGCGCGTCTACGCAGGTATGGATCCGCGACTACCTATTCGCGATATTGGCGCGCATGCGCAACGTATTGAACGACTCGGATACGACGGTCTGCACATTGCCGAAACAGTTCACGATCCGTTTTTGGCATCGATGGCCGCGCTTCAAGCGACAACAAGTTTGACGGTTCGCACGTCAGTTGCTCTTGCCCTTGTACGTAGTCCTATGGCAATCGCGTATTCAGCGTGGGATTTAGCAGCGCTCTCTGACGGGCGTTTCCAACTAGGTCTCGGAACCCAAATTCGTCCGCACATTGAACGTCGGTTCGGCGCCCAGTTTGATAATCCCACTGGTCGCCTCCGTGATCACATCGGAGCTGTAAATGCCTGCTGGCGGGCTTTTGAAGGACTAGAAGCGATCGATTTTAGCAGTGAGCACTACACCTTGAATTTGCTCACGCCAAACTTCACACCTGATCCGCTGCCCGCTCACATTGAGCGACCAAACATTTGGATGGGTGGAGTCAACAAAAAACTTGTTGAGCTTGCTGGACAAATCGCTGACGGCTTTGTGACGCACCCAACCAACAGTCATCCGCGATATTTGCGAGAGTTGTGTCGACCTGGTTTACAAGTGGGCGCAGATGCATCAGGCCGCAGTCTTTCCAATATTGAGCTTGTGGTCGGCACGCAATGGATACTTGGTAAAACTCAAAGCGATCTTGATGAGCGACGAGAGCACAATCGGCGGCTCTTGGCCTTTCTTTATTCAACTCCCGCATACGAACGAACTCTTGAATTGTTCGGTTGGAGTGAATTAGCACCGCAATTGCGCGCCCTTATTCGCGGACAACGGTGGGGCGATCTATCAACTCTCGTCACCGATGAAGTTCTTGACACACTCGTGCCGCAAGCAACTTTTGCTCAGTTGCCCGATGTTGCGATCGAATGGTTTGACGGGTTGGCTGACGGAATTCTTGTTGCTGCCCCGCCCGACGATTCACATGATCAACTGCTCAAGTCAGCGATTCACGAATTACGCAATCGTTGAATCACTTCGCGTGAAACGACTTCTTGACCCGACAGAGCAATAGCTTCGGCATTTCCTTCAATGAGCCAACGAGTTGCGCTTGCAACATCTTCTGGTCCTTTGCCAGTCACTTCACGACCTTCGCGTTGCGCACGCATCAACATAACTTCGGTTGTTACGTGACCTGGATTCAAGCTGTATGCCCGGAATCCTTGCGACGAATACTCGGCATGCATCACACCCGCAATGCGGTGGGCAGCACCTTTGGCCATTGCGTAAGCGACTCCCCAGCCACCCTCGCCTGCAGGTTTATTGGGCACAAGAGAAGCAGCGCCCGACGTGAGATGCACAAACACTCCGCGCCCACTGCTCAGCATTCCAGGAAGAAAACTCTTCAACAAAATCACCGATGCAATGGCGTCACCTTCAATGACCTTGCGCAGATTTTCAATCGGCAGATCTTGCAGCCAATCGTTCACTCCTGGGCCTTGATAGATCGCATTGGATATCAGGGTGTCAACAGCACCAAATTCTGCCAGTGCCGATTGTGCTGCACGAATCACACTCGATTCGTCAGTGAGATCCATCGCAACCGCGATTGCTTGCGCACCTAGTTTTTGACATTCATGCGCAACCTCGGCGACCGAACCCGAAAGATCCACGCCCGCCAGAGGATCATTCAGTGATGTTCCAGAAAACTTGGCACCACCATCAACCGAACGTGCCGTCAGAACCAGCGAATGACCCTGCTCGGCCAATGACAAAGCGATCGCTCGGCCGATTCCGCGGCTCGCTCCAGTCACCATGATCACTCGGGGCACAACTGTTGGCGCTTCGTGAGTGCGAACGTCCGCTACTGAACTATTCATAATCAGCACTGTACGGTGGGCACATGTCTGAATCACTCATTCGCTTTGATAAAAAGGTCGCCATCGTCACCGGAGCGGGCCGTGGGCTCGGACGAGAACACGCCCTCTTCCTTGCATCACGAGGTGCCAAGGTCGTCGTCAACGATGTTTCTTCTGAACATGCGCAAGCAACCGCCAACGACATTCTTCACGCAGGTGGCATAGCCATCGCCAACACGAATTCTGTTGCCGACCCCGCGGCAGCACAAGACATCGTGCAGTCAGCGCTCAACGAATTTGGCGCGCTGCATATCGTTCTCAACAACGCAGGTCGTGGTGGGCCGACGGGCACCATTGAACAAACGACCGACCACCAAGTAGCGACAATTATCTCGACACACCTTGTCGGTTCGTACAACATGTCTCGGGCTGCGTGGTTCCATTTTCGCCAGCAGCAGTTCGGTCGAATTCTGCTGACCTCCTCGAGTGCCGCCGTCGGTTCGCTCGGCATGCCGGCTTACTCAATGGCCAAGGCTGGCTTGATCGGCTTAGCCAGGTCGCTCGCACTCGAAGGCGCCCCAGTCGGGATCAAGATCAATGTGCTCATGCCCATTGGTTACACCCGATCGGCCGCCCTCAACCCCAATGAGGACACGCGCAAGTGGATGGAGGACAACTTCGCCCCCCAGATGTGCTCACCCGCCGCGGCCTGGCTCGTCCATGACGATGTCCCGTGTTCGGGCCAAATATTCACGACCGGAGCCGGACGAACCGCCCTCATTTCAACGACCGGCGTCCCCGGGTGGTCAGGTGGACCAGACGCGACCATCGAGGGTCTGCGAGACCATTGGCCCGACGTCGTCAACTCCCACGGGGCAATCCCCATGACCTACAGCCGAGATGACCTCAAGTTCTACACCGGCCCAGCCACGTGGCGCGATTAGGGCACAAATGCTGCCCGTGTCTTGAGCGCGGTTAGGTGCGATTGGGTCGGTTTCTGACAGACTGTCAGAAACCAGCAGACGCTTGTCGCCTGCCTCTTTTCCACAGGGATCATCGCTTTCATGCATATTGGGGACACTCCAGAAGAAGCCGCCTTTCGAGCCGAGGCTCGCACGTGGCTTGAGGCTCATGCTCACCGACGCGATTCACACGTTGGCAAGTCGGCCGACCACACCCGCGACCTAGCCGGACACATGCAGGCTTGCCGTGATTGGCAGCGCGTGTTGTACGACAACAACTGGGCTGGCATTACCTGGCCCAAGCAATACGGCGGACGTGGTGCGAGTGCCATTCAGTCAGCCATCTTCGCCGAGGAGATGTCGCAGTTTGATGTTGCGACCGGCGCCTTCGCAGTGTCGATCGGCATGGTTGGACCAACACTCATCGCCCACGGAACACCCGAACAACAGCAGCATCACTTGGCCCCCATCTTGAAGGGCGAAGAGGTGTGGTGCCAGCTCTTCAGCGAACCTGGTTCGGGCAGTGACTTGGCTTCGCTCGGCACTCGCGCCGTGCGCGACGGCGACGACTGGATCGTCAACGGGCAAAAAGTTTGGACCAGCTTTGGCCAGTTTGCCGATTACGCAATTTTGCTTGCTCGCACCGATGTTGATCTTCCAAAACATGCTGGAATCACGTACTTCATCTTGGACATGAAGAGTCCGGGCATTGATGTCCGCCCCATTACCCAGATCACCGGCGTGCAGCACTTCAATGAAACCTTCCTCACTGACGTACGTATTCCACATACGAACATCATCGGCGAAATCAACGCTGGCTGGAAGGGTGCTCAGACCACGTTGATGAACGAACGCAGCCACATTGGTTCGGGCGGTACTTGGTCGGTTGACCAATTGATTCAGCTTGCTCAACAACGCGGGCTATCACACGATCTCAACATTCGCCAAGGACTTGCTCAAGCGCATACTCGCGCCGAAACACTTCGCTACATGGGTTTCCGTATGCGCACAGCGATGAGTCAAATGCGCATGCCTGGGCCCGAAGCACTCACGCTCAAATTGGCGTACGCCAACCATTGGATTCTCACCGCTGAATTAGCAAC
>LFFB01000050.1 GCA_001510335.1 Actinobacteria bacterium casp-actino2 | reverse complement strand
TTCATGCGCAACGGATACGCACCAATCAATCGCAGTGCGTATCGCATGGCCGGCGAAGCCACCGATTTATATGAAGGTGCACGCAGCAAACTGCAGCGATTCATCAACGCCCGTACTGCACATGAAGTCGTTTTCACCAAGAACGCCACTGAGTCAATCAACCTCATCGCACAAACGTGGGGTCGCGCCAATCTTCAAGCTGGTGATGTCGTTGTACTCACCCACATGGAACATCACGCCAACATTGTTCCGTGGCACATGCTCGTTGCCGAACGCGGTATTGAATTGCGTTGGATTCCATTAACCGATGACGGTCAACTCGATTTATCAAACCTGTCAACACTTCTTGACGGTGCAAAAATATTGTCTTTCACTGCAATGAGTAATGTTCTCGGCACCATCACTCCAGTGAAGCAACTCTGCGCCGCGGCTCATGCTGCTGGAGCAATCGCGATTGTTGACGCTTGTCAATTTGTTCCACACAATGTCACCGACGTTCAAGCATGGGATGCCGACTTTGTCATGTTCAGTGGTCACAAAATGGTTGGCCCTACTGGCGTTGGTGTGTTGTGGGGACGCGAAGAATTACTTGGAGCTATGCCGCCATTTCTTGGGGGCGGCAACATGATCGCCGATGTGCGCCTTGATGGTTACACCACTGCCGAACTGCCATCAAAGTTTGAGGCTGGCACTCCGGCCATTGTTGAAGTCATTGGTCTCGGTGCTGCAGTTGATTACTTGAGCAACATCGGTATGGCCAATATTCGCCAACACGAAATGCAACTCACCGAATACGCATTGAGCACTTTGACCACTCGGTATGGCGACGAAATCGTGATTCACGGGCCCCGCAACGTCGAGATTCGCGGCGCGGTTTTGAGCTTTGCTTTCCGTGACATTCACCCGCACGACATCAGCCAAATTCTCGACGAGAAAAACGTCTGTGTTCGGGCTGGTCACCACTGCGCCAAGCCACTCATGAAGCTGCTCGGGGCCAACGCCACCGCCCGTGCCAGTTTCTATCTATATAACGACCAGACAGATGCTGACGCTTTGGCTGATGCCCTCGATGGTGCAAGCGATATCTTTGGTGTGTAGCCACGAGAGGAAACCATGCCCGGCTTAGAAGATCTGTACCGCGAAATCATCCTTGACCACTACCGCACCCCGCGTAACCGTGGTGAGTTGGCACCTCCTGCCGTCATGGCCGAGGGACATAACCCGCTGTGTGGCGATGAAATCACGATCTACGCTCAGGTTGAAAACGGCGTCTTGGTCGATGTCAAGGTCTCGGGTCAGGGTTGCAGCATTTCGCAAAGCTCGGCCTCAATGATGAGCCAGGCAGTGAAGGGCAAGTCGCTTGCCGAAATTCAGGCATTAATTCATCGCTTCAAAGTGATGATGTCAATCGAAGAAGATGCCGACGATGCGCCAGCTGTTGAAGTCAAGATGGGCGATCTTGAAGCATTGCAAGGTGTCGTGAAGTTCCCGGTGCGTATCAAGTGCGCGATCTTGTCCTGGAACACTTTGCTGCAGGCGCTCGAAAACGCCTCAGCATAGTTCTGTCACCTTGGGTGTCACTTGTGTGACATACTGAATTTATGAAAGTGACTCTTCTCGGTACAGGCAGTCCTATCCCCGACCCCAATCGTGGGGGTCCGTGCACCTTGGTGCAAGCGGGTCAGCAACACATCATGATCGACTGCGGTCGTGCCGCCATCATGCGTTTGCTTGGCGCCGGTGTTTTGCCCGGCATGGTCAACACCATTTTGATCACTCACCTTCATAGCGATCACATCACCGATCTCAATGACTTGGTCACGACGCGTTGGATCATGATGCCCGTCAATATTCCGTTGAAAGTTGTCGGACCAGTCGGAACTCGCCAAGTTGTTGACGCCATGCTCACCATGCTCACGCTCGATGAGGGATATCGCCACGCTCACCACGACGACTTGCGTGCCAATGGTCCACTCACTGTTGACGTTGTTGAAGTTGGACCTGGAGAAACATTCGCCATTGGTGAAGTTTCAGTGTCAACTCACGCGACCGACCACCGCCCTGTTGACCCGAGCATCGGTTTCCGCATTGAACACGACGGCAAAGTTGCTGCGTTGGCCGGAGACACCATTCCGTGTGCAGGTCTTGATGATTTGTGTCTGAATGCCGACATTTACGTACAGACCGTGATTCGTGACGACATGGTCAAGCAACTCGCAACCATTTTGCCAAATAGTCAACGATTTGTAGACATTTTGGATTATCACAGCACGGTTGCCCAGGCTGGCCAAACTGCTGCCCGCAACAATGTCAAGACCTTGATGTTGACGCATTGTGTACCCGCAGTGCAGCCCGGCCAAGAAGATGAATGGATCGGACTCGCGAAAGAGCATTTCGCTGGCACCATCGTTCTTGGGCCAGACCTCACTGCTTGTGAGGCCTAAGGAAACTTCTGATGACTAACAAGTGACAAATAGAAAGTTTTTACGGGCGCTCTCGTCATCAAAGTTCACTAATTGAACTACATGCAATACGATTCATCTGTGGCATCCATCCGACTCGTCGGCGTATCCAAGCACTTCGGAGACGTCAAAGCCGTCGACAATGTTTCATTAGACATTGCCGACCGCGACTTCATGATCCTTCTCGGCCCTTCGGGTTGCGGCAAATCAACTTTGTTGCGAACGATCGCTGGGCTGGAAGACCCAACTGCTGGCGAGGTGTGGATCGGCGACTGCATGGTCAACGATGTTGAACCCAAAGACCGTGATGTCTCGATGGTCTTCCAGAGTTACGCGTTGTACCCACACAAATCGGTGCAAGCCAATATTGAATTTCCGTTAAAGGTGCGCGGAGTCAACAAAGCCGAACGCGCCGAGGCTGCCAAACAAGCCGCCGAAGTTTTAGGACTCACGCCTTATCTTGAACGTCGTCCCGGAGCGCTGTCGGGCGGCCAACGTCAACGCGTTGCTTTGGCTCGCGCGATCGTGCGTCAGCCTGCCGTGTTCTGCATGGACGAGCCCTTGTCAAACCTTGATGCCAAGTTACGCGCCGAGACTCGTGCCGAGCTTGTCGCCTTACATGATCGACTCAACGCAACTTTCGTTTACGTCACCCATGATCAAGTTGAAGCAATGACCATGGGCAATCGCATCGCCGTGATGCGAGACGGAATCATTGAACAAGTTGGCTCACCAAAAGAGGTGTACGACAAACCCGCATCGGTGTTCGTCGCGCAGTTCATCGGCACACCGCCGATGAACATCTTCCCGGCTGGAAGTGTTGAAGCTGCCGACCATGTTGTGGGCGCTCGCCCCGAGCACACTCATCTCACATCCTCGGGAGTCGCCGCAACGGTTGCACTCGTCGAACATTTGGGTCATGAAATTCAGGTGGTCTGCACCATTGATGCCGAGCATCGCGCGATTGTGCGCATACCGGCAGGAACTGAAGTGCCTGGCAACGGTTCAAGCGTTTTCTTAACGGCTGATGAAAACCACCGTCATCGTTTCAACGTCAAGACAGGCCTCAGGATTTCTTGATGGCTGTCAAGACACGTCGCTTGCGCGATATTCCTTTGGCGTTTACCATGCTCGGACCGTCGCTACTTGTGCTCCTCACATTTGTGTTGTACCCGCTTGGCAAAGCCGTGTGGCTTGGCCAGCAAACCTGCAACGTGCAAGGAAAGAATTGCAAGTCGGTGGGTTGGGGTCAGTACACCACCGTCGTGAAGAGCGATCAGTTTCAACATGCACTGTGGGTCACAGTGAAGTTCGCATTGATCACCGTGCCGATTGGCTTGGCTCTTGGAGTCGGTCTTGCAGTGCTTGCCGACAAGCAACTACGCGGCATGCGTTTCTTTCGCACGATCTTCAGTAGCACCATCGCCACATCAGTCGCCGTTGCATCGTTGATGTGGTTGTTCTTGTTGCAACCATCCGTTGGCGTTCTCGCCAACTTGGGCTGGTTGCGCGACATCTTCCCCGTCATTAAAGAGCCCGGATTACTGAAAGATCCAGGCACCGCCTTGTGGTCGGTCGGCATCTCATCAATCTGGGCCAACCTCGGATTCACATTTATTTTGGTGACGGCCGGATTGCAGAGTGTTCCTAAAGAAATGCACGAGAGCGCCTATGTTGACGGCGCTGGTGGATGGATGCGCTTCACCAACATCACGTTGCCACTCATCTCACCCACGCTCTTGTTTACAACGGTTGTTTTGACCTCGCGTGCATTTCAGGCTTACGGCGAAATGGACTTGCTTACCAATGGTGGTCCAGTCCCCCAAGACTCAACGACAACTGTGACCTATCTCATTTATGGAAGTAGTTCAATCATCAAGAACAACGATGGTTTACAAGCCGCGGTCGCAGTGTTGTTGTTCCTAATCTTGCTCGCACTTTCGGCCTTGCAGTTCCGTGGTTTCGGAAAGCGAGTGCACTATGGCTCTTGATACCCCACCCAAAGGCTGGCGCTCGTTTGCCCGCTATTCAATGTTGACCATCGTTGCATTGTTCATTTTGTTCCCTGTCTATACAACTGTCATCGCCGCTTTGAAACCAGGCAACAAGGTTCTTGATAATCCGCTCGTGCCCGATGCATTTACCCTCGATGTACTCAAGGATGCCTGGACCCAGGGTCGGCTCGGTCGTTACTTGATGAATACGACGGTCGTAGCGTTCATTGTGACGTCAGTTCAGTTGGTGACATCAATCGCTTCTGCTTATGCGTTTTCATTTTTGAAGTTTCCAATGAAGCGACTCGTGTTCGGTATTTTCTTGTCAACACTGTTGGTTCCACTTGAAGTCACCTTGGTTGTCAATCGCCGCACGATTGATTCACTCGGATGGCTGAACTCGTTCCAAGGTTTAACCATTCCATTTGTTGCGACAGCATTCGGAACCTTCTTGCTCCGCCAAGTATTCATGCAGATTCCGCCCGATCTTCGTGAGGCTGCACAAATGGATGGCCTCGGTCATTGGGGCTTCATGAAAGAAGTCGCCATTCCACTGGTTCGCCCAACCTTGGGCGCACTTGGGTTGTTCTCATTCTTAGCAAGCTGGAATCAGTA
The DNA here is from genome assembly GCA_001510335.1 of Actinobacteria bacterium casp-actino2. Lineage (GTDB taxonomy): Bacteria > Actinomycetota > Acidimicrobiia > Acidimicrobiales > Ilumatobacteraceae > Casp-actino8. The sequence continues at coordinate 9,458 of LFFB01000050.1, read as the reverse complement.
CCTGTGGCCGTCACTCATCACCACCGAAGATGACATGAATACCTTACAAACAGGCTTAAGACTCTTGGCATCGTCCGACCTTGATAAACCAAACTTGATTATGGCGGGAACGATCATTGCTGCAGTTCCGATTTTGATTGTCTTAGTCGTATTCCAAAAACAATTAGTGCGTGGGCTCACCGCCGGCGCAGTGAAAGGATGAAATGAAAACCCCCAATAAATCCCGTTTCTTACTCGCTGGTTTGACCGCAAGTGCATTGTTGTTTGCCTCATGTGGAGGTGGCGAAAGTAGTTCCATCATCGACTCCGGTAGCACCGAAGCCCCTGCAACTGGTGATAGCAGTGCGCCAACCGCGGCACCCACCACGGTCGCCACCCCATTGGCATCTTTGCCTCCGTGCGACACGACTGCACTAGATGCAGTCACCGAGACCGTCAACATCACTTTCTGGCACGGCATGAACGGCGATCTTGAAGATTCTTTGAAGGCATTGACTGACGAGTACAACTCTTCGCAGACCAAAGTCAAAGTGTCACTCGAAAACCAAGGTGGCTACGAACAGACTCTCGACAAGTACTTGCAGAGCAGCCAAAACAGTCGCCCCGAAATGGTGCAGGCACCTGAATATGCCGTACAGGTCATGGGCGACACCGATTCAAGTGTTCCTGTTGGTGCATGTATTGAATCAGCCGCTTACGACACTTCTGATTTCTTGCCGAAGGCTTTGAATCAGTACTTCACCGAAGGTGTGCAGTGGTCAATGCCATTCAACGTTTCAGACCCAGTGTTGTACTACAACAAAAAGGTTTTTGAAGCCGCTGGTCTCGACCCCAACAAGCCACCGACCAACATGGCCGAATTGCGCACGATGTCACAAGCCATAGTTGATAGTGGAGCCGCAGGATATGGATTGTCACTTGACACTGGGGCCGACAGTGGTGGTGGCTGGTTCTTAGAGCAGTGGTTCGCCAAACTCGGTGAGTTGTTCTCAGATAACGACAACGGACGCGCCGCGCCTTCGACCAAGGTCAACTTTGATAGCCAAGTTGGTATTGATTTGCTCACCGAGCTTCAGACCCTTGTGAATGACGGTCTCGCATACAACGTTGGTGACAACGCAAGTGGTCAAGACGCATTGCTCAAGTTGGCCGATCCCGACAAGGCGGCAGCAATGACGATTGCAACATCAGCCGCACTCGGTACAGTATTGACAACTGTTCAAGGTGGATTGATTCCGGGAATCACCACTGACGATATTGGTGTTGGTCCGATGCCCGCCCCCGGCGATGCTGATGCACCAGGCGCCATTGTCGGTGGCGCTTCATTGTGGATTGTCAATCATGATGATCCGGCAAAGACTGCAGCAGTATGGGATTTCATCTCATTCCTCATCACTGCCGAAAGTCAATCGATGTGGGCCGCTGCAACTGGTTACGTACCGGTGCGTTCGAGTGCACTTGAGGTTGGCGCAATTGCCGAGAAGTACAAGACTGATCCGCGTTTCAAAGTTGCCTACGATCAGTTGCTGCAGGTTGCCGATACACCGGCAAGTCTTGGTGCAATTCTTGGACCGCAACGTGAGATTCGTACGTTGAGTGCTCGCGCCATTGCAACAGTGCTTCAAGGTGGAGATGTTGCAGCAGCACTTACTGATGCCGCAACTCAGGCCAACGCATTGTTGTCGGCCTACATCGCCGCCAACCAGTAGTTCACTCGTGATTCTGGTGTCGTTTTATTCGCTATTGCCGAATAATTCGACACCAGAATCACAGTAAAACTTGCACATACCACTTCGTCATCAAGCGCTCATTCCCGCAGTTTTATACTTCGCTGACTGTTCCGTTCACGCGCAAAGTGCGCGTGAACGGAACGGTTTCAAGTAGTCGGCGATCGTGAGTAACCAACAACACGGTTCCCGGAAATGAAGTAATCGCCAGTTCGAGTTGTTCGATGGCGGGAAGATCTAGATGGTTCGTCGGTTCGTCAAGCACCAGCAGGTTCACACCGCGTGCTTGCAACAGTGCGAGGCCGGCTCGAGTGCGCTCACCAGGCGACAATGAATCTGAAGTTCGATTCACGTGTTCGGCCCCAAGTCCAAACTTGGCCATCAACGTACGTGCTTCGGCAAGTGTCATTCCAGATGCATCAATGAATGCATCAAGTAACGAGCGTTCACCAGCAAATTGCGCACGGGCTTGATCGATTTCGCCGATCACCACGCTCGGACCAATCCATGCCGCACCAGAAGCCAGTTCAACTCGCCCAAGTAATGCGCGCAACAAAGTGCTTTTGCCCGCGCCGTTGGCTCCAACAATTCCGATGCGTTCGCCCCAACCAATTTCAAGATTGACGGGACCAAGCGTGAAGTCACCTTGCTTGACGACTGCGTTATCGAGTCGTGCCACAACAGATCCCGCGCGCTCGGCAGTGGCAATCGTGAATTGCAATTGCCACGGTTCACGCGGTTTCTCCACAACCTCTAATCGCTCTATCGCTCGTTCGGTACGGCGAGCTCGTGAGGCAAGTTGTTCTGTGTTATTGGCGCGAAATTTTGCACCCATCTTGTCGCCGTCGCTCGACGACTTCACTGCCACTTGACCCCAGTTACGTTCGCGTTGAGCACGCGCACCAAGACCACTTCGTTGGGCGTCGTATTCGGCATAGGCCTCTTCGGCATGTTGGCGGACAATTTCGCGTTCGTGTAGATACGAGGTCCAGCCACCAGCAAACACTTTGATCGCATGCGTGTAGTCGTCAACTTCGGCAACGTGTGTCACGACACGATCCAGAAATGCACGGTCATGACTGACAACTACTAATGCACCCTTGAAATCGAGCGCGAATTTTTCGAGTTGCTCCAGACCGACGAAATCAAGATCGTTCGTCGGCTCATCAAGCATCAAGATGTCAAACCGCGACAGCAACAATGCCGCCAGCCCAACCCGCGCCGCTTGACCACCAGACAACGCGGTCATCAACGAACCCAGCGTCGCATCGGGCAACCCAACTTCGGCCATAACTGTCTGAATCCGCGACTCAAAGTCGGCAGCACCCAAATCGAGCCAGCGTTCAAGTGCGTCGCTATAACGATCGTCAGAGCCGGGTTCGCCGTTCGACAAGGCTTCGGTCGCCGCATCAAGTTCGGTTTGCGCACCAGCGACTCCGGTGCGGCGGGCAAGATAAGCCTCAACAGTTTCGCCAGTCACTCGTTCGGTCTCTTGACGCAACTCCCCGATCGTCGCCGTTGCTGGGGCATAGATAATTGCGCCTTCATCGGGTTGCAGACGCCCCGACAAAACGCCCAACAGGGTTGATTTTCCAACTCCATTAGGCCCCAGCACCCCGACCCGCATACCCGGCGCCACCGTTAGATCGACTTTGCGCAAAATATCGCGTGGCCCGTACGAAAAAGACACACCACGAACCTGAAGCGAAGCACTCACGCAGTTCAGGCTAGAGGAATTCTTTGTGTCAGACTCACTGACATGACTCCCGCTGAAGAACGAGCCATCGCCTCCAAATACATGGGTGGTTTCGCGTGGCCAACCGTTTTGCTATTCATCTTCAACTGCACCGTCTTCATCGGAACAATTGTGCTGTGCGTCAACGGCTCATTACCAATGTTCGTCGGAATGATCATCAACTCGATCATCACCTACTTCTTCTACACGATTCACCACGAAGCCAACCATGGCAACATCAGCGGTCAGAACAAGTCGTTGCGTTGGATTGACCAAGTTATGGGCTCCGTTGCATCTATTCCATTGCAATTGAACTTCCAGGCATATGCACCATCGCATTTGTTGCATCATGCTCACACCAATATCCCCGGCAAAGATCCCGACAATTTCATGGCAGGTCCGGGCAAAGCGGTGTTCCCCCGTTGGTTAATCACCACGATCATTAAAACCGTCGCATGCGTTCCATTCTTGGCCGATGCGTTATTCAAGGTTCTGCCGCCCAAAATCAGCGCTGGTATCAGATACTTCAAATCTGATCGACCCGGTTTGTATCGGCATCTGCAAATCAGTTTGTTGTTGTTGGTCGTTTCGTTCTTCTTTGGACAAGGACTCAACTTCTTGCTGTTGTGGTGGCTCCCCACTCAGTTTGGTCAATTGATTTTGCAAGTGTGGTTTGTGTGGCTTCCCCACTCACCATTCAATGAGACAACTCGCTACCGCAATACGCGTGTTCGTGGATGGATTGGCAGTCACATCATGTTGCTCGGCCAAGACCACCACTTGATTCATCACATGTACCCACGCGTTCCGTTCTACAAATACCGCCGCTTGTTCCGTGAGATCCGTCCATCACTCGAAGCCAACAACGCCAGCATCCGCATCCCCGCCTACTGACCTACGGCGATCTGGTCGGAAATAACTGAGGAAACCTGCCATCCAAGCAGACCAGATCGCTGGCAGTAGTCTCATTGACATGGAACAAGAGATCTCTCGTCTTCGTCGCCTCAACATTGGTGCCGGCATTTTGCACACCGTGTCATTTCTAGCGATTTTGTTGTTGTCCAATAACTTCTCGTTGCCGGTGCAGGCGACTTACCTGACCGATGCACCTGGTCGTGGCATGTTCACCGAATCCATCAATTTGTTCAACATCAACACTGGTTACATGGTTGCCGCCTTCATGGCATTGTCGGCCTTCTTCCATTTCTTCGTTGCATCTCCGCGAGTGTTTCGGCAATATGCCGACGGGCTAAAGGCACACATCAACAAATACCGTTGGATTGAATACTCGTTGTCGTCGTCCATCATGCTCATCGTGATCATGCAGCTCAACGGCACCGCTGATTACATCGCTCTTCTTTCGATCTTTGCAGTCAACGTCTGCATGGTTCTGTTTGGTTGGCTACAGGAGCGCTACACAACTCCGGGTGATGGCGACATGCTTCCGTTTTGGTTTGGCTGCTTCGCTGGCATCATTCCTTGGATTGCTACCGCCATCAATGTGTGGACGCCGAACGGCCCGGCAGAGTCGACGACACCTGGCTTCGTATACGGAATCATCTTCTCAATCTTCGTTTTGTTCAACTGCTTTGCCATCGTGCAGTGGAAGCAGTACAAAGCTCGCGGCAAGTGGGCGAACTACTTGCACGGCGAACGCACCTACATCATCTTGAGCTTTGTCGCTAAGTCACTTTTGGCTTGGCAGGTTTTTGCCGGCGCCCTCGCTGGCTAATCAGCACGACCGTTGATTGATCACTAAAGAAACATCTCTTGATCTATGCAAATAGTGGCTTTGAATTTGCTATTCCCGACTAATCCAGTCATAATTATCAGGTATTGCTTTTACCAGCATTGCATTCACCCCAAGGAGACCACATGTCCGTACGCCCCGAAGTCATCGCAGCCAATACTGCTTATGCCGAAAACTTTGGTAGCAAGGGCTCGCTGGCTCTTCCGCCCGCCCGCCGTTTCGCCATCTTGACCTGCATGGACGCCCGCCTTGACCCGGCAAAGTACGCAGGGCTCGCAGAAGGTGATGCGCACGTCATTCGCAACGCCGGTGGTCGAGCAAGTGATGATGCGATTCGGTCGCTTGTCATTTCCTACAAACTTCTTGGCACCGCTGAATGGTTTGTGATTCATCACACCGATTGCGGAATGGAATTCTTCACGAATGATTTGATGGGTGACCTGTTGGCATCAAGTCTCGAAACTGCACAACTTGGTGCCAACGGCTTTTCCGATATCGGCACAGGACCTGGCTCAACAGAAGGTCGTTACATCAACTGGCTGACAATCGCCGACCAAGCCGGTGCAGTCGTTGAAGATGTGGCACGCATTCGTAACCATTCACTAGTACCGAGCGGAATTCCGATTTACGGATACGTCTATGACGTACGCACCGGTCGCCTCGTGGAGATTCCTGAAGCGACCAAAGTCGGCCAAGCGAGCTGACCGAAAAAGACTTTGAAACACCAAGTTTCAGTGATCTGGTCTGGTTGAGTTGCAGATTTCCTCAACTATTCCCGACCAGATCGCCGGGTGCGCCGGCTCCAGAGAGCGGTGTTCTGTTCTTGTTGACCAAAAAATTGTTGTCGCTGATCTACTCCGAAGTTGGTGACACGCACGCTTTTAACATCAAGAATTTCAGCCATCTTTACTTTTCTATCGTTGAGATGAATTCACTTGCGCCAACTCCCGCTTGACGAAGAATTCCGCTGAGCGTTCCTCGTTTCAACTCACGATGCAAAGGAACAACGCAACCGGCCATACCTTTGCGAAGCATCACATGACTTCCGCGTTGACGCACCACGCGAAATCCAAGTCCTTCCAAAGCACGAATGACTTCGGCGCCCGAGCAGACGGGAAGTTCAGGCAACGTCGGCGATGCGAATAGTCGTAATGACTGGCATCTGACGGTCGGGCAAAGGGAACTCTTCGAGATAGAGCTCGGTTGCCTCGGTCAGATTCGCGAGAGCTTCCGCTTCGGTTTCACCTTCTGAAACAGTGCCTGTTTCAGGGTTCAACGCAGTAAAGCCACCTTCAGAGGCAGCCCAAAGCACAGCGGTCAGTTCAACCTGATTTCGTGCTTCGGCGGACATGCCTTTAGTCAAGCGTAAGGGTGTGGCAAAAGCAAGAGTTTGCTGTTGGGTGTCTCAACAAAACAGGGCCGTCGCTAGAACTAGCGATCTGGTCTGGTTGAGTTGCAGATTTCCTCAACAAATCCCGACCAGATCGCTACTTAACTCGAGGTCAGGCGACGAAAGGTTTCTATTTCTTGCACGTCATAGGCAGTGCCGTCAGCGTGCAGAAGTTCATGAAACCAAGGCTCATCGTCATTGACTCGAGTGGTCCAGGAGCGCCACGGAAACCTCGTCTGAGTTCTTCCATCAACCAATCCCCAGTTGATCGCCCCGACTCCCGCATCTTTAAAAACTGACAAGAGATCGACTGTTGAACCAGCCGAGCGGGCCAACCATTCAGTGCACAACAACGGTCGACCGTGTGTCGCGAGTGCATTGATCACGGCCGTCAATTTTTCGCGAGGCTCATAACAGTGAAATGAAATGGTGTCACTTTGATCAACGATGAGTTGATTGAGAGAGTTCATGGCCACTTGACCATCCTTGTCGTATTCCCACACCCCAACGGTCAGCGGCTGGGAGACACCAACTTCGCGCGCCCAACCAAACACCGTTGAGACAAGTTCCGTGGCCGTGGCGATCTTTTCGTCGCGTGATCCAAGTTTCAAAGTGACCACATCAACTTGATCCGGTTCATTAAAGAGGTCCCAGGCGATCACGCGCTCATCATCTTTGAAATATGAAAGCACTTCGAAAACATAGCTTCGCAACTCAGACCATCGCGAGCGATCATAGAACATGTCTGAACCTGGACTTTGAACCCACATTGAGTTATGCAGAAAAGGTTTTGGCTCGGGTTGCTTACCTAACTGTGGCTTTGGATTCCACACGCCATCAAAGAGAACTGGGATGACGCCAATATCTTTTGAGGCGGCCACTGAAAAGACTTTCTCGATTCGCCCCAGAAAATCTCTTGGTTCTTCAGCAAATAACAAATCATGGAGATAAATCCGAACGGTATTCATTCCGATGTCGGCAGCCCATGTGAGTTCTCGTTCAATTGTGCTGATATCAAAAGTTTCGGCCTGCCACATTTCAAGTTGGTTGCCCGCAGTGGATGGAGAGAAGTTACAGCCGACTCTCCAGCCGACTCGTTCACTCCATTGGCGCGTTGCGTCTATCGACCAGCGATTTTCATTCACGCGTCTATGTAATCACCCTCACACGAACGGCGACGAAGTGCAGACGGGTTGTGAACACGATTGAGCCATTATCTAGGTGACCTCGTCTGACGAAGTGGTATCACCAGATGCCCTACCGGTGCAGGGCTATCCATATGTGACCCAAAGCGAGCGACTCGCACACCACTCGACACTCACATTGCAGTACGGTGAACTCATGGCTCGATATGTAACGACAATTCCTAGTTCCATGACTCAACAAGAAGCGTTTGCCTACATGGCAGACCTCCATAACTTTGCCAAGTGGGATAAGGGTGTTGTCAAGGTGGTGCAAGTTGAAGGCTCCGGCGCAGGTCTCGGAACCATTTTTGATGTGACGGTCAAGGGTGTCGGAAAATCCACTTCAACATTGCGTTACACCACCACTGAATACGACGAGTTCTCCAACATCTTGGTGCGAGGCGTCAATACCCTCTTCACTTCCGTCGACCGCATCACGATTAACAAGACAGATACGGGTTGCGATGTCATTTACGATGCAACATTGACTGCAAATTGGATTATTGCTGGAATGAATCTTGTGCTCGGGAAAGTCTTTAACAAAATTGGAGATACCGCTACGCGCGGCCTTCGCGAAGTACTCGCCTAAATATGGGGTTGACATTCGTTGAGATCAACTGCTCGGTGTCGTGAGCGCTTGGTGTTTAATCAAAGAGACGAGGTTGCTGATGGGGCTAAATCCTCTCTCCATGTCGCTCATTGGCGGGCAAGCAAATCATTATCGTCGCAAATTTCGGTTCGGCTCAGACAAGTTTCAAACACTCATTCACGCGCTGGATGCCACATGCCCCACATGTGCGGTCCATCTGAAGTGATATCCCATTCGGTTCGCACCTCAAAGCCAAGATGTCGGTAGTACGCCACGTTCTCAATTGTTTCGGTCTCAAGATACACACCTAGCCCGTCACGACGCGCCCACGACAAACCCTCTCGGATAAGCATTGATCCGATTCCTTGACCCTGCCAATCTGGATGGGTTCCGACAAACTGCAGATACCAGTGTTCCTCACGTGGCGTATTCGCAACGATGGAATTCATCAGTGCGACGAATTTGGAGATTAATTCTTCGGTCGGAACCTCAGTTGATTCTGTTCCGCCCTCGACCTCAACATCTGGCCGACCAGGAGGAATCCACAACGAGAACGCGACCACGTCAGGGGTTACTAGACCGTGGTTGTAAGCCACAAGTTTCCTCAGGTAGTCAGCCATCCCAGTGAGTTTCCTAAACTGGGAATCATAGGGAAAGAGCCAGCGCATGATCGGGTCATCCCAGAATGCTTTCATGAATGTTGACTTGATCACGCCGAAGTCATCTAATTCAGCGCGGCGAAATGAGTTTTTCATCTCACCAATATAGATTGTGTTCAATACTTGAATTTGTAACTTCTGCATTGCAGCAGAATGAACTTCACTGACGTTGCAGATTGGTAATGACTCCATATCTGACGCCAACTAGATCTTTTAGCGCAATCGCGAAGTCGTCAATCCGCGTTCCTGCTGCGGCCCACACTTTGTCGTGTTGCAACAAATCCAGATCCACAAAACGCGCAACTTTGTGCCGTGACCAAAGGGAGGCACACCGTTATTTGTTTAGGCAACCTAACGACCAGCAGTGTTTCACCCTCTATTTGACGTGAACCACGCCGTCGCCGCGTCAACAAGAGTTCGCATG
>LFFB01000049.1 GCA_001510335.1 Actinobacteria bacterium casp-actino2 | reverse complement strand
CACCGATACCTAAAATGACTCGACCAGGAGCCAAATCGTCGAGTGTTGAGAAGGTCGCAGCAAGACGAGCGGGATTACGGCTCCAACAGTCGACAACGCCACTGCCAATTTTGATTCGATCGGTAACGCTCGCAAATGCAGCCATCGGAACCGTTGCTTCACGTACTAGTCGGCTCTCGGCCTGCCACACTGCGTCAAAGCCTTTGCTTTCTGCGTATTGAGCAAATTGCATACCTTCACGAATCGGGTGCGCGTCTTGCAAATAGATAGCAACGGGTTGATTCTGTTGGTTTTGGCTCATGATATTTCGCGCCTTTAAGTGATTGGGTTGGTTTACAGTCTGGCAAAAAGTCGTTGCGCAGATTCGGATGCCTTGCTTCGCACCTCATCGAGATCTACTCGGGTAGGTAATCCATCGCGAAGCAAAGTCTCTCCGCTTGATGTCTGAACATTGATAGCTCTGATACCTGGCGTGAATGCAACATGCCATGGACTATCGCTGTGGTCATAACTCCAAGACACACGGTCACCTTGGCATTCGGGAATAAATGAGTAACTGTTCTCTAGCCAAGACCAAGCAAGGTCAGGGGAGAGCGTGACATCGTCGGATCGATACGCGACATAAGCAAGTCGCATTTCTTCAAGCATGTCAGCACCGATACCGTCGGTTCCGAGAATGATTTTGTTTGAACGCCGAGTCGGGTGCGCATAACCAACACCATTGTTCATATTGCTTCGGGGATTGTGAGCAATCGTGCCGTTTAATTCTCGATCAAGATGGACGCAGTGAACGAGCAGCCAATTATCTTGAGAGAGATTTTCGAGTCGAGCTCCAGCGGTGATGTCATCAATTCCTTCGGCCACATGTATGTGCACACCGACACCAAGGTCGGTTGCAAGGCCAGAAGCGCTTTCGAGTAGTTCGTCTGAACAAGTGAACGCAGCGTGCACACCCACCATTCCGCGTCCACCCGCTGCGATAAACCGGCGATTCTCTTCGAGTCCTCGTAGTCCCGCTTCAACGCCATGTCGATCCGTCACTCCGTATGAGCAATTGACGCGAACTCCGACTTCAGCACAGGCCACGGCTATGACGTCAAGGCTGCCTTCAATAGCATTAGGACTTTCATGGTGATCAATGATTCCGGTCGTACCGTTCATCAATGCTTCAACGGCACCCAATTTGGCCGACCAATAAATCATGTCGAGATCTAATGCGCAATCTAAACGCCACCAAACTTGCTGCAAGATTTCAAGAAAATTGGTTGGTTGAATAGGTGGCGCGGGCATGCCACGGGCCAATGATGAATACAAATGATGGTGACCGCAAACAAGACCAGGCGTGGTGCTCGTCATCTCAGTCGGTATCTTCATTAATCGGACGCATCGGCAAAACAGTTCGCCATTGACCGTCGTAGTCATAAAGCGCAGCGGCTACAGCGCCTGCAGTTGGCACTAATCCTATTTCGCCAACTCCCTTAATGCCATACGGTGAGTTCGGCTCAGGCGACTCCACAAGCACAACCTTCACGGGCGGCATGTCTTTGGCGCGAATGATTCCGAGCGAACGCAACGTTGTGTTAGTAGGGAAACCTGTTTCGGGATCAGATGGGAAATTCTCTGACAGGGCATAACCAAGACCCATGTGCACCGAACCCTCGATTTGGCCCTCACACAACGTTGGATTGATTGCACGTCCTACGTCATGGGCCGCGACTACTTCGGAAACTTTTCCGGTTCCACGATCAACTGTGACAAGTTGTGCTGCGTAACCAAATGTTGAATGAATAGTGGGGTTTTCCACTTCACCCAATTTCTGGGTCCAATCAACGCGGTATTCGCCATAGTGATCAACACCAACGGCGCAGTCTGCTGCTCGCGCCGCTTCACATGCCGCTTTCACAGCGCCTGCTCCCATCAAGGTGCCCCTCGAACCGGTGGTTTGTCCAAAACCAAGTTCACGAGTCGTATCGACAATCACGCGAACCTTTTCTGGATCTATTCCGAGTTCATGAACCGCGACCTGCAAGGCAACGGTGTTGATTCCTTGCCCCATTTCAGTCCACCCATGACGCACTTCAATGATTCCATCGGGACGAAAATGAACTACGGCGCCGCTGACTTCTTTAAAGCCATTACCAAGGCCTGAGTTTTTGAGTCCTAGGCCAAGTCCGACTGCCTGACCTGATTCAAGAGCGGCGTCATAGAAAGGTTTGATTTCATCAAGACATCTTTCAGCGCCTAGACATCCGTCATCCATGATTTGACCAGGGCCCCACACCACGCCTGGCTTGATGACATTTCGTTTGCGTATTTCCCAACCTGAAATACCTACCATCTGTGCCAGGCGATCCATGATGCCTTCCATCGCAAACTGTGCCTGGTTCGCTCCGAAACCACGGAACGCTCCACAAACCGGATTGTTAGTACGAGCGGCGATTGCCTCAACATCTATGTTTTCCATTGCATACGGTCCGCTGGCATGACCAGCCATACGCTCAAGCACCTTCATGCCGACACTTGCATAGGCTCCACTGTCTCCAAGTGCACGCACCTTCAGGGCAACGAGACGACCATCAGAATCGCATCCAGCGGTGTATTCCATATGAATGGGGTGACGTTTGGCGTGAATCAAGAATGACTCTTCACGCGACAGCGTGCACTTCACTGGTGTGTCAAGCAACCATGCCGCAATTGCTGCATGCGCTTGATTACTCATATCTTCTTTTCCACCGAATGCTCCGCCATTTGTTACAAGCTCGACGGTGATTTGTGAATTGTCGATACCGAGAACGCGCGCAATGTCATTACGGTCGTCCCACACGCCTTGACCACCCGAATACACATGTAGACGGCGAACACCGTCAATCACTGACGGAACGGCGAGCGAACTTTCGGGCTCCAAGAAGGCATGCTCAATACGCTGAGTATCAAATATCTCGTGCACGACATGAGGTGCTGCCGCCAGAGCAACCTCAACATTGCCACGCGAGTACTTGCTGATACTCAACACATTTGAATCAGTACCCCAAACGGCTAATTCTTGATTGGTAATCGCAAATAGGGGATCGGTAATCGGCTTGAGAGGGGAATACTGCACCTCAACAAGCGATACAGCCGCTCGGGCCGCAATGCGGGTTTCGGCCACAACAACAGCCAAAACATCACCGGCGTAACTGGTTCGTCCTCCGACCGGAATCATCACCGGCCAGTCCTTGTAAATGAGACCAACTCGCAGTTCGGCAGGAATATCTGCTGCGGTGAAAACGCCAACTACTCCTGAGGTTTCTAGCGCGGCTTCAGTATTGATGGCCGTGATATCTGCGCGAGCGTATTTTGTGAGAACGAGTGCTGCGTGAAGCATTCCGTGAATACGAATATCGTCGACATATCCACGATCACCCAGGGTTAACTCTTTGGCTTCGTATTTCATTCCACCTGAACCAAGACCAGTTGGTTGCTGGGGAACGAGTTGTTTGCCCTGTGCTACGGCCTCAATTGCGTCAAGCACTTTGACATATCCGGTACAGCGACACAGATTGGCGCCGAGATGGCGACTCATATCAGCCTTGGTGAGTGCTGCTCCCTTTTTGTCAATTTGACCCTTCGCCCGCATCACGATGCCGGGAATACAGAAACCGCACTGCAAACCTCCACAGGCGGCAAATGCATTTGCGTAAGAGTCACGTTCTGCTTGCTCTAGGCCTTCGAGAGTGACAACTGATTTGCCGGCAACTTTCTCTAGGGACTGCTGACAACTCACAACAACCTTGCCGTCTATGAGAACAGTGCAACAGCCACACTGACCAGAAGGCGAACAGCCATCCTTTGGCGAAGTGATATCAAGTTCGTCTCGCAAAGCTGCAAGTAAATGCGGATGCTCCGCGCTCACTGTGACTTCTTGTCCGTTTACTTGTAATTCAACGCGCCGCTGTGCGATGCGGTGAGGGTTATGTGAAGTATCAGTCATGTGATTTCCCTTCAAGGGCAGACTTGTTCGCTGTTGAAATCACAGAACCGCGTTGTTGCGTGATACGCGTGTAGACCTCGGGACGGCGATAGCGGTCGAAGTTGAAAAGTGTTCCCTTGTAACGTTCACACCAATCAAGATCGCAAGCAGCCACGATTAATTCATCTGCTGTCGTCAATGTCTGGGCCACGATCTGTCCGCTCGGTGCCACGATGCACGTTTGACCCAGAGAATCGACGCCTTCCTCAACGCCGCCTTTGGCGACGCCCACAACCCACGTTCCATTTTGATAAGCACCTGATTGCATGACCAGCGAATTATGGAAGCCTTGCAAAATATCTTGACTGGGTTCTGGCACGTAATGAATCGGCGTGTTGTAGCCGCAAAGAATCATCTCGACGCCTTGAAGACCCATTTCGCGATATGACTCCGGCCAGCGACGGTCGTTGCAGATCATCATTCCGAATAGTCCACCGAAGGCTGCCCAAACGCCGAAACCTTCTGGCCCTGGTTCGAAGTAATAACGCTCGGCATGTTGAAACGGGCGATTCGGCTCATGATGTTCATGACCAGGTATGTGCACTTTGTGATACTTGGCAACTACTGACCCGTCGCGTTCAACCAAGATCTGCGTGTTGAACCGGTGAACAACACCATGGTCGTCAGGTTCGGTCAGTTCTGCATACCCCAAGGAAAAGCCAATGCCTAGTTTTTTGGCCTCATCAAAGAGAGGCTGGGTTTCAGCGCTCGGCATTGACTTCTCATACCAATGATCGGCCTCAGAGATGTCGTCAACAAACCAGCGCGGAAAGAAGGTAGTTAATGCCAGTTCGGGGAATACAACGAGGTCACACGAACGTTCTTTGGCTTGGCGTAGAAGTGAAATCAAACGTTCAACAACACTGGCCCGAGAGTCAGCTTTCTGAATTGGTCCAAGCTGAGCTGCTCCGACCACAACAACACGACTTTGTTGAGGCATCAAATCATTCCAGTCTGCGATGAGAGATCTGAATGGGCCAGAGCCCACATCGTGTCCATCAGAATATTGGTTCCGGCCACTAGGTCGTCGGTATTTGTAAATTCAGTCGGGTTATGACTGATGCCTTGAACCGATGGCGTAAAGATCATCGTGGTGGGGCACACGCGAGCCAACATCTGTGCATCATGGCCTGCACCTGACGGCATCATCATGACCGAACGATTGTGGTAATTGGCCATTTCTACAATGAGGCCAGTCAACTGATCGTCAAATTCTACTGGTTCAAAGCGCGCCAGAACTCGCGAAGAAATCGTGACACCTTCAGCAACTGCAAGTTCGGCAATTTTCTGATCGATCTTTGCTTCGACCTCGCACAATAGTTTTTCATCAGTGTTGCGAACATCAAGAGTGAGGGTGGCACTCTTGGGCACCACATTGATCAGGTTCGGTTGCAAGTCAATTTTGCCGACGGTGCACACTTGATTACCACCGTACTCACGAGCGATTTGTCGTAGATACACCGCAATCTCAGCGGCGATATAAGCCGGATCGTGCCGAAGTGACATTGGGGTGGTGCCAGCGTGATTACTCTGTCCTGAAATTGTTACTTCTTGCCAAGAAATGCCTTGCACTCCAGTCACGGCTCCGATTTGCACTCCTTCGGCTTCGAGTCGTGGGCCCTGTTCAATATGCAATTCAACGAAGGCATATGGAGCAGCGCTCGGACACGGAGATGAACCGGCATAACCGATGCGTTGCAGTTCTTCTCCAAAAACAGCGCCATCAATAGCGACGGTATCTAAAGCAGTCTCAAGGGACAATCCTCCGACATACACCAATGCGCCGAGCATGTCTGGTTGAAAGCGCGCGCCCTCTTCATTAGTAAAGACTCCAACTGCAAAAGGACGAGCGGGTGTCATGCCGGCTGACATCAAAGTTTCTATCACTTCAAGACCAGCAATGACCCCGAGATTTCCGTCATAACGTCCACCTGTACGCACAGTGTCAATGTGACTGCCCGTCATGACTGGCAATCCTGTTCCAACGTTCCAGGTGCCGACGATGTTGCCCACACCATCAATGGAAATATCGAGACCAAGGTCTTTCATCCACGTCAAAACTAAGTCGCGTCCATCGCGATCGGCGTCAGTCAATGCCAGACGACAGGAACCGCCGCCCTCAATGGGACCGATGGTCGCCAACTCATCGAGGCGTCCCAATAAACGGTTCTGAGAAATGGAATAGCCCTGCATCGAAGGAAGATTCAGTTCAAGAAAGGGGACCGCGGATGCCACGGGGTAAGTTTACATTTTGTAAAGCCAATTGCCGATGACCATAGACCGGCCTAACGACAAGAATCGGAACCAATGTCTGCCCGCGAAATCATCGTTTTATTGCTGGCAGTCGGAGTGGCCGCAATCGTGCAGAACATTGTGGGATTTGGATTTGCGCTTTTAGCGGTACCCCTGATGGTTTTGGCGGTCAACCCCCATGATGCGGTCATCATTTCAACGTTTCTGGGACTTGGAAGTTCGAGTTTTCAAGCTTTTAATGGTCGGGGCGACGCTCAATGGAACCTGATTGCGAGATTGTCAGTTTCGGCTGTGGTTGGCATTCCTTTTGGCCTCTTGGTTTTCAACCATGTTGACGAACGATTATTGAAGGGCGGCTTGGCCATAGGAATATTCGTGGCGGTTCTCTTCTTGGCCAGAAACTTGAGTTCCCATCGCCGCAGCACCGGTCTTGAGATTGGAGCAGGTTTTTTGAGTGGGGCCTTGTCTTCATCTTTGTCAACAAATGGTCCGCCTTTAGTTTTTGCTCTACAGAGTCGAGGTCTACCGATCGCTCAGTTTCGAGCGACGATTAGCGCGATCTTCACAATTTCTGGAGTCATTACTCTTGCGTCATTTATCGCATTGGGTGACGTTAATTCAGATTCTCTAATTGGTGTTGTGATGAGTTTGCCCATACTCGGCTTAGGAATTCGGCTCGGACAGAAACTCAAACCACGATTAAACGAAGAGAATGCCCGGCGATTCGTACTGATGCTTTTGCTAGGTGCTGGCTGTTCTGCGCTTATCGGCGCAATCATCGGCTGACGATCAAGGCGCGCTATCCCGCGAAAATCGTTGTCCATTGATCTTTTGACATCGGCTTCAAAACAAAGTTGTGTTGCTGCACCTGTCCAAGAGTTTCATGTGCGGGTTGTGAGTACTGGTGACCCGGATAAATGATTGTCGAACTTGGCAAGCTATTCAGTGTTTGCAAACTGTGATACATCATTTCTGGATTGCTCCCAGGCAAATCGGTGCGGCCGCAACCATCAAGAAAAAGGGTGTCGCCAGAAATCAGACAACCGTCCACCAAAAAGCACTGCGATCCGGGAGTGTGACCAGGAGTGTGCACCAAAGTGATTTCAACTGATCCCACCTTCACGATGTCACCAGCTTCATGTGCAACGAGATCAGTCTCAGAAATACCTGTGGTTCGCAACACCCAGGGAGATTCTTCTTTATTGACGTGAATACCGACTGAACCATGTTCAAGTAAACGAGTGATTCCTTCGATGCGGTAGTTCATCATTGCACCCCCGATGTGATCGGGGTGATAGTGCGTTGCCAAAGCCCCAGTGATTTTCATTCCGTCATGATTGGCAACAGCAATGAGGTCATCGACGGCGTAGGCAGGATCAATGACCATGCACTCACCGGTCGAGCGGTCACCAATGAGATAGACGAAGTTGACCATTTGCTGCGCCAGTGGGTCTCCAACTGCGAAGTCACGACCAGAAAGCAATTGTTTGAAATACACCTGATTATTGGCATTGTCAGTCACGTTTCTAGGGTAGACGCTGCGCCATGGCCGTCGCTTGATGGAGGCAGTGTTGTATTCGGCAGGACCCCGCCTCCTAACATGACACGTATGGTCGAGCCGAATCATCAAAATCAGGGTGTTCTTGATTCGCTCGTCGAAGGACAAAAGATCCCTTTTGGCGGAAACCGTTGGTCTGCGGTTTCAGCAAAACTCGCCCAAGAATTCCATGCTGGTGACAGGCTGGTTGTCGCTCAAGACAGTGGCGACCTTTTGCATATTCCAGCAGCAGTGGCGGAGATTGCCAATACCGCAGTGACAAATGCTCAATTGGCATTTGTCCAACTAGCGGCAATCGGTGCCAATCAAATCAGTAAGTTTTTTGATTCATTCGCCACCAATTTGGAAAATGACGTGATCTTTCACCAGATCAAGGGCGCTAATGACATCGACGTAGAAAGCGCCACTCAGCGAGGCCGACCCACGACGCGATTGCAAATCAACGAAAAGATGCGCCTTGATATGGTTGCAGCCCTCCACATGTGGCGCGACCTGCCCGACACTTCATCCGCAGGAACTGAGACGATCCCTCACGATTCTTGGACAGTAGAGGTTCGCAAAGCACCGTTAGGAGTTGTCGGATTTGTTTTTGAGGGTCGACCGAACGTATTCGCTGATGCCACTGGTGTTCTTCGTTCGGGCAACACGGTTGTTTTCCGAATCGGAAGTGATGCGCTCAACACTGCTCGGGCAATTATGGAATTTGCATTGATTCCGGCACTCCACGAGAACGATCTGCCGCTTGGATGCGTACAACTTGTTGATTCACCTGAGCGTTCGGCTGGATATGCATTGTTCTCCCATGCCGCCCTATCTCTTGCTGTCGCTCGAGGTAGCGGTGAGGCAGTGGCGCAACTCGGGGCAGTAGCGCGTCAATCTGGTATCCCCGTCAGCCTTCATGGCACTGGTGGAGCGTGGATGCTCGTGGGTCACACTGCCGACGTTCAGGATCTTGCTCACCTGATCAGCCATTCACTAGACCGCAAGGTCTGCAACACATTGAATGTTTGTTGTTTGCCGCTTGATCGCCATGATTTGCTCTTATCGGTTTTGAATGGGGCAGTCCTAGCAGCCAAAGCCCGTCAGACGAAACTGATCGTTCACGCAGCCGGACCTTTCACATCTCAGGTTCTTCGAGAAATGTACTCCTCTACCTTTCTCTTTGATCTCGTGGAACACGAGGACGACGATGTGTTAGCCACCGAATGGGAGTGGGACAATCATCCAGAATTCACGTTGCGACTTGTGTCAGACCTTGATGAAGCAATTGAACTTTTCAATACTTACAGCCCGCACTTCGTGCTCTCAGTGATCAGCACCAACCAAGCAGAAGTTGATCACGCGTACAAAACCACGGAATCGCCTTTTTTCGGTAACGGATTTACACGCTGGGTAGATGGCCAGTACGCACTTAAACGACCCGAACTCGGCTTATCAAACTGGCAAAACGGACGACTCTTTGTGCGAGGTGGAATTTTGTCAGGCGATGGAGTGTTTACGACTCGCTATGTGATGAAACAGTCCGATCCTCAGCAGCATCGCTAAGCATCAAGCATCAGAGATCTTGTCAATGATGCCGTTGATGATGCTCGCTGGTCGACCGGTTTTGTCTTCCTTCCAATCGGCCAACATTGCCATTTTTGTCAACGAGTTCACTGCTACGAAACGCAACGGTTCAATCTCCCATTTCTTCGAGAAGTGATTGACACACGAAAGTCGAGTTAGTTCAGTTGACCTTTCGCAAACCAAGTCAGCAAGGGTTCGCCCGGCCAAATTAGATGTAGCCACTCCGTCTCCGACGTAGCCTCCTGCAGACCCGAGACCGGATAGGGGATCGTACGAAATATTAAAGGTCCAGTCGCGAGGCGCAGCAAGAGGGCCGCCCCAATGATGCGTGAATTCGGTCCGCTCAAGAACTGGAAATAGTTCAATTAATGTGGAACGCAATCCTTGCGCAACCTTTTGATTGAAATCGAAACTCGGCAATATCTTGGAGCCGAAGTGATACGGAGCACCGCGACCTCCGAACGCCAACCGATTATCAGCGGTTCTTTGACCGTATATGACCATGTTTCGCCCATCATTGAAAGATTGACGGCTGTCTAATCCGATCTCGGACCTAATAGCCGTTGATAAAGGCTCAGTAGCGACCATCATCGAATACAACGGAATCACCGATCGCTGAGCCTGTGAAAAACTCGAGGAGAAGGCTTCAGTTGTTCGAAGAACAACTTTGGCTTTATACGTGTGCTGTCGAGTTTGTACTTGGCCCGGCGTATAAGACAGAACTGGAGAGTTTTCAATAATCGCTGTTCCTTGGGAACGAACAGCAGTGGCTAGGCCAAGACAAAGCTTTTTCGGATGAAGTACTGCGCTGTGCACATCAAGAAACCCACCGCAGGTTTTTGACATCTTCACCAGATTCAACGATTCTTCACGATCTAACAATTGGTAGAAATCCTCGCCATACCCGGATTCACGAAGATTACGAATTCGACTCGCCGCACGTTCAACCTGGTTCACGGAGCGAAGAACTTGAATTGATCCGCCCTGCGTGAAGTCGCAATCAATTCCCAAGGCAGTAGTTCGATACTTGATTTCATCCAAGGTTGCGAACATGGCATTTTGCAAAGCGATAGCTTGCTCACGCCCATAGCGGTGAGCAATTGAGTCAAGGGACATCGGCATAATCGTTGAGCACCATCCGCCGTTGCGACCACTTGCGCCAAATCCAACGGTGTTCTTTTCAATGATTGCGATTCTCAGCGAGGGGTCGTTGAGATGAAGGTAGAAGGCAGTCCACAATCCCGTATAGCCGGCACCAATAATCAAAACATCAAATTCGTCGCAGTCTCCACTCTCAACAACATGTGAAATATCTGGAACATCTATTTCATTCCATAAACATTTTTCAGGAATAGCTTCGATAGTCATGGCTCACACCAAGATGTGATTATCGATGAGACGAATTCCATCCAGAATCACGGCGACAACCATGACGCTGCCTTGTGAAACCGATGAAAGATCTTGCAAAGACGCTGAATCAATCACTTTGACATAATCAATCGCCGCCGATGTTGGAGCAATGACTGACTCCACTGCCTCAACCAATTGCTGAGACTCTCGAATGCCCGACGAGAATAGAGATTGAGCCGCACTAAGTCCTTGTGAAATCGCCTTCGCCTCAAGTCGAGCCGATGTTGAAAGTCGTACATTGCGACTAGACATCGCCAGCCCATCTCGTTCACGAATAGTTGGCGCCATGATAAGTTGAATCGGCATGTCTAGATCTGCAACCATTCGTTTAATAACTGCGAACTGTTGGAAATCTTTTTGACCAAAAACCGCGATATCTGGTTGGCCTGCCGAAAAGAGTTTGGTTACAACAGTTGCTACGCCTGAAAAATGCCCTGGTCGTGATGCGCCTTCTAAGAGATCGGTAATTCCTCCAATGTGAACACTGGTCGAGAAACCTGATCCATACATTGTTTCCACGGTTGGGTTATATAGATAGTGCACTCCATGTTCTTCGAGCAACTGTATGTCACGTTCCATTTGAAGTGGATACTTTTCAAAATCAGTTGAGTTGTTGAACTGCAAAGGGTTCACAAAAATTGTTGCGACAACTACGTCAGCTTGTTGATGCGCAATTTCAAAGAGGGAAGTGTGACCGTGATGAAGTGCGCCCATCGTGGGGACCATGGCCACAACTTGCCCCTTGGCACGGCAGACACCGACGGAATGACTCAGTTGCTGGGGAGTTCGAACAATGTGCACAATCTTTAGTGGAAAGAGTGAGCGTCATCGGGGAAAGCACCGCTGCGCACGTCAGAAATGAAAGCTTGCGTCGCTTCAACGGTTGAAGTACGCAAGTCGGCGTAATGCTTGGCAAAACGATATTTTGAATCGCTCAGACCAAGAACATCATGGAGAACTAAAACCTGTCCATCACAATGGATTCCTGCGCCGATACCAAAGGTGGGAATACTCACCTTTTGCGTGATCTCTTGAGCGAGTTCCATGGGAACGCCTTCGACAACAATCGCACTAGCGCCTGACTGTTCAACCGCGTGAGCATCTTCAAGAATTCTCTCACGCCCACCGGCTTCAAAACCTTCGGTACGACCTTGCACTCTGAATCCACCCATGCGATGCACGCTCTGAGGTGTCAACCCGATATGTCCGATAACAGGAATATCAACTCGAGTAATAGCGGCAATGGTGTCTGCCATGTGCACGCCACCTTCAAGTTTGATGCTTTGAGCGCCATTCTTCATCAATACGATTGACGACTCAACTCCTTGTTCGGGGCTGATCTGATACGAACCAAAAGGTAAATCGCCAATGACAAGCGCTTTGGTATTTGCCCGTGCCACACAGCGCACGTGGTACGCCATTTCTTCAAGATCGACCGGGATCGTGTTGCTTGTTCCTTGGACAACCATGCCAACTGAATCGCCGACCAAAATCATGTCAATTCCTGCTTCATCCACGAGGCGAGCAAAGGTGACGTCATACGCCGTAATCATCGTCATCCGACGACCTTCGGCCTTCCACACGGCGAGATCGGGAACCTGAACTTTCTTACGATCGTTGGGCAGCGATGGCATCACAGAACCTCTTTGGGTCGACACGGGGGAACAGGTACTAAAACAGCAGAGCGAAACCTAGCGAGATAGGTCCCCAGTTTGTTGACTCGGGGTCTGATTTTTTGTGATTTAGGGCATGTTCATCATTGGCTCACAAATGCTGAGGGGCAGAGTTCGCGATAGCTCAACATTCCACCACATGAAGACGCCCGCAAAATGGCTTCTGTGCAGGCTTGGGCGAACATGTCAGCTCCAGCGGCTAGGACTTTGTTCAGCAGAGCAGGACGACCTACTGGATCGCTAAAAATTGGCTCATTTTCGGACAGAACCAAATCGCCTGGACCCACTGACAGTCCGAAAATCGTGTCTCCGTCATTCATGAGATGCGCTGGCCGCACGGCACGCGCGAGACCATCGTGTGCCACAGCTGCGAATTTGCTGCACTCCGACTTAGATAAACGCAGGTTGGTCGCTACCGCGCCGATCGTGGTGTTCAGAGACGCCGTTTGTGAACTTATTGTTTGTGAACTTGTTGTTTGAGAACCATCAATTGTTGCAATAGGCGTAGCGAGTGCTGACAAATAGTCACGCAGCGTTCGTCGATCGCTGACATTTGGTCGACGCAGTCTCGTTGCGGACTCGTGCCACGGCAGACACGTATCTGGATTAATCAATGACCCGATCGAGTTCACAACAGCAAGTGCGGAAACAACATGTCCATCGTCGAGACGCGTACTAGCCATTCCTAATCCGCCTTTGAGTCCTCCAGAGCGAGCTCCCAATCCGGCCCCGACACAACCCACATCAGAAGAAAATGTTTTTGCCAACTTCGCCGCACGATAACCAAAAGTTGAATCGGGGCGATTGGCAAACTTTCCTCCACGACCTAGATCAAAGATCACAGCACCTGGAACGATCGGAACGACCCACGATGGATCTTTTCCAACTGAGAAACCACATCCCGTTTCCTCAAGGAACTCCATGACCCCCTGGGCACTAGCCAACCCGTAGGCACTTCCTCCGCTCAAGACAATTGCGTGCACTTTCTGGATTAGATTCTCCGGTCGCAAAAGATCAGTTTCTCGTGTTCCTGGTCCACCACCGCGTACGTCGACCCCAGCCGTTGCGCCTAAGGGTGCAAGGATCACAGTTGTCCCAGTCAGCCAATCGCGGGATTTTCGAGCAAAATGTCCCACCTTGATCGAGCCGACGTCAGTCAAAGACCCTCTCAGGGCATTCACACTTGATTGAGATTGATCGGAACGAGCCATAGTTCCATGCTGACAGATTTAACAGTGCTAGTAAGTGCTGACCGATAATCTCAAAGCGTGAAGGATGAGCCGGCATACGCACCTGTAGCTATGACGAAGACTCGAGCGTTGCGTAATCGTTTCCTCGCATGGGCGGTCCACTACCTATGGGAAATGGCGGTTGAGGCCGGAGCAATTGGAGCAACCACTCGCCGAGGACAAAAATTTGGATCATTTGGTCAACAGAGTGTGATTTGTTTTCCACCGAACACAATTTTCAATGAGAACTTCATCCATATTGGTCGCAACACCATGATTGGCCCCCAGTGCACCTTGTCGGCCGGAATGGTGCCGGGACAAGAATGCATTTCAGAACGCATTGTGACCATTGGCGATCGTTGCCTCATTGGCAAGGGGAGTGGCATCGTGGGGCACTTTTCCATTGAGATTGGTGATGACGTGTGGACAGGTCACAACGTTTACATCACCGACCAAAATCACGGATACAAAGACGTCACGCTTCCGATCTCTGGACAGACGATGCCAGAGAAGCCCGTACGTATCGGTAACGGTTCGTGGCTTGGCTATGGCAGCGTGATACTTCCAGGTGCCGACATCGGCGAACATGTGGTGATTGGTGCGAACAGCGTCGTTACCGGGGCGATTCCTTCATTCAGCGTGGCCGTTGGTTCTCCGGCGAAAGTCATTAAACGATTCGTTGATAACCACTGGCAAGACATTGATAACTAAAAGACGCGGACAACTAAATAGTCGTTGACTTCTAAACGGCCAAGTCCAACGCTGCGCCACACGACTTCATGCGATTATTTGTTGTGAAGTCATTGATCGAATCGGATATTGGCGAGCCTTCAAGCATGGACTCAGCAAATGGCGCATTCTCTCCCACACGCAGTTTTGCTGTGTACACGACTCTGCCGTCGATCCAATCTTGATAGAGACCTCTCCACCGCTCCATCAACTTCGCATCGTCAATTCCGGTCGGAACTTGCGCGGTGACATCGTCAAGCATATTTTGAATGATGAGAGTTGCTTTATCGATAATGTCCGCTCGTTCGGCTAGTGCGTTGCCCTCAACCGAATCAATACGACGTAGGTCAGCCAACTTGTCTCTTTCAAGATTTGCGTTGCGGC
>LFFB01000048.1 GCA_001510335.1 Actinobacteria bacterium casp-actino2 | reverse complement strand
GCAGTCGGTGGACATAGTTATGGCGGGCTGACGGCATTAGCAACGGTGTCAACGCTCCACGAATTCACGCCTGATGTGCGGGTGCGAGCAGCAGTTTTGGCGCAGGGGTATACGCGTATTTTGCCGGAAGCGATGTTTGCAACAACTGCCTCGCCAGTGTTGATGGTGGTCGCGAACAACGACAAGACAACCCCACCTACTACCGATGCGGACAAGGCATGGGGTTTGTTATCTGCCCGAACGGATCGTGTTGGTGCATTGTCGCGTCGTGTGGATATTGACCAAGCCGGTCATCAAGCGTCAAGCGACTTTGGTTTATACGCCGAACTTGCACCTCAAGTTGAAAACTTGCCCGATATGTTGCGCGCCTACGTGAAAATGGTTGTAGACGACTCTCCGCCACAGTGGATACATAATTGGCGCACATCGGTCTTGCGCCACGTCATCCTCATCGACGACTTCTTAAACTCCCTATAACCCTGTGCTTCTGGTGCAGGATCGTTGCGTATTTCGCAACAATTCTGCACCAGTTTCACGAGGGGAGTGAGATGTTGTAGGTGCGGGCGGCGGTGTTGTAGAACAAATCGGCGCGTTCAGAGGCTGAGAAACTGCTCGTCATTTTTTTGTATGCGTTCCATAAGACTTCGTACGACAATGACAATCGATCAACGGGAAAGTTTGATTCGAGCATGCATCGCGAAGGACCAAAACATTCAATTGCATGCAAGTAGTAACGCGATTGTTGCGCAATGAATTCATCAGATGTCGGTGGGCGAGTGGCGGTGTTCCAACCAAAGCCGTTATCGGGCATCGCAAGCCCACCGATCTTGGCAACGACATTGGGGCACTTGGCGATCTCGGTGATGTCTTTCTTCCACTGCTCAAAGATTTCGTCGCGTTGTGATGCGTATGGCCCAACGCCCACTGGTGTTCCGAAGTGATCAAGAACCATGGTGGTTCCTGGCGTCGCGCGAGCGAGTTCTAAGAACTCGCGATTTTGGTGGTGGTAGTGCCATGAGTCGTACGTAAATCCTCGTTCACCAAGTCGTGCTACTCCGCGCCGAAAATCTGGATCAAGATACAAATCTTTCATCGAGTGTCCCGGAATCATCATCGCTTCAGGATGAGTGGCGAGTGCGAGTGCATCACGAATACCACGAAACAATCCGCGGCTTGCTTCAACATGCATGTCGAGCAACTCATCGCGATCATCTCGACGAAGATCAATATGACTCACAATTCCGGAAATCAGCGGATTCGGGTCGCTGAATGCTTCATCGGCGATGTACTTCGTCTCGCCGAGCGAACGTAGGTGTTCGGGCGCTTCACGGTTGTACGCTGAACCACATTCCATAAACACTGTCTTGACAACATTGTGTCCAGCGCCGGCATCACGATGTAAATCGTTTCGCGTGTACGGCAAGCCCTGGCCTTGAGGCCACATGTGGTGGTGTGGATCGAGAATAGGTAGATCTGGTTCGACGATGTCTTCGACGACTTGGTCGAGCCACTCTTGGGTTCCTGGAGTCAGTTGAGTCACGCCGAAATCATGCCACGAATCGAACGGCGTATTTTGAGTCAGCGAACCGAGATGCGGGTAATGGTGGTCATGCTGCACCAGTAGATGTCGCCGCGTGGACCAATGGCTGGAAAAACTGCCGACTGAATGGGGCTTGTCGTCGAGACCCGAGCGACTTCAGTACCAGTCGTGATGTCGAGAACGACAACTTGTTCGCAGCCAAGTTCGGGTCGATAGTCGGCCGTCACGATTTGGCCAGTCTCGGGAATGAGCAACATGTGGCAGGCATGATTTTGCTCGTGGGACCAACGTAAAGTCACCGAGTTTTCGTCGTAGTCAAACCCGCTGATGACTCCGTTGCCGCTGTCAAAACCAACGACGATTTGTCGAGTCGTATCCACCACTGGCGGATTGGCAACAATGCCGTTGGGTAAGCCGCATATCTCGGTCAACGTGACATGAGCAGTCTGTTTGTTGACGCGCACGAGGTGAAGTGGTGCTGTTGAAATGCCCACACCACGAAATGAACCGGTAAATAACTGGGTGCCTTCGCCGTTATCTAAGAACCAAGCATCGTCATCGGTGATCACCGTGTCCCACCCAAAGGTTTGACCATCAATGGTTCGATAACGAGCATTGAATGTTCCGTCAACAGATAGCGACTCTCCATTCCAGATGACTCGAATCAGTGAATGATCGCCGACGACATAAATATTGTTTCCGTCGGCAGAGAGACGGGCGATTGAAGGTTCGGCAAGTTTGAGATGAGCCACGATCCGCAAATCTTCCGGATCAAGTATCAACAACTCGGTGTTGTCCATCAGAGTGCCGTTTGGTTGACCAGGAAGCGGGCCAGAAAAATCCTTTGTCGCAATATGACCCGTCGGCAAGATGACGAAGCTGTTGTAGGGACGAACTCGCGGCAGTTCACGAGAAGCGATAACAGAAAGATCTGTTGACAAGCGATGCGCGTGATTTCCGAACACCACATATAACGAACCATTGGCGTGGGCAGCCATGCCACCAGGCCACATCGGGCCGCCCGCAAGTTGTTCGGATTGAATAATTGTTTCAAGCGTCAATGAATCGATTTTTTCGACCCACGCCACCGAATCAAGCCCGGGCATGACCCGTTGAAGAAATAGTTCGTCTTTTGGTCCAACAATTGGCATGGTCATCGCCAATGCGTCCCGAGAGACAACCTCAAGCTGTTTGGCATTCAAAATTCGTGGAATCGACACATTTGCGGCAATTTGCTGTCTTTTTGGTCCGCCATCTTCGCCTGACCACGAACTTTTCCAATAATCACTCATTCACAAACCCTAAACGGTCGAGGACGCATGGCTCAAAAAAATCGTTGGAGACTACCTCCGCCCTGTCGGAGCGTTTAAGTTGTAGGGGTGACCAATGAAACGATTTTGCTTGAACTTGAACCAGAGGCAGAACGTCTTCTCAATCGGCATTTAGATTCGGCCGAAGACTGGTATCCGCACGAGCAAGTCCCGTGGAATCGCGCCGCACGATTGGCAAGCGACGGATTTACCTTTGGCGAGGAACCTTTGCCCCAGGGCGTGCGTTCGGCGTTGCTCGTGAACTTGCTCACCGAAGACAACTTGCCGTGGTACACCCGAACGATCTCGCGCATGTTTGGCGGCGACTCGGCGTGGGGTGCGTGGGCACAACGTTGGACTGCCGAAGAAGGTCGTCATGCCATCGTGATGCGTGATTACATCACCGTCAGTGGACTCGTCGACCCCAAGACTCTCGAAGATGGTCGCATGGCTCAAGTGAGTAGCGCGATTGTGCCCGAACCTGATTCGCCAGTTGACGGCATGTGCTACGTGGCAATGCAAGAACTTGCCACGCGTATTTCACATCGCAACACCGGAACCATGTTGAACGACCCAGTCGGATACAACGTGATGATGAAATTGTCGACCGACGAAAACCGACACCACCTCTTTTATCGTGACTTGGTGAGCAAGCTCATTGAACTGAATCCTTCGGCCGCCATTGAGGCTTTGAAGCGCCAGATCATGACGTTCGCCATGCCCGGAACCGGTATTCCCGGATTCGTCGAGCACGCCAAGGCCATCGCCCATGTCGGCATTTATGACTTCGCGATTCATCACGAAAAAATCATCATGCCGTTGGTGTTTCGTCAGTGGGCCATTGACAAGGTAGAAGGCTTGTCGTCAGCCGCCGAAGAAGCCCGCGATTCAATGTTCAAATACATTGAGCGAGTTGGCAAAGTGGCTCGTCGCCAGGTTGAGCGTCGCGAGGCCTCAATGTCTGCGGCCGCAGCAATTCTGTAGATCACTAAATTTCGCTAGTCTTCCGCAAACTTTCGCTGTAGTTTTCTCATTAGGGGGAAACCATGATTTCAACTTATGCTGCTGGGCGTCGCATCGTCGACATTGATGCCCACATTCTTGAGCCCAAAGGCTGGTTGCGTTCGTATGCATCGGCGGCGGCACAAGATCAGATTCCTGAATTGGGCGTAGGTGATTCAAACTTCGATCAATTGTTAGATGATTCGTATCGCGACTACGACCAACGAAAAAACGATGAGAATCTTCAAAGCAAACTTGCGAGTGAGTTTATGTCAATGCCACGTAAAGGCTGGATGTCGTTCGGTGGTTGGGACGTTGATGAACGTCGCCAGGCATTAGATCTATTGGGTTTTGATTGCCAACTGATTTTTCCGACTGGATCATTTGAGCAAATCATGCAAACGCCAACTTCAGTACGCCCCGAAGCAGTACGGGCGATGAACCGCGGCATGCTCGATTTTTGCCAAGACCCTCGATTGCTCGCATCTGCCTACGTTCCATTTGAATTTGGTCCGGAGATTGCGCTTGATTTGATCGCCGAAGCGGTGGCAAACAAAGTTACGGCAGTCTTGATTGATTCAATCCCTGCTTCTCATCAACACTCGTTTACTCATCCTGATTTTGATGTTGTGTGGGCGGCGCTTCAGGAAGCAAATATCGCAGTTTTTCTGCATGTAGGTGCCGATCAAAATTACAGGCCCGTGCCGAAGGTATTTTTCGATAACGGTCGCGACATGAGGCATTTTCGTTCTGATGCACCAGGCGACCCGTTGTCGTATATGGCGATCGGTTATCCAGGAGAACTTTTCCTGGCTTCGCTTGTCTACGACGGAGTACTCGAAAAATTTCCGAAGCTGCGGATTGGTGTCACAGAACTAGGTGCCACATGGTTGCCCTCGTTTTTGCACTTCATTGACACAGGTGCCCGAGCATTCAAGAACATCCAGGACCTTTCGCATTTATTGATGCGTCCGTCCGATTATTTGCGCCGACAGGTTGTTGTGAGTCCGTTCGCTGGTGAGGACGTGGGTTGGATCATCGAGCAAGTCGGTGAGCAGATGGTGGCTTTTTCTTCGGATTATCCCCACCATGAGGGAACCGACGATCCGATTCGTCGCTTTGAGGCGAGTATGTCCGCGGTCAGTGATGTAGAACGATCAGCCTTCTATTTTGACAACGGAGCGAGACTTTTAGCTCTCTAGGTGAACCATCCATGTGGGTGACGCTCTAATGTGAAGTTTGAAGTTCACAAATTCAATTGGGGACGTATGAATTACGACTTGATCATTCGTGGGGGAACAGTTGTTGACGGAACGGGCAAGGCCTCGTTTCGTGCTGACGTGGCCGTGACTGGCGATCGCATCGTGGCGATTGGTGATCTGTCATCTGACACCGCTACCCGCGAAATTGATGCAACGGGCAAAACTGTGTCGCCAGGATTTGTTGACTTGCACACTCACCTTGATGCGCAAGTTGGTTGGGACCCGTATATGACATCAAGTTCATGGCACGGTGTCACCACGGTACTGATGGGCAACTGCGGCGTTACTTTTGCGCCAGTTGTTGAACAAGATCGCGAATTCTTAGCCGAGATGATGGAAAGTGTCGAAGACATTCCACGTCAATCAATTCTTGAAGGCCTGCCGTGGGACTGGGAGACCTATCCCGAGTATCTCGATTCAGTGCAACGACTCAAGCCCGCGTTGAATGTTGTTGGTTTGGTTGGTCACTGCGCGATCCGTTCACAAGTCATGGGCGATCGTTCGTTGAGTGACGAAGAGCCAACACCTGAAGAGCTTGGCCGCATGGCCGATATCGCTGAAGAGTCAGTCGCCGGCGGAGCAGTTGGATTCTCAACATCGCGCATTTTGTTGCACGTCGTACCGGACGGGCGTTGTGTCCCTGGCACATACGCGAAGATTGATGAGTACAAAGCCATTGCCGACGGAATGAATCGCGCAGGTGGCGGAATCTTCCAAGCAGTCAATGATTTCGCCACTAAAGCTGAATATGAGTTCACTTTGTTGCGCGAGATGGCACAACATGCTGGCGACGTTTTGTTCTCGGGTGGCGCGGGTGACGGAGATCTTCGTTCGGTTGAACGCATGAATAGTTTCTTCACCAACATCAATGACAACTTGGGTCGCATTTCTTCAGCGACACAAACCCGTCCCGGCGGAACCTTGATGGGTCTGAAGCAGACTCCGGTTGTTGCTGGTCGGGTGTGGAACGACATGATGAAGTTGCCAACTGTCGAAGAACGTTTGAATGTTTTGCGTGACCCAGTTCGTCGTGCCGAATTGCTTGAAGAAGGAAACCGTAAAGGCACGTGGTATGACGCGGCCAAGATTTTCCCATTAGGTCTTGATGAGTTGCCGAACTACAACGTTGATAACCCGAAGTCGGTTGCAGTGCTCGCGGCTGAAGCAGGCGTAACACCAGTTGAACTGATCGTTGATCGTTTGCTGCAAAGTGAAGGCCGTGAGTTGTACAACGCGTGGTTCTTTAATCGCAATACCGAATCAATGGAAGCCTTCTTGCAACTCGATGCCGTTGTTCCAGGTTTGGGCGATGCGGGTGCGCATGCTGGCCAGATTTGTGATGCCGATAGCCCGACGTTCTACTTGTCGTATTGGTATCGCAATCGCAAGGCTGTGACCCTTGAAAAGGCGGTTCACCAATTGACCGCCAAGCCGGCCGCTGTCCTGGGATTAGTTGACCGTGGGACTTTGAAAGTCGGGGCATTTGCCGACATCAACGTGTTTGATCCCGAAAAGCTGCAAACCGAGTACCCCGAATACGTCCATGACTTCCCGGGCGAAAAGGGCCGTTTCCGAATCAAGGCTCGGGGCTATGCCGCCACGATCGTGAATGGCGAAGTCGTGACCCAGCAGGGCGAACACACTGGCCATCGCCCCGGTCGGGTTCTGCGCGAATTCGCTCGTTAGGGGGCTTTTCAGCGAAACGAAGTATTGTTTAAGTATGCCTAAGCCCGGAATGCACTCAGGAATCAGTACCGACGACGCAATGAACTTGGCCATGTCGGCCAAAGTTGTTCCGCTCTACGAAGCGGTCGTCAAATTCATTGCCGAAGAAGTCGAGCCGGTGACGGCTCAGTTCTACAAACTTGGCGAAGGTCGCGCCGACCACTGGGGTTACGGCGAAGGCCAGCTTGAACTGCTCGATTCATTGAAGGCCAAAGCCAAGGCTCGCGGTCTCTGGAACTTCTTCTTGCCCGATGCCGAAACCGGCGAAGGCTTGTCAAACCTCGACTACGCATACATCGCTGTTGAGTTGGGCAAGAACCCACTCGCATCGGAAGCAATGAACTGCAGTGCTCCCGACACGGGCAATATGGAAGTGCTCGAGCGCGTCGGAACACCCGAACAGAAGAAGCAGTGGCTTGAGCCGTTGTTGGCTGGAGAAATTCGTTCGGCATACGCAATGACCGAACCTGATGTGGCTTCATCGGACGCAAAGAATCTTGAGTGCCGTGCCGTACTTGACGGTGAAGAGTGGTTGATCAATGGTGAGAAGTACTACATCTCGGGTGCTGGCGATCCGCGCTGCAAGATCATGATTTGTATGTTGATGACAAGCCCTGACGCGTCGCCGCACCGTCGTCACTCGCAAATTTTGGTTCCGGTGAACACACCTGGAGTCGAAATTTTGGGCCCTATGGAAGTTTTCGGAGAAGACGATGCTCCGCACGGCCACATGCATCTGCGTTTCACTGATGTGCGCGTGCCTGCAGCAAATATGCTGCTCGGCGAAGGACGCGGTTTCGAAATTTCGCAAGTACGTCTCGGACCTGGCCGTATTCACCATTGCATGCGTTCAATTGGTGCTGGTGAGCGTGCGCTCGAATTGATGATCCGTCGTGGCTTAAGTCGCGAAGCTTTCGGCAAGCCGATCGCTCGCCTCGGAAAGAACACCGAAGTGATCGCCAAGGCTCGTATCGAACTTGAAGCGATGCGTTTGATGGTGCTGCGTGCCGCAAAGGCCATGGACACCATGGGCAATGCTGAAGCCCGTGTTTGGGTGAGTGCTGTCAAGGCCATGGTGCCGATTCGCGTGTGCGCAATCATTGACGAAGCCATTCAGGTGTTCGGAGCAACTGGTGTGTCGCAGTGGACGCCGTTGTCTCGTATGTACGCCAGTCAGCGCACTTTGCGTTTGGCCGATGGTCCCGACGAAGTGCACTGGCATGTCGTTGGGCGGAACGAAATTGCGCGTTACGAAGGTGAAGACAACGACACCACTCGCTCGGCTCGAAAGCAAGAGGAACAATTGACGGTTCCAGCCTGATCATGAGTGCTCCCGTCGTTGTTACAAAAGAAGTCAATGCCAGTCCCGAAACCGTTTTTGCACTGGTGAGTGATCTCACTCGTATGGGTGAGTGGTCTCCCGAAAATCAAGGCGGTCAATGGGTGAAGGGTGCAACTGGCCCCGCTGTTGGTGCGCAATTCAAAGGCCGCAACTCAAACGGTAAAAAGAGTTGGGGAACAATGGTCAAAGTTTTTGAGTTTGCTCCCGGCAGCAAAATTGTTTTTGCATTGATGGTTGGTCCGTCGCGTTGGTGCGACTGGGTGTGGGAAGTTGCACCTTCAGCAAACGGTTCGTTGGTGACACATTCGTGGATTGATCGACGTGGCAAATTTTCAAACACACTCGGACGTTTGGTGAGTGGAGTTGCTGATCGCAGCGAACACAATCGCAAGAATATGGAAGTAACGCTTGAAGCACTAGCGGCATCTGTTCATGGAAGTTGAAATGATTGTTGAGATTCCGCAAGGGTCTCGCAACAAATACAAAATGAATCACGACACGGGAGCCATTTGGCTTGACCGCACGTTGTTTACTGCAACGCAGTATCCGCTTGATTATGGTTTCTTCCCCAACACTTTTGGCGAAGACGGTGACCCACTTGACACATTGGTCTGGTTAGGTCAAGCGACGTTCCCGGGCTGCCATCCGTATGTGCGTCCAGTTGCAGTGTTCTGGATGGAAGACGAAGCTGGCGGCGACGCCAAGGTTTTATGTGTCCCATCGCATGACCCGCGCTTCAAGAATTATGTCGACATCGCAGATTTGCCCGAGCACATGCTTGATGAAGTGGGCAACTTTTTCGAGACCTACAAACTGCTTGAGCCAAACAAAGAAACGACCGTGCGTGGTTGGGAAGGCCGCGAGGCCGCAGAGAAAGAAATCGCCGACGCCTTCAAGCGTCTTCAACCTCATTTAGGTTGCGATTCTGGTGTGTAATTGTTGCGAAATACGCAACAATTACACACCAGTTTTGCGTCTGACGTTAGATGCTGGTGAGCAAAGTCGCGATACTCACTAAGCACAACGCCAATGCCGGAATCGTGTTCGCCACGGTGTCTCGAACACGCACATGGAACCACGTGGCCAACACGAAATACACGGCCAAACAAAATGCGGCATAGATCCGCAAGTTGTTGTTGCTAAACCCAACCATCAACCCCGCAGCATCTGCGATCTTGGCGATACCAAGGGCCGGGATAATGCGAATCGGCATCTTCAACTTCGTCATGATCTCGACGATCTGCGGCATCATCTTCAAATCGGCATAAGCCGAAGCAACACAAACCAGGGCCAATAAAACCGACAAGATATTTGAAGCAAGCGACACGTGCCTAAAGATAATCGCCAACTATGGGCTACTCTCGATATTCATACCGTTAATTACTGGGGGTCATCATGGGAGCACAAGAACAAGCCAATAAGGCCGTCGCTGAAGCGCACTGGAATTCGATGTATGCCAAAGATTGGGCCGACGTCGCGAGTCGATTCTCTGACGATGCCGAATACAT
This sequence comes from Actinobacteria bacterium casp-actino2, assembly GCA_001510335.1. GTDB lineage: Bacteria > Actinomycetota > Acidimicrobiia > Acidimicrobiales > Ilumatobacteraceae > Casp-actino8. The sequence goes on along the minus strand of LFFB01000048.1, from coordinate 5,493 downwards.
GGACGTCGGTGCAGTGCCGCCGGTCGTTGGCGGACAAAACATCGCTGATCGCTTACGGCTTGGTCTGGGGCCGACCTCGAAGATGGTTCATCAACCCGGCAATGTGTTGGCCGAAGGTGATGTGGTGATCACTGAACACAAAGAAGTGTGGCACTTTCCGACTGGTGAAGTGATTGTGCATCCATTTACTTCAGTGATGGAAATTCGAGACGGCAAAATCTGCCGCTGGCACGACTATTCGCACTTAGGCAACTTGCTCGATAATGCGCCGCAGTGGTGGCTTGAGTACATCATGAGCGGCGGAACCACCCCAATACCAAGCTAATCACTGTGGTTCTGGTGCAGAATCGGTACGAAATACGCAACGATTCTGCACCAGAACCACAAAGGGGGGCTAGAGGAGTTTGCGGAAGAGTTTTTCTTTCTTCTCGGTGTATGGCGGGTAGGCCAGCGAGGGATCAAGTTTGGTTCCGCGACTCAATACGGGCTTCATGTGCTGGAACAAACGCACACTCGACCTGCCGTGATATCCACCCATGCCACTTTCGCCAATGCCGCCAAATGGCAAGTGCGGGCTCGTGAGGTGCATCAGAGTTCCGTTGACGGTCACGCCGCCGGCAGTGGTCTTGGCGAGCACTTCCTTCACGACCGACTTGTTCTCGGCAAAGACATACAGCGCCAATGGGTGCGGGCGGGCTGTGATGAACTCAATGGCCTGCTTGGTCGAGTTGATGGAAAGAACAGGCAACAACGGTCCGAAGATCTCTTCGTTCATCAGTGCCGAGTTCATATCAACATCGGCCAGCACAGTTGGTGCAACGTAACGACTCTCGGCATTGGTCTCGCCGCCAATGATTACTTTGCCGCCAGTCATGAGCGACTTCAAACGATCGAAGTGGCGTGGGGAAACGACACGGCCGTAACTCTCGCTCGTTTGCGGATCGGCTCCGAAGAAATCGATGATGGCTTTGCCGAGTTCATCCAAGAAAGGTTGACGAACTTTTTCGTTGACCAAGATGTAGTCGGGTGCAACGCAGGTCTGGCCTGCGTTGAGCCACTTGCCCCAAGCGATGCGGCGAGCAGCCACATGAACGTTGGCCGATTCGTCAATGATAACGGGGCTCTTTCCACCAAGTTCAAGGGTGACTGGTGTGAGGTTGTTGGCAGCAGCGGCCATCACAATGCGGCCAACGGTGCCGTTGCCAGTGTAGAAGATGTGATCAAAGTGCTCGGCGAGCAATGCAGTTGTTTCGGGCACTCCGCCTTCAACAAGAGTGATGGCCTTCTGGTCGAGATACTTCGGTACGAGTCGTGCGAGAACTTCTGACGTTGCTGCCGAAACTTCGGACGGCTTCATGACCACTGCGTTGCCAGCAGCGATTGCACCAGCGGCCGGAACGAGCAACAACTGAATGGGGTAGTTCCAAGGAGCAATGACCAACACAACGCCAAGCGGTTCGGGAATGAGTTGCGACTTCGCCGGCATGGTGACAAGTGGGGTCGGAACGCGCTGGGGCTTATTCCACTTCTTGAGGTTCTTGAGCATCAACTTGATTTCGCCCGTGATGAACGCGATGTCGGTGATGAACCCTTCCACAGTTGGCTTACCAAGGTCGGTCTTGAGCGCAGCCAAGAATTCGGTCTCGTTCTCATTGAGCATCTTGATCATTTGCTCGAGCTGGTGTTTGCGCCAGGCGAGTGGGCGAGTGTGGCCCGCGTTATAGGTGGCGCGAAGATCTGCAGAGTAAGTCGACATAGACCTCTATTTAATCAGTGGATCATGGTTCGACGATGGCGAAGCCGGGGGCATTGGTATCGATATTGCCAAAGACGTTCAGTAATGCCTGGGCGTCGCCGTCAAGAACAATGTTGCCCGCAGTGATCTGATCAACGAACGTTGTCTGCTGCGTCAAGATGTCAATGAGTAACGAACGATTGATGCTGATTGACGCAACTGCTTCAGAATCATGTCGACCTTGCACGCCATAGAGCGTGCGATGCGACAGGGTGAGTACCCACTTCTCGTCGGCAGTTCCGGCCATGTCGGGGAATGTCCAGTTGATCTTCAGCGATAATCCACCAACTGCTTCGCTGTTCAAGCGCACTGAAATCGTGTCAAAGATTTGTTCAACGGTCATCGCGACCAAAATGCCGCGAGCACGAGCTGGGCTGGCCGGCAAGGTAGGTGTGCCATGACGCAACTCTTGGGCACCCATCAAATAGGCATTGCGGAATGTTGATGATTCGCTTTGGTATCCGAGTTGTTCAAGTAGATCGGCCTGAAGTGCGCGTGCTTCGGTATTTGTCGGATCGGCAAAAACTAGATGATTCACTAATTCGGCACCCCAGCGATAGTCGCCGCTATTGAGAGCCTCGCGCCCAGCAGTAATCACTTTGTCGGCGCCACCGGCTAGCGCGACATATCGCTGACCGACTTCAACTGGAGGCAACTTGTTGAGGTTGGCTGGGTTGCCGTCATACCAACTCAGATAACGCTGATACACAGCCTTGCTGTTATGAACAAGATCGCCGTAATAACCATGCGTATGTTCTTGCGCCAAGAAATCATCGGGCAACTTGAGAGTGCTTGCGATTTCAGTAGGGACGAGACCCTGGTTGGCGAGACGCATTGTTTGGTCATGCATCCACTTGTACAAATCGCGTTGCAGTGCGAGAAATTCAACGGCGTCGTCATGACCCCAGCGCGGCCAGTTGTGGGATGTGAACAACACCTTGGTTTGTGCGCCGAATAATTCAATGGCTTCGTTGATGTACTTTGACCAACGCAGTGAGTTGCGAACTAACGCTCCACGAATCGGAATCAGGTTATGCATGGTGTGTGAACAGTTTTCAGCCATGCAGAGCGCATCAAAGTCGGGGAAGAAGAAGTTCATCTCGGCCGGAGCCTCGGTTTCGGGTGTGAGTTGATACACAACGCGCACTCCGTCAATCACCATTTCTTCACCAGTGAATGTGATGTCTCGATTTGGAGCAATCAGCGTGTTCGGGCCAATGGGTATTGAGTTTCCTAGTCCACAGTCAACATGACCGCGCGGGCCTGGTGGCAGTAATGGACCGAATTGATACAGAGCACGACGGCCCATTGCCGGGCCAGCAATGACATTTTCACCAACGACTTCGTGCAAGAAACCAACCGGTGCAATGACCTGACATTTGCCGGCATCAACTTCAGCTTGTGATGTCACTCCGAGCACCCCACCGAAGTGGTCACCGTGCGAGTGCGTATAGATAACAGCAACAACTGGGCGGTGGCCGAGATGCTTGGTGATCAACTCATAGCTAGCTCGAGCAGTGGCCTCAACGGTGAGTGGGTCAACAACAATCCAGCCAGTGTTGCTCTTGATGAACGTGATGTTGGAAATGTCGTAACCGCGAACTTGCCACACGCCTTCGGTGACTTCGAAGAGTCCGTGATTGACATTGAGTTTGGCGTGGCGCCACAAGTTGGGGTGAACGGTATCGGGGGCATCGCCTTGCAAGAAGTCGTAGCGACCAATGTCGCTGGCTTGCCGGCCTTGAGCATCGGTGATTTTGGTGTCTTCGAGCGCTGCGATGAAGCCGCGTTGCGCGCGTGTGAAGTCTTCGGGGTCGAGTGGCGTTGCAGCCGAGCTGTTGAAAGCACGCGTGTGCTCAGATGCTGACTTCGAACTGTAATCGGGGGTATTCATTAGGCTCTCCTATAGGTAAAGCCATAGTAGCCATCCTGTCAAAACTTGATGGGTAGTCCGTGAGCGTCGGCTCACGAATACCAAATCACAGCAATCACTCAGACCGCTTCTGACTCGCAATTCCGGGGGTGTTTGGGATACATTTGTGCACTTGCTTTGTTGATTAGGGGATCATCATGAAAATTCGTGCACTCTTTGTTATTCCGATGTTGGTTGCGGCTGCTGTTGGTTGCTCCAGTAATGACTCAACGAGCGATTCGTCAACTGTCAACTCGACTGCTCCAGTGACCGATACTGAAACTCCCTCTACCGAGGCGCCAACGACAACAGTTTTTGCACCAGTACCCGTAGCAATGACCGATGTAGGCGAGACAACTGTCGAAGGCCCCGTCACCGGTGGTGGTGGCCAAATCGTTTTCGGTACTGCGGCATTTGATGGCGCGCTTTTTGGTTATACCGAAGAAGAATTCTTTATCAGCGGCACAGCGAACAGTTACACGTCCGATCAGCCGTTAACCGAAGACGGCATGTGGACCGTCACCCCCAAGGACACCGCCGAATACAAGACTCGAATCTTGGTGCGACGTCCAGTGACCGCTTCCGAATTCAGCGGCACGGTGTATGTGGAATGGCTCAACGTCACCGCAGGATTAGATACTGGTCCGACCTGGTCATTGTCATGGGTTGAAATGCTCCGCCAAGGATCAGTATGGGTCGGAGTTTCAACTCAGCGCGTTGGTGTTGAAGGTGGCGGAAACAGGATGGGCGAGTTCCGAGTATTAAAGATTGCCGACCCCGAGCGATACGGAACTTTGAATCACCCCGGCGACAACTACAGCTACGACATCTTCAGTCAAGCGGGCGCGACTGTCTGGAACCAGGCCGACACAATTCTCGGAGGTCTCGAGCCGACAACAGTGATTGGCATGGGCGAATCACAGTCAGCGTTCCGTATGGCTGCGTATCTCAATGCAGTTGCAATGACTCACGATGTGTACAACGGCTATCTCGTGCACAGTCGTGGCGCACGGGCTGCGAACTTGTACTGCGCAACGAATTGCGCTGACCCTGGCGACCCGTCTGATGTGAAGGGTCCAGAGGTCGCACTGATTCGCACCGATCTCAAGCGACCGGTCTTGAACTTCTCGGCTGAAACTGATGTTGTCGGAACGAATCTCGGATATCGCAAAGCCGAGCAACCAGACACCGATTTCTTCCGTGGCTGGGAAGCGGCCGGCACTGCTCATGGTGATGCATACAGCTTGGGCATCGGCGATTCGGACACCGGCAATGGCAATGGGGACCAAGGGTTGTTTGACGCTCAGTTCGGTGCGCCGTCATCGATCTACATGGGAATCATTGAATGTGGATTACCAATTAACGCTGGCCCACACACTTATGTTTTGCGTTCAGCGATTCAAGGACTTGAGACGTGGGTACTCACTGGGATTGCACCAAAGTCAATGCCCAAACTTGAGAACAATGCCGATCTCACTGGGTTCAACTTAGATGCTCAAGGTAATGCCCTTGGTGGGATTCGAACACCGTACGTTGATGTTCCGCTAGCAGCATTAAGCGGTATCGGACAAGACGGTGGAAGTTTCTGCGGGCTTTTCGGAACGACACGCAGTTTCACCGCTGATGAGCTCACGGCTTTGTATCCAACCGCCGACGATTTCATTGCGAAATGGAATGCAGCAACCGACGCTGCTGTTGAAAGTGGTGCGATTCTTGCCGTTGACGCCGAGCACATTAAGGCTGCTGGTGCCAGTTACGCAACGCGGTGATCACGCTTGATGACTCG
>LFFB01000047.1 GCA_001510335.1 Actinobacteria bacterium casp-actino2 | reverse complement strand
CCTGATTGAGGGTTCCGCCCACGGTTCCGTTGATCCCATCTTTCGAGATCAGGATCCGCCCCTTGAGGTCGTTGGCCTCGCACAGTGTGCGCTGCCACAAACGGATCGCTTCAGGATCCGCAAGTGGAATGAATTTGTAAAAGAGGATGATCTTTTGGGGTCCGATAACGCCAAATTTATCGGAATAAACGACTGGTCTTTCCCTGATCTCATGATTCTCCAACCCCGATGATTTTGGTCCTCTTTATTATTAGAGTGTGAGTAGACGTTTCGTATGTCGGCGTTCTGAGGGGGCCAGATGTTGTCAGATAAGTGGATTATTGATCGCACTCCGACCAAAAGATTTCCTTTCTATACGCGTGGAAATGCCGCTGATGTTCTTGCTGATCCGGTGAGCCCGCTGGGCTGGACCTTTTGTTGGGAGTCTGGGATCGTCCTCGGTTGTCGTGACGGTTTTGTGACATTCGGAGTTTTTGATGCAAACGACTACGGAACTCCACCAGAGACCTTCGGTTGTTTTGGCGGCTATTTCTATAACTCGTTGATGCAAGCTCGCCTGATGGGTGTGCGAATGCCTGGGGCGAGTCCAGAGGCCATTGATGCTGCTTACTTTGATGATCGACCCGATGTGCCTCCGTATGTGCCCGAGCCTTGGCATGACTCACCACGACACGCCGAGAAATTGGCCGAGACTCAGGCCTACATCATGAGTGCGGTCATTCATCAACCGGTTGAAGATCAACATGCAATAGCTCTTGAGATTCGCCGCAGCCGTCCCGACCTTTCTACGTTGTCAAATCATGAGTTGGTGGCGCGTGCACGAACGATGCAACCGCTTCTGGTTGCGATGTTTGAACAACATGCGTGGGCAAGCCTTGGCGCTTCATTTGGACCTGGGGGAATTTTGGCGATCGCTGAGGCCCTCGGACGTGCCGAAGACGGCGTGCGCATGATTGGCGCGGTCGGCAATGTCGACTCGGCAAATATCGCGACTCAATTGTGGGACTTGTCGCGAATCGTTCGTTCTGATGCGTCGTTGAGCAAATTGTTTGATGAGAGTTTCGGAAAAGGGACTATCAATTCAGACATTGCCAATGAGATGTTGAGCAAGGTCACTGGAACCAAGTTTGCATCGGCGTTGCAGACATTCATGATTGATCATGGCGGTCGAGCACCAAATGAGTGGGACCCCGCTGCATCGAGTTACGAATCACATCCAGCGCTTGCGTTCATTCAGATTGATCGCCTGCGCCACCAAGATGACTCTGCCGATCCGCATAAAGCCCATGCGCGTAATTCGGCAGAGCGTGAACGTCTGTATAACGAATTCATGGAGCTACTCAGTGGTGATCCCGAAACGAGCGGAGCGTTTGCCGCGTCGTATGCGTCGTCGGGAGTTTGGCAAGCGACTCGCGAGCGTTGCAAGAGCAACAACATCGCGGCAATTCACGAAGTTCGAGTGTGCTTCGATGAAATTGGTCGTCGTATGGTCGATGCGGGTCATCTACAAGCAACTGAGCAGATCTACATGTTGCTTGAGTCAGAACTCGAGGAGTATCTGAATGATCCGGCATCGTTCAAGAAAACACTTGCCGATCGGTTTGTCGATCACCAGGCATTGGCTTTACTTGATCCGCCGTACATTGTCGGACCTGATGTGCCACCGCTGTCGAAGTGGCCGCGACGAGATGTTGCGAGTAGCGACGTTGTCAAGGTTGGCGATGTCTTGAAAGGCGTCGCGTGTTCTGCAGGCGAGTACACCGGAACCGCTCGAGTCATTCTTGATCCCTTTGACCCGAGTGGTCTTGAGGCTGGTGACATTTTGGTGACGCTCAACACCGATCCCTCGTGGACACCGCTGTTCTTGGCCTCTGGAGCTGTCGTGGTAAATCTTGGAGCCGTGGGATCTCATGCCAGCATCGTGAGTCGCGAATTGGGCATTCCATGTGTTGCGTCTGTAGCCGACGCGACCAAGAAGATTCCAGATGGCGCCAACATCACAGTCAATGGTTCAACTGGAACTATCACCATTAATTCATTGACCTAATTTCTTAGTGGCGCTTGCGACAAGATTTCCAACCACTTACTACTTGCCGAAAACCTGCTCGGTGTAGGCATTGGCAAACGTGCGATGTGGATCAAGGGTTTCTCGGGCTGCTATGAACTCATTCCACCTCGGATACAACTTCGATAGTTCGTTGTCATTCAAGAAGTGCATTTTTCCCCAATGGGGTCGTCCCTCGTAATCAGACATAATGTCAGCCACATCGCGGAAATAGGGCTCGTAAGCCATCCCTTTGTACATATGCACTGCGATATAAGCCGAATCTCGTCCGGATGCAGTCGAGAGAGCGATGTCGTCTTTGGCGGTGAAACGAACCTCAACGGGAAATGAGATGAGATGTCCTTTGGCGTCGACCATTGAGCGGATACGTTGCAAAGCCTCACCGCAATACTGACGCGGAATGGCGTATTCCATTTCGACGAACTTGACGATGCGCTCACTCGCGAAGATGCGGAAACTTTCATCGACGATTTCAGTTTGACCACTTGATGGCAGGGCAGTCGCAAGACGAGGAATGAGGCTCGGCTTGATGCGTCCGAGAGCACACACCGTACCGAACGCATAGTTTTCTAAGAAGGTTTTGCTGTACCACTGCTTGGCACGACTCGGAATATGTACCGGATCAGTCGTGCGGTTGTTGCGCTTCGTGAGCGCCCATCTGGTGTGAGGAATCCAAAAGAATTCGAAATGCTCATTCGAGTCGACAAGTTCATCAAGGTTCTCAATGAGCGCATCAAGTTTTTGTGCACCCTCAACTGCGCGCAGACGAAAAGCGGGGACAACATTAAGCGTTACTTGAGTAACGATTCCAAGCGCGCCAACTCCAACTCGTGCCACGTCAAGGAGTTCAGAATTTTGTTGATCATTGATGTCAATAACTTCGCCGTGACCCTTGACGAGTCGTAGGCCCGCCACTTGGCCAGCAATGCCTGTGAGTCGTGAACCCGTGCCATGTGTTGATGTGGAAATTGCTCCGCTAATTGTCTGATAGGCGATATCCCCGAGGTTGGGCATCGCATAACCAAGCTCGAATAGTTGTTCGTTGAGCTCTGAAATGTGAATTCCGGCTTCAACTGTGACCTGATTCTTCTCTCGATCAACGTGCACGATCTTGTTGAGATGACCCATGTTGATGAGATGGCCAGAAGTGAGTGCAGTTGACGTGAAACTGTGGCCGGCACCAACGGCTTTCACCGTTCGGTTTGATTTGGCGGCACGAGCAACGATGTCAGCAACATCAGATTCGCTCGCTGGTTCATTGATCCACTGTGGGCGGGATGATTGATTACCCGCCCAGTTAGTCCATGTCCCGCGTTTAAACGAACTCATTAAAGCGGCCCTCCATTGAGGTTGCGGGCGACAACACTCATCTCGGCCAAGAGAGGTTGGCTGTAGGCAACGCGACCAGTCAAACGTTGCGGGTCACCTGCGCATAACTCAAGTGCTGCCTGCGCTATGACTTCCTCGCGTTCAATTTTGAAATCCTCAACCAAGTCGTGATTGCCGGCACCAGGCGTCGGAACGTTGTCCCATGGCGCCAAGGTGTTGACCGCAATATTCGAGCTGTGAAGTTCGGCGGCCATTCCTAGCGAAACACGTTCAAGAGCGGCTTTACACATTCCGTAGACCGACGAATTGCCAGTTGCAAACCATGCTTCAAATGGGGGGCCCACTGGCTTGACAGCGGCACGCGACGAGATATTCAAAATCCATCCCGCGCCGCGTGAACGCATATCAGGAATGACTTGCTGCGCTAAATCGATTGCGCCCCATACCTGAGTCTCCATCATTAATTTGAAGCGCTTTTCGGGAAAAGAATCAATGGGCAAGAAGAAAGTTACGGCGGCGTTATTGACCAAGATGTCAATGGGTCCGAGTTCTTGATGCACTTCGTCGATGAGATTCTTGCGATCCTCCGAACTTGATAGATCAGCTTTAAACGCTGCGGCCTTTCCTCCTGATGCGGTGATCAGATTGACTGTGTCGCGCAAGGTGCCCTCGTAACGAGGGTCGGGATCGAGGGTACGGGCCATGCAGGCGACGGTCGCTCCTTCGGCTGCCAGGCGACGGGCGATTGCTGCGCCGATACCTCGGCTTGCTCCGGTCACTAAAGCGGTTTTGCCTTCGAGGCGACGACCGTCAATTTTCTCTTGCATAATTCCTCCCGATCCATCTCAATACTGTCAGGTCATCGGAGGTCATGAGGTACTGTCCACATTCGTGACTGTTGACTTTGAAGCCCCCTCTCGTCGGTTTTTGCATATTTGTTACTGCTGCGAGGACACCGACTCGGTGGTTAATTTCTATGTGAATGTTCTTGACATGAAAGAAGTGATGCGCAATCCGCTCCATCCATCAGATGGGTCACTGCTGGGGATTGATGGCGAGATCGTCAGCGGAGCGGCATTCGTCTATGACAAGCGCGGTCCCCGGACAAGCGCTTCGTTAGAAGTTCAAGAGTGGGTGAGTCCAAAAATGATTGGGGATCCCATTGCCGATGCGTCACATGTCGGGATGCAAGCCGTTGGCTTTGGTGTGCCAGATATTGAATCAATGATTGAGAGAATGGTGGCGGCTGGTTCACGTTTGGTGTCGCGCTCATCGGCGCCGTGGGTCGAGAATTGGGCCAACTTGATTGACCCATTCGGTACACAGGTCGACTTGATGCAAGACGAAACAATTCCAGTTGGTGAATCCCGTTTGCGCCATCTTCGTATCACTGTGACCAATATTGAAGATTCATTGTCGTGGTATCACGGAATGGGGTTCTTGGACGTCGCTGAACATGTCCTTGATGATGGTGACTTCGTGGGTTTGAAGGCCGCAGATGGTTCGGCGGCAATCGGTCGAGCGCATCGAATGAAGTTGCCTGATGAAGCGGCAGAAATCGTGTTGACCGATTGGACAAATCCAAAGTCACACGGTCAACATCCTGCTGATGCGAATCATGCGGGTTTGTTTCGAACCGCTGTCGGAGTTGACGACACTGTTGCGTCATATGAACGCTTCTTGGTAGACGGTTGGAAGTTTGAACGCGAGCCACGACAAGTTGAACTTGAAGGAACAGCAGTACCAGACATGTGGATTTGCTTCTTGAACGACCCCGATGGCGTGCCCTTTGAATTTGTCCAACGGCCCCGTTCAGCGTTCCGTCCCGAACGTAGTTAACGTCGAAGCTTCGTTAGTGGGGGAAGAGAGAGTTTTCTGCCCAGCCGTCAACGGTGACTTTGCGTGACGCGAATTTCCATTGACCGTTAATCGAGACATACGAGTCGACGTAACGGCCCCAATGGTCGAGCCCAATGTCGGTGACGACGAAGAAGTACAAACGACCTTTGGCATGCGTTTCGTCAATGAGATCAATTTGATGAGTCGTCGTCGAGTGACGCACGTGGGTGAGTCCGTTCGCGGATCCCGTTGCTTCTTTGGTGCCCGTGAAGATTGTCATGACCTCTTCGATGCCCGAATAGACCCGACCGTCTCCGATATCCATGGTCGCCTCAGGGTTAAAGAGCTCACGCACTTGGGCGAACCGGCCGGTATCACCATTGGCGTTGTAGCGGGCCACGAGGTCGCGGATTGACTCTCGGGCGATGACCTGCCAAATCTCCATAAGAACCCCTTCAGCGATGTTGGATGACCGTGAACCGAAGTCCCTGTCTTTGGGACCCAATTTCTAGGACCTTCGTCACCGTACACGGGCAAGATCTATCTTTAGCCGCTTCTATACCGTACAATCTGACGGAGCGTCAGATTTGCTGCTGTCGCCTGACTTAAGGGAAAAACATGACACTTCTTGAATCTCGGCCAATTCTTGATGACGTGACGTACGGACTATCAGACGCTGATCAGCACTATTACGAAGCCGAAGATGCGGTCACGCGCCACTTGCCCAAGGCCCATAAAACGGCAGTGCGCTGGGTTGAAGTTGACGGCCGCAAAACGTTGCTCGTGAATGATCGCTTGCTGACCTTGATCCCGAACCCCACGTACGATCCTGTCGGTGTTCCTGGTTCCCTCGAGATGTATTTCCGTGCGCAGAACCACGGCGGCAAAGAGATCCGCGACATCATCGAAATGGGCCCCATTCCGCCAGCGGCTCGCTCGCGTGAAGCTCGTGTTGCCAAGCTCATCGAACAAGGTGTTGACCTTGCATGGGTGCTGCCGAGCCTCGGTCTTGGTCTTGAAGAAATGCTCGCTAACGACGTCGAAGCTTTGTATGCGGTGTTCCATAGCTACAACCAGTGGCTTGATGAAGACTGGGGTTACAACCGCGACAACAGAATCTTGACTGGCCCGTTGATGTCATTGATCGACCCCGTTCGCGCCGAAGAAGAACTTGAGTTGGCGATTTCAAAAGGTGCGCGTTTTGTGACCTTCCGTCCGGCACCGGTGCAGGCGCCTGACCGGTTCCGTTCGCTCGCTGACCCGATGTATGACCGCTTCTGGAATATAGCTGCCGATGCTGGAGTTGCGATCGCGTTCCATGGCGCCGACTCTGGTTACGGCATTTACCTCGAGCGCTGGGGTGAAAGCCTCAAGTACACCGGCATGAAGATGTCAACTTTGACTGAAGTGATGGGTGTCCATATTGAGCGCCCCGTGTTTGACTTGGTCGCTTCACTCATTTGTCACGGTCTGTTTGATCGCGTGCCGAAATTGCAGATCGCCACGGTTGAACTCGGTGCCGGCTGGGTTCCCGATCTGTTGAAGCGCCTCAAGCGCTCGTACGGCAAAACACCGCAGTTGTATAAGCGTGATCCAGTTGAAACCTTCTGCTCAAACGTATCGGTCGCTCCGTTCTACGAAGATGACATTGCAATCTTGAGCACCCTCATTGGCGCCGATCGCATCCTTTTGGGTAGCGACTGGCCGCACCCTGAAGGATTGGCAGCGCCTCGCGATTGGGTGGGTGACTTCGCTGGTCTCACCGCCGATGAACGTCGCCTCGCGTTGCGTGACAACCTCCGCAAGATCTCAGGTATGCCGCTCTAGTTCGCGGCAGCACTAAAAGTTGCGGCGGAGGTGCTGACGACTCGATGATTGTCGCCTTCGTCAATCAAGTTCATACGTGTTCCAACTTTTCCGTTGGCACCAACAAATGCTTCGCCCTGAGTGATAAACGGTCCGACCTTGCCGCGGTTCACGAACATCACGTACCAATCATTGATTTGTAGTTGGGCCGAACTCAATGCTTGCGCTAACTCGGTTGACGCAGTCTCAAGCGCAATATGTTGAGGTCCGATGTGAAGAGCTGCATCAGGTGATGCAAGTTCGGCAGTGAGTAACGGTAGTTGCCACACCCCGTGAGAAATTCTCTGAGCATTAAAGACTTGATGCAGAGGCGGTAAATCGGGAGAGTCCACGACATCAATAGGCGGATTGTCAATCTTTTGATAACCCTCTGGCACGTCACCAAGTGAAAACCCGACCCCGGTAGATATCGCGATCACTCGATCGGGGTGATCCGCATCAACAACGAGAGCCCGACTGAAGCCCAGGCGACGACCTGTATGCAAGTTGTCCGGCAGGATCATCAATTTCTTCACGTCACGGGCCGGATCAAGAATCTGCATGGATGCAATGAGCGGATTGGGGACGACGACGTTGTCATTGAAGCCGCCGCACTCGGGGGATGCGACACACAGGGGAGCAGCCATGATCCCGCCGGTTGTATTGCGCATATCGTGGCGCAATTTCATGAAATGGCCTTCGGCAACATTGTTATCAAGCGAACCCCATTCGCGTTCGAGATAGCGATATGTCAGCAACGACGTCCACTTCTCTTCGAAGGACTTCCAGTAATCGTCGGGGGTGGTTCCGCGAATATCGCTCGGTTTGTTTGCGTCTGGCGCACTAGTCATACCTAAGAGTTAGCAGATATAAGGGCGTGGTGTGGCAATCTTGGTCATGGATGAGAAGCAATTGAAACGGCTTGCCGGGTTACTAGTTCCAGAGACGACCGCTGTTCTCACGATGGAACTGCAAAATGGCGTGGTGGGTGCTGGTGCTCTCATGAAGGCTTTGGTTGATGAAGTTGAACGCGTCGGGGTGAGGCAAACTGCTGGGCGCCTCTGTGACTCGGCCCGAGACCGAGGAATTCAAGTTGTTCATTGTGTCGCAGAAAATCGTGGTGATGGTCGCGGCGCTGCCGATAACTGCAAGGTCTTTGCGATGAACAATCGACTGCGTCGAGAGACTGGTTCGACCCCGATTGATCAAGGAACAGAAGGTGCGAAACTTGTTGCTGAATTGGGTCCAGATGAGCGCGACATTGTTGTGCCGCGTATTCATGGTCTCACTCCGTTTACTCAAACATCGCTCGATCAGATTTTGCGCAATCTCTCGATTCGTACTCTTGTCGTCACGGGTGTCTCGGTGAACATGGGAATTTTTGGAACAGTGATGAGTGCTGTTGACCTCGGTTACAACGTGATCATTGTTCGTGATGGCGTCTGCGGTGTTCCGAGAGAATACGCCGATGCGGTGTTAGAAAATTCGCTATCGCTTTTGGCGACTATCGCCACGGCTGATGATGTCATTGCCGCATGGTCCTAGATCAAGACCGCTACAACAATTGATCGCGCATCTTCGCGTAACGATCAATAAAGGCTGGCACACCTGACGGGTCTTCCCATCCGTAGCGACCAGACCCCACGATGACTCGTTCGATCCCAAGGTCTCGATACATCAACAAGGTGTCGAGGGATGGATCACCAAAAGCGACCATAGAAATTGGAATGTCATGACGTCCTGCGTCGGCTGAAAGTTGGCGGAACTTTGCGACTCGTTTTGGTACATCTCCCAAAGTGACATCAAGCGGCATCCATCCATCGGCCCACGCAATCGTGTGTTGTGAACCGAGCTTTCCGCCCGCACCAAACCAGATGGGAGGGTGGGGTTGTTGCATTGGCTTAGGTCGTGACCACACTTTGTCGAAGTTGAAGTACTCGCCACGAAACTCCGACTCGTCATCAACCCAAAGAGATCGCAGTGCCTCCACACATTCAGCAAGGGCGCGATATCTCATTGACCATTTTACGTTGCTGTGATTTGCTAACTCCTCTTGGTTCCAACCAACTCCAACGCCAAACTGCAGTCGACCGTTGCTCAGAACATCAAGAGTTGAGGCGGTTTTAGCAAGAGCCAAAACATCGTGCTCGAGAGGAAGTGCGACGCCGAGCCCCAAGAGCAGATGTGTGGTGTGCTCGCCAATTTGGGTGAGGCTGATGAAGGGGTCCATCATCGTGGTGTATTGCCACGGCATGTCGCCGCCGGTCGGATATGGGGTCGAGCGTGACACCGGAATATGGCTGTGTTCGCCAATCCAAATTGACTCGAATCCAGCATCTTCAAGGAGCGGACCAAGGATCCGCGGTGCGATATCAGCCGGGGTGTTCATTGTTGTGTAGCCGATTTTCATGACGCGACACTCTCGTAGGGGAACCTCTTGACCATCCCTGAAACGGTACTCTCAGTACGTGCGTTTTCTTTACCAATACCCCGATGCCACCGGTCGCGATGGCGACATGATGGCGGCAGGTCGAATCACCGAGGTTGCCAAGGCGGTTGAGGCGCACGGATTGCACGGTCTGGCCTTTACAGAGCATCCAGCACCTGGCTCACGTTGGCTCGACGCTGGGGGGCATCAAACTCTTGATCCGTTTGTGGCGCTCGGTCATGCTGCGGCCGTCACTGAGCGGATTCGACTCGTGACGTACTTGACGGTTTTGCCCTACCGCAATCCATTCTTGTTGGGCAAGGCAGCCGCCACCGTGGATCTGTTGTCAAATGGCCGCTTCACGTTAGGAGTCGGCGCTGGATATCAAAAGGGCGAGTTCAAGGCCCTCGGTGTTGATTTTGAACGTCGCAACGACCTCTTTGATGAGTCGCTCGAGGTTTTGCCAAAGTATTGGTCTGGCGAGCCAGTGTCGTTCATCGGTGGCGGGTACGAGGCGCGTGAGATCATTTGTCGACCGGCACCCCTTCAACAGCCAATCCCGATTTGGATCGGCGGAAATTCGCAGTTAACAAAACGCCGTGTCGCCGCGTCGGCCCAGGGTTGGATGCCCATGTTGAGTGCCGAAATAGTTTCGAACACGACCCGCACACCAAACATCGGCGACATCACAAAGCTTGGTGAACAAATTTCTGAGGTGAAGGACATGGCCGGTATCCGCGCTTCATCGCTGGAGTTTTTGACAACGTATCCCGATCACACCATCGGATCAAAGACTGACGATATTGAGTATCACTGTGAGCAAATCGAATCGCTTCGTCAAGCGGGAGTCACCTGGTTGGGTATCCCAGGGTCCTCAACAACAGAGTCTCAAACGCTCGAAGTTATTGAGTGTGTCGGAAAGAATTACGGCTGATTGTTGTTGCGGCTCATGTCGTAAGGTGAAGCTATGAGTTCTTCAACTTTCCCAGCGTTTGTATTTTCTAACGATCCAGAGAATTCACATCGGTCAGTTCAGTCAGTAACGCATGCTGATATCGCTCAAGACGGTGTGTTGATTGAAGTTGAATGGTCGAGCGTCAATTTCAAAGACGGCTTAGCGTCAACGACGAGCGGAAAGATTTCTCGCCTGAAACCGATGATTCCAGGGATTGACATTGCCGGCACCGTTGTAGATGCGGCGGGAAGTGATTTCGTAGTTGGCCAAAAAGTCATTGCTCATGGATATGACATCGGTGTCGCTCGACACGGCGGCTATTCGCAGTTCGCCCGTGTTCCAGCCGAGTGGATCATGGCATTGCCTGATGGTCTGTCAACTCGTGATGCAATGGTCGTGGGCACTGGTGGCTTCACATCTGCATTGTCGGTTGTTGCACTCGAAAACTGGGGGCTCACACCATCAGCTGGCCCGGTCTTGGTGACCGGCGCGACTGGTGGCGTTGGCAGCATGGCGGTGTCGATGCTGGCAGGCCGTGGCTATGAAGTTGTCGCTAGTAGTGGCAAGGCTTCAGCGACAGATTTCTTACTTGGTCTCGGGGCAGCACGCGTCATTGACCGCAGCGAACTCTCGGCCGATGATGCTCGTCCGCTACAAACAACGACATATGCTGCGGCTGTCGATTGCGTCGGCGGAAACACTCTTGCCAACGCTATTAAGCGACTGAACTACGGTTCGGCTGTTGCCGCAAGTGGTTTGACTGGTGGTACTTCAATACCAACTTCAGTGATGCCGTTCATTTTGCGTGGAGTCGCATTGTTAGGTATTGACTCAGTGCAGACTCCAATGGACATCCGTCAGAATATTTGGTCGCGAATTGCGACTGATCTCAAACCAGCGGGTCTGGAAAGTATCGGACAATCCATCGGATTGAACGACCTGGATCGGGTTTTAACCGCAATCCTGGCCGGCGAAGTCTCAGGTAGGTATGTCGTTTCTCCAACTATTTGAGGTCGCTTACCTAACTTGGCCTATTTGTGACTAATCTGCAAAGAACACATGTCTATGGTTTCGCCATCCCCTTCGTCGTCGATAGTTGTCCAAGGTTCGCACCTGATGGCTGGGCTTCTCGGCCACCGAGATAGTCACCTGCGTCTCATAGAGACGGCTTTCTCGGATAGCGAGATCATCGTTCGTGGAAACGAGATTTCGATTTTAGGCGAATCTTCGGGGATATTGTCCCGTCTTTTCGAGGAACTCGTTCTTTTGTTGCGTCGTGGAGAAATTGTCGATGACACTGTCGTAAAGCGTTGTATTTCGATGGTGCGCTCTGATGAGAAGCCAAGTTCCGTGCTCACCGATGAAATCCTTCGAGGAGCGAAGGGTCGCACCATTCGTCCTAAGACTGCCGGACAAAAGCGCTATATCGATGCGATTCGTAACAACGTGATTACTTTCGGGGTGGGTCCTGCGGGAACCGGTAAAAGCTGGCTTGCCGTGGCGATGGCCGTGCACGCTTTGCAAACAAAGTCCGTGCAGCGCATTATTTTGACTCGCCCTGCGGTTGAGGCTGGTGAGCGGCTCGGTTTTCTTCCGGGTGACCTGATGGCGAAAATTGACCCTTATCTACGTCCGTTGTATGACGCCATGTTTGACATGGTTGATGCAGAGGGCGTGCAAAAGATGCACGAGCGCCAGGCTTTAGAGGTTGCTCCATTGGCATTCATGAGAGGACGAACTCTCAACAACAGCTTCATCATCTTGGATGAGGCGCAAAATACAACTCCAGAGCAAATGAAGATGTTTTTGACGCGCATCGGTTTTGGGTCAAAAGTGGTCGTCACAGGCGATGCCACTCAGGTCGATGTTCCTGATGGGCGAAGCGGTCTGTCGGGGTTGCAGCGCCTTCTTGGTGATATTGAGGGGCTCGAATTTGTCCATTTATACACGTCTGACGTCGTTCGGCATCGTATTGTGGGAGACATCGTTACCGCTTATGAAAAAGACACCCAAGCTAAAGACGCTTTACGACAGAAGTCTCAGGTGAAGACGTCCCATGATTGAGGGCCCTCCTAGATTTCGCAAAAAGGTAAAAGTAGGTGGAGACACCGAGGCTGAGGTTTTCTGTGCCGACGAACAATCTGAATTTGCGGTCGACATTGAACGTTGGCAAAAGTTAGCGATCGCCGTTTTGGCTGATCAAGGTGTTCGTGGTGGAACTGAACTCAGTCTCTTTTTTGTTTCGGTTCACGATATGGCTGAACTAAATTCTGAACATATGGGCAAGTCTGGAGCGACCGATGTTTTGGCGTTTCCCATCGATGGTGGTGAAGTGCTGGAAATGATTAACGGTCCGACCGGTGCCAGTCGTGGCCCAGATCGTCCACCGCCAGATCGAGGCGACTTGCCGCTGCTGCTTGGCGACATTGTGATTTGCCCCGAAGTTGCGGTGGCGCAAGCCCCTTCGCATGCCGGAAGTGTTGACGACGAATTTGCGTTACTCGTCGTTCACGGAATTTTGCACATCTTGGGTTGGGACCATGACACGGCCGAAAAGACCGAACTCATGCAAGCGCAAGAACGAAAACTGCTCCAAGAGCATCATTGGCAGGGAGATATTCCGATGAAATTTACTCAGAGTCAAAAAGTGGATTAATGATGTTGTCCATGGTTGCAGCTTTCACTGGGCTTGATTGGGCCCTGCTTGGAGTCATTGTTCTCCTGTTGATCTTTTTGATCTTTCTGTCGCTTGCAGAAATGGGATTGTCCCGAATGACAAAACCCAAGGCTGCAGCGATGGCTGAAGGTGGTGTCAAACAAGGACGGGCGTTACAGCAATTAGTGGGGGAGCCCGAGAAGTGGGTAAACCCGTTACTTCTGTCCGTCAATGTGTGTCAAACAGTTCAAGCGACCATAACTGGCGTGGTTGCCTCTCGGGCTTTTGGCCCACTCGGTGTGGCTGTTGGTGTGCTGCTCAACGTCATTGTATTTTTTGTTTTGGCCGAAGCAGTTCCTAAAACTTATGCGTTGTTGTACCCAGAGCGCGCCGCGTTAACCACTGCTCGCGGAACCAAGCTGTTGGTGTCGTTTCCACCGTTGAGAATGGTGTCGGGTTGGTTGATCTCTTTAACCAATGTCATCGTCAAAGGAAAAGGACTTGAGCAAGGTCCTTTTGTAAACGAGCAAGAGTTGCTAGGCATCGTTGAGGCAGCTATGAACGATGATGTCATTGAAGAAGAAGAACGCGATCTCATCGAGTCAATTATTGAATTCGGTGACACTGTCGCTCGCGAGGTGATGGTGCCACTACCTGACATGGTGACGATTTCCCAGACATTCACCTTGACCCAGGCCATTGACGTCGCTATTGAGCACGGTTTTTCACGTCTTCCAATTCTCAACGACGATGATGATGTCGTTGGGATCACGTTTATCAAAGACCTCATTCGACAAGAACGAAGCGGTCATGGTTCTGCAATCGTGACCTCGCATATGCGCGGCGTAGTAGTGATTCCAGAAAACAAACCAGTGAATCGACTCATGCGCGAAATGCAAGAGCAGAAGTTTCACCTTGCAGTGGTCGCTGACGAATACGGAAGTATTGCTGGATTAATCACTCTTGAGGATTGTCTCGAAGAACTAGTCGGCGAAATCGTTGACGAGTACGACAAACACGAACAAGACATTGAGCACTTGATTGATGGTCAGTATTTGGTTGATGGTTCCACAAGTGTTTCAGATGTTAATGAAGAACTAGGTATCAATATTCCTGATGAAGAATGGGACAGCGTTGGAGGGTTTGTTTTCGGAACTCTTGAACATGTTCCAGTTGTTGGCGAAGCAATTGATTTTGATGGCTGGCGTTTCACTGTCGTGGTAGTTCATGGTCGTAGAATTCGAACTGTTCGTATTTCTCTGATCAGCGGCGCAGAAGTTGAATCAAAAGAGTAATCTCTGACGCTGTCAACGTTTGCTCGGTGAACCTCATTTGATTTGACCAAAAGCTTTTGGAAGATTGGGGTAGCGACCTGTGTTGCCTCCGCCGTCAACTGAAATGAATGAGGCGCTCATATAGGACGATTCATCAGAGGCCAAAAATGCTGCGACTGAAGCAATCTCGTGCGGTTGAGCGAATCGCGAGAGAGTTGCATTTTCGATGAACTCTTCTATGACGACTGGAACCGAAAACATTCCACTGGTCGCATTGGTCTCAACGAGACCAGGAGCAATTGTGTTGACCCTGACTCCGCGAGGTCCGAATTCCATGGCCGCAACTTGAGTAAGCATCGAGACCCCAGCCTTTGCCGCACAATAAGCCGACATTCCTTGAGACGGTTGGATTGCATTTAAGGATGCGATGTTGATGATTGAACCACCATCGCTGATGACAGCGCCGCCGTGTTTCAGAGTGAGGAACACTCCGGTCAAACACAGATCAATGATTCGTTTCCATTCTGAAAGAGGGAGTTCCGTAATTAGTCCGTACGTTCCGGCTCCGGCGTTGGCAACGACAGTATCGATGTGGTCAAAAGACGATATTCCGAAAGCGGCGAGGTTGGCTACATCTTCTTCCTGGGTGACATCGCATAAGCAAGTGCTGACTGCATCACCAAATTCTGCACGCAGTAGATCTAAACCTTCTTGACTAATGTCGCCCGCAACAACTTGTGCCCCGTCGGCAATAAAGCGTTCAGTAATCGCCCGACCAATACCAGAGGCCGCACCAGTAACTAAGGCAACTTTTCCTGTGAGATTTCCCATACACGAAATGTACTGCGTCTTAAGTTTTTAGTTATCAGCGGATAACAGGGCGCGTATTTCCGAGCGGCGTACTTTGCCTAGTGCTGTTTGAGGGATGGAGTCAACGACGTAGATCTCTTTAGGTACGCAATAATTTGGCAAGGTTTGAAG
>LFFB01000046.1 GCA_001510335.1 Actinobacteria bacterium casp-actino2 | reverse complement strand
AAATGCGACCAACAAAAAATGCGCATTTATATGAAGTCTTAACAGCATGAAGGTAAATGGCAGGTTTCCTTTGGTCCTATGAACCTGAAAAACAGCGCATGACTTCATGGTCAACCAATGACGTCGGGGAAATCACTGTTCCATTTCGATAAGCGAACTTTCCGTTTTCATCGTTCGTCAAGACTGGGCGAATGCGGGGCCCGCCGCCGTACGTGAGCACTGGTAGTCGCTTCCAGGTGCGCCACTTGATAGCCAAATGAAAGCGACCAAGAATTGACATCTCAGAGTCGCCTGAACCGGAAAGAAGTTTGCGTGCCGACACAACAACTTCGGCGCCTTGTTTTGTCGCATCAATCCACGGTTGACAACCAACATCAAGACCTTCTGGTTGCATATCCGCAACCGACTGCCACCACTCGTCGCTGGGTCGGGCGCCTGGCCAGTGGGGATCATCAGGAAATGCTGTGGCGGCCGCAATCTCGGACCAACCGCATTGAGAAACGAAAGATTCCCATGCGGTGAAGGCATCTGCTCCTTTGGCCCAAGCCAACCCACTAGCAACTGTTGGTTTTGACGCCGATGCAAACTCCATCGGATTCAGCAGCAATCCCGAGATCTCATCGCGTAGTGCGGATTCGCGCGAAGCGTAAGGGCCAAGGTGCAAGGCTTCGCTCATGATTGCATCGTTGACTGGAGTGTTATCCCATAACAAGGGTTTGCGGTTATCGCACACGGCGGTTCGAAGTTGAGCGTCGCGAGCCGAAATCGAATCATTGACGACATGTTCGCCAGTCCACATGACCAAAACATCTTTGTGCAATCCGTCAAAGAGTTTTTCTAGGTAGGGCGAACTGGTTGTTCCGGCGTAATGAGTTGGCACTAACCAAACCTGGGTATTGAGTTGATCAATGAGACCATTCGCGAGATCGCGATGTTTCGTTGCCGCATCAAGAACAGGTAAGTCGTCAAAGCTCAATACAATTCCGTGGCAACCATTATCAATGGCTGGTCGCAATTTGCTGATGAGTTGTTCACTCGTTGCGTCAGACCCCGGAGTCAGACCGATGAGAACTTGGACAGAATCTTGTTGAGTTGCGAGTGCGGCGAACTGAGCGAGTTCATCGCTCGTGAATGCCTCGGCCCATAACTCGCGATGACGAGGTTCTAGCTTGGCCGCCCACACGTAAGTGTTGCCGCCATGTGCAGCAAGAAAGTCAATGAAATTAAGGCGAGTTTCATGGCTCCAAGGCGGACCGTAAAAGCCTTCAATAATTCCTGAAATCATTGCTGCCTCACTTTGTGATTGAGAGTGATATTCAACGAGATGTCTAGACAACCAAGTTGACCATACGGCCAGGAATCACAATGATCTTCTTGGGCACTTCTCCGTCTAACGCAGCAATCACTTTTTCATCAGCAAGGGCCAGTGCTTGAATTGTGGCTTGATCGGCTTCGTTAGGAACCGTGAGTCGTGTACGAACTTTTCCATTTATTTGTACTGGATACTCAATGGTCTCTTCGACAAGAAGCGATTGATCAGCGACCGGGAATGGCACGAAGGTCACGGTGTGATCGTGTCCGAGTCGTTGCCACAACTCTTCGGCGATATGTGGGCACAGTGGTGACAGCATTTGAATCATTGGAATCACTACTTCTCGCGGTGATCCATCAACTGCTGCCGATTCTTGTGTCAACGCGTTGTTGAGTTGGATCAACTTGGCGATGGCGGTGTTGAAGCGAAGCGCATCCATATCGGCACGGATGCCTTCAATCATGCGATGCATCAACTTGCGAAGTTCTTCGCTTGGTGGAGTATCAATAACTAGCGAACGACCGCTGTCTTCGTCAACGAGGTTGCGCCAGACACGTTGCAAGAACCGTTGCATGCCGATGACGTCACGCGTGTTCCAAGGACGACTGGCCTCGAGCGGTCCAGAACTCATTTCATAGAGGCGGAAAGTATCGGCGCCGTACTCGTCGTACATCTCGTCAGGGGTGACGATATTCTTCAGGCTCTTGCCCATCTTGCCGTATTCGCGTGAAACCATTTCGCCCTCGTACCAATACGTTCCATCGCGCTCTTCAACATCGCTCGCAGGCACCGGCTGACCACGCGGGTCGCGAAACGCGAAAGCCTGCACATAGCCCTGATTGAACAAGCGATAAAAGGGCTCGGAACTTGACACATGTCCAAGGTCAAACAAGATCTTGTGCCAGAAGCGGGCGTACAACAAGTGCAGCACTGCGTGTTCAACGCCACCGACGTACAAGTCGACACCGCCAGTGTGGCCGGTCTTGCCGTCGCCACCATCGGCGGGTCCCATCCAATACTTTTCAACTTCGGGGTCAACGAAGTACTCGGTGTTGGTTGGGTCGAGATAACGAAGTTCATACCAACAAGACCCGGCCCACTGGGGCATCACGTTGATTTCGCGACGGTACTTCTTTGGGCCATCGCCGAGGTCTAGGACAACTTCGCGCCACTCGGTGCTACGAGCAAGCGGCGGAATCGGATCGGTGACATCGTCATTTGGGTCAAGTGCTTGTGGCTTAAAGTCTTCAAGTTCGGGCAAAAGAACCGGAAGCATTGAGTCGGGTAGCGAAACAGGCTGATCGTCTTCGTCGTACACGATGGGGAATGGTTCGCCCCAGTAACGCTGACGACTAAAAAGCCAGTCACGCAATTTGAAATTGATATTGGCATTGCCGCGACCATGTTCTTCAAGCCAAGCATTCATTGCTGACTTGCCTTCGGCGACCGATGTCAATCCATCAAGATTCAGGTCATTGTTTGATGAGTTGATATAAACGCCATCACCAATAAAAGCTTCGGGCCATGTTGAAGTATCAACTTGCGAACCTTGTTGCACTTCAAGTTCTCGCGAAGTGAACCACTCCGCCGGTGGTTGCTGAATAGCGGGAATCGGCAAACTGAATCGACGCGCAAAATCAAAGTCGCGTTGGTCTCCACAAGGAACAGCCATGATGGCGCCGGTACCGTAACCCATCAACACGTAATCGGCGACCCACACCGGAACCGGCGCACCATTCACGGGGTTGGTGGCGTAAGTGCCAGTGAAGACTCCGGTCTTTTCTTTGGTGTCGTCAGTTCGATCAAATTGATTCTTGGCAGCGGCAGCAACGCGGTAGTCCTGAATTGCTTGACGATTCTCCTCAGTTGTTAATGCATCAATGAGTGGGTGTTCTGGAGAGATCACCATGAATGTTGCACCAAATAGCGTGTCGGGACGCGTGGTAAATACGGTCAAATCACCTGCAGGTGTTGCGAAATGGACCCGGGCGCCTTCGCTGCGGCCAATCCAGTTACGCTGCATCAACTTGATGGGCTCGGGCCAATCAAGCCGTTCAAGATCATCAAGCAAACGATCGGCGTACGTGGTGATGCGCATGGTCCACTGGCGCATGCTCTTTTTGAAGACCGGATAGTTGCCAATGTCGCTACTCCCATCGGCAGTTACTTCTTCGTTGGCCAGAATTGTTCCAAGACCTGGGCACCAGTTGACAGGCGCTTCAGAAAGATAGGCGAGGCGGCGTGCATCAATTGCTGAACGTCGCTCCGTTGTATTGAGATCGGCCCACGCCCGTCCATCGGGGGTGGCAATCGAACCGTTGGCGTAACTCTGTTCAAGTTCGGTAATTGGTCGAGCGCGCTTTTCAGTTTCGTCATACCAACTATTGAAAACCTGTAAGAAGATCCACTGAGTCCAGCGATAGAAATTTTCATCAGTTGTGCTCACACTGCGGCGAGCATCATGGCCAAGTCCGAGTCGACGTAACTGACGACGCATGTTGGCCACGTTGGCTTCGGTATTAACGCGAGGATGTACTCCCGTCGCAATGGCATGTTGTTCTGCGGGTAATCCAAAACTGTCATAACCCAGTGCATGCAAAACGTTGTAACCCGTCATGCGTTTGTATCGCGCGTAGACGTCGGTTGCGATGTAACCAAGTGGGTGGCCAACGTGTAGGCCCGCGCCGCTCGGATACGGGAACATGTCGAGAACAAATAACTTGGGGCGGCCAGCAACCTTTTCTGGTTCGGCTAACGGGCCAGCCGGGTTGGGGGCTTCGTAGGTGCCATCTAATTCCCACTTATCTTGCCAGCGCTGTTCAATGTCTTGGGCGAGAGATGCGTTGTATCGCAAGCGGGGGATTTCGCCGCCCGTAGTCGAATCGGACGAAGTGTGATCGGGCGTGCTCGCAGACATAACACTCCAAGGATATGGGCATTAGTCCTGCTGGGGACTCTTTTGGTGAGGGGCGACGGCGCCGAACGCACAAGAACTCCTCGCTGAGGCTCTCAGGCGAGTAATTTCTCCCCGTCACCATGAATAACTCGCCTGATCCCCGAAATCCAAGTTCTCGTTTTGACGAGGTGCATGTCCTCAGCGAGGCGCGCCGTCAAGCGGTCACTCGTCAGTTGCCAACCGGCTCGGTCATTGAACGACTTGAAAAGTCTGCGGACGCCCCGACGGGTGTGCGTTTTGTGGGTCAAAGCATTGCGCCAGTAGATAGCCCGTCGTTTGTCTCGTGGCGCGAAATTCACGATGACGCTCGTGCTGTCGGGGCGGCATTGCAAGCCATGGGAATTGTGCCCGGTGATCACGTGGCAATTCTTGGTCCGACGAGTCGCGAATTAATGACGATCATTCGCGGATGCTGGCTTGCTGGTGTTGCGAGCATGGTGTTGCCGCTGCCGATGCGCATGGCTTCACTTGATGCGTTTATCGAAAGTACGCGTTCGCGTATTGGACATGGTGAAGCAAAACTTGTTTTGATTGACGATCAGCTCGCTGCGTTCTATCAAACGATTCCTGGTGATCCGCCAACTTTGCCGATGGCGGCAGTGATGCCAGGTCCAGGTAAACCTTCTGGTGAACGTTTGGAACTTCCCGCCAATGACCCGGAGCGTTTGGTGATTCTGCAGTACACAAGCGGCTCAACGTCAGAGCCCAAAGGCGTGATGATTCCTGATTGCGTTTTGACGGCCAATGTCGATGCCAGTTGCGCCGCTGCCGAACTCGATACCAACGAAGTCATGGTGTCGTGGCTTCCGCTGTACCACGACATGGGCCTCGTTGGCTTTTTGTCGATTCCTATGTTGAACGGTGTGCAGTTGGTGCAAGCGGCACCCCAAGATTTCATGGCGCATCCTGGCAATTGGATGCAGTGGATCAGCGACTGGAAGGGCACAGCGACTGCTGGTCCGAACTTCTCGTGGGTGCTCGCAACTCGTGCCCTGAAACGAGCCACTGATCTCGATTTGTCATCTTTGACATTGGCGCTATCTGGAGCGGAACCTGTTGATCCTCAAGCAGTTGAAGCATTTGTCAAAGCGGCAGAACCATTTGGTTTGTCAGCGGGAAGTATTTTCCCGGCTTTCGGTATGGCCGAAGTGGCAATTGGTGGAGCGTTTCCGCCGCGTTATCGCGGTTTAAAGTGCGACACGGTTGATCGGATCGTGATGGAGCGCGAACGTATCGCCCGCCCTGTCAATGCAACCGACGACGACGAAGTGACGGTGCGCCGTTTGCCGATGCTTGGTAAAGCAGTTCCTGGTTTAGAAATGAAAGTTGTTGATCCGACTACACGAGAAGAACTTCCCGAACGACATGTGGGTGAGTTGTTATTGCGCGGCACCAGTGTCACTCCAGGTTATTACAAGCGTCCTGATGCAACCCGTGAGATGTTCCATGAAGGCTGGTTGTGTACCGGTGACTTGGCGTACTTGCTCGACGGTGAATTGATTATTTGCGGGCGTATCAAAGACGTGATCATTGTGGGCGGTCGCAATGTATTCCCTGAAGATATTGAGCGAGCTGTGGGTGAAATTGAAGGTGTTCGTGCTGGGAATGTCATTGCCTTCGGTGTTGACGGATACAAGGGTAAAGAAACCGTGATCGTTGTTGCTGAAGTGAAGTCTGATCAGCTCGATCAAGTTCGCCAAGCGATTCACCATTCGGCACTTGAAGTTTCGGGCTTGCCACCCCGTGACATTATGCTCGTTAAGCCAGGAACTTTGCCCAAGACGAGTAGTGGAAAATTGCAGCGCGCCAAGTGTCGTGAGTCGTACCTATTGGGCGAACTTGAATTGGTTGATTAAGGATTTAGATTGCGTAAGGCCACCGCTGTCGTGATGGCTTGTGCTGAGGTGTCTGCTTGACCGCAGGTGAGAGCAACGAATTGATTGGGGTCCTCGGCAACTGTGGTCAAATTGCTGAGTGCGGCCAAATCAAGGGTATTGGTGCAATGCACTTCTGTTGGTTGCGCCTCGAGGGCTTGTGAAGTCAGGCAATAAGAAAAAATTGTTGCCCCTGCTGCAATCGCAGCAATCAAACTATTTACCCTGATTCGTGCCGTCGCCATGCAGTTCACACTCTGCATGGGGGTCTCGAGTTTGGGTCGAAGACCCTTCTTGAGAGTTTCTAAACAAACACTTGTTAGGCCGACTGCAAAGTCGACATCACCTTGCTCCAGCGTTCGGGATCGCTGCTGTAAGGCGCATAGAACGAAATGCGCTGAATGACATCGCCATAGCGGTGATGAAGTTCAGGAGCGATTTGTTCGGGCAAGCCGACGACCGCAAATGTGTTGAGGATTTCGTCAGTGATGAGCGTGCCCATCTTGTCCCACTCGCCTTGTTTAGACATGACATTTAGTTGGTCCTGAACCTCGCCCCAACCGTGCATTTCGAGAACTGGTCGGTACGCGGGTGTTGAGCCATAAAAAGCGATTTGCTTACGCGTTCCAACAGCGGCTCGTTCGAGTTCCTCATCGTTATTGCCAGTCACCACAAAACTTGGTCCGACGATTTCAAAACCTTCCATGGTCTTGCCTGCTTTGGCGCGACCACGCTCTAACGCCGGGATGGTGACTTCGCGCAGATACTTTTCGGTGGTGAAACCATGACAGATGAATCCGTCGCATACTTCGCCGGCAACCTCGGTCATCAATTCGCCAACGCCTGCCAAGAAAATCTTGGGCTTGCCATAAGCCGAGATATCGCTTGCTGGTGGGCTGAACATAGGAGTCATCAACGTGTGGGTATAAAACTCACCACGGAATTCAAGTTTGTTGCCGGTCAGCCAGGTATCCCAAATGGCGTTGATGGCCAGAACCATTTCGCGCATCCGAGCCGCCGGTTTGCTCCAGGGCATGCTGAAACGCTTCGTGATATGCGGTTGAATCTGGCTACCTAATCCGAGAATGAAGCGGCCTTGTGAGTAGGCCTGTAAGTCCCATGCCGTGTTGGCGAGGGTCATTGGGCTGCGAGCGAAGGCAACGGCAATCGATGTGCCGATTTCAAGTTTGGTGGTGTGCTCGGCCGCGAGTAACAACGGCAAAAACGGATCATGGTTAGTTTCGGCGGTCCAAGCGCCTGAATAACCTGCAGTCTCTGCCTCTTTGGCGCTTTTGATTGCGTCATGCAAATTGGCGCTGATGCCCCCGTCGACCTTCATGATGATCCTCCACATTTTGGACGCATCCCAGGCGACACGACCACGTCCCTAAAACTAGTGGAGGCGTTAGGGCAGATCAGGATTGGCGTTGCGTAGGAAGGCCTCTAACTCGGCGGTCATTTCTTCAGGCGACGGAATGTCCTGCTCGGTCATCAGTGGTTGCTGCGGGTCAGCGCTAACATTTTGCACCAAAGAGTCGTAGGCCTGCTCAAGTTTCTCAACCATGTCGGCGTGTTCGCTATTGCGTGACACCATGCGGTCGAGGCGTTCGCGTTGAATCACTGATTCTTGTTCAAGGGCGGTTCCATCAAAGTGGAGGTCGGCGACCGGTACGAGACCGCGCAGAATCGCCAGAGAGGCTGCGGGATAGGTCATGCCAGGAATGTATTGCGGCACCTGCGCCCACACGCTGATCGAAGGAATGCCGCTGTCATGAAGAACCTGTTCGAGTACCGCGGTCATACCAGCAGGTACATCAACAGTGCTGCGCAAGAAAGCAATCTTGTTGAGTAATTCAATCGTTGGTGTCGTACACGACAAATTGCTCGGACGTGTATGCGGAGTGGGGAAGGGGTAGGCGCCAAGTCCAACCATCATCGAAACGTTCATGCGCAAGCACAGTTCACGTACTGCCGCCGAAAAGCGATTCCACGCTGAATCAGGTTCGTGTCCACGCAAAATGAGAACATCGCGACCATTGGTGTCCTTGCCGGCGTAAAGATCAATGGACGGCCAATCAATTCCGTTATTGCGTCCTTCGCGAATTTCCATTGTTGGACGGCGCGCGCGATAGTCAATGAAAACATCGGGATCAAATGTTGCGACGGGCAACGGATCAATTTGGCTTTCAATCGCCGACATCGCATCGTTGGCTGCACCTGCTGCATCAATCCAGCCTTGCAACATCACAATCAAAATGGGTGAATTCAACTGCGGTAAGTCGCCGTGAAGTTCAAGATCACGAATTTCATTACTCATTTCAAGCGGCTCAACATGTCTTCAGCTTTTGCGGCCGCACCAATCACTTGTTGGTTGAACGGTTCAAGTTCGGCTGGATCGCGTTGACCCAATGCGCCTCCGAGATAACGCGAGTACACACCTTCAAGAATGCACACGAGTTTCCAATAAGCAAAAGTTGTGTAGAAATCAAGTTGTGAAATATCTCGACCACTGACGTCGGCATAACGCTGTGCAAGGTCGGCGCGGTCGAGGAAACCTGGAGTTGAGCAGGCTGAACCATTCCAAGCCGAGGCATCGTCATTGGGGCCGGTCCAGTACACCATCAATAAACCAAGGTCGGCCATTGGGTCACCAAGTGTGCAGATTTCCCAGTCAAGAACTGCGATGACTTGACCACTCGCATCAACCATGCAGTTGTCGAGGCGATAGTCGCCGTGCACGAGAGTGGCAGGACCCTGTTCGGGAATGCGTGCCAACAGTTCATCATGTACGCGATCGACGCTAGGTAAGTCACGGGTTTTTTGTTGGTTCCACTGTCCGTACCAACGCTTCAGTTGGCGAGCGATGTAACCCTCGTGACGACCGAGATCACCAAGACCTACAGCCTCGGGGCTGACAGCATGAATTGCGGCCATGGTGTCAACAATTGATTCACTGGCCCGGCGACGAGCGTCAACGCTCAGTAATCGTTCAGCGGCTTCACGTTCGCGGATGACTAACCCATCAACGAATGACATCACGTAGAACGGAGCACCATTAACTTCGAGATTGTCGCAATAGCCAACGGCAGGGGCGACCGGCACGGGAGTTCCACTGAGGGCAGCAATGATGCGGTGTTCACGGCCCATGTCGTGGGCGCTGGCGAGAACATGTCCCAGCGGGGGTCGGCGCAACACAAATTGTTGGCCGTTACTGCCAGTGACTTTGAAAGTGAGATTTGAGTGACCACCGGCAATGACATCGAAAGTGAAAGGGCCAACTGCGCCAGCGACGTTAGCTTCAAGCCAGGCGGTGACTTTGTTGATATCGAGACCGGGGATGCTGGGCGAATCACTACTCACGCCCCCGTACGGTATCCACGAACCGCCGATCTTGTGTGCCTGAAGAACGGTCAAAGTCGCTAGCGGGGTATCGTCAAGGTATGGCTATTGACGTCACTGAAGCGACATTTGAGACTGAGGTCTTAGCCAGATCGGCTAATGGACCGGTGTTGGCGTATTTATGGAGCCCACGAAGCGATGCTTGTGTTGCCTTTGGGCAAGTTCTGGAAGCGATTGTTGCTGGGACTCAAGGAAAAGTTCTGCTGGCCCGCATCAATGTTGATGAGAATCCGGGCATTGTGCAGGCATTTCGGGTGCAGGCCGTTCCCGCCATGTTTGCCCTCCGTGACGGATCGATTATGAGCGAGTTCCAAGGTCCGCTCGCCGAGGCTGCGGTTCGTCAATTCGTCGAACAGATGCTCCCGACTGCGACCCAGGAACACATCAATGCTTTGTTGAGTCGTGGTGACGAACAGAGTTTGTTGGCCGTGCTCGACATCGAGCCGGGCAATGAGACAGCCATTGTTGCTCTTGCCACCATGCTCACTGCGCGAGGCGAGGGTGAATCGGCCTTGGCGTTGTTAGCGCGAGTGCCCGAAACCGAAGATGTGCGTAAGGCCGCGGCAGCGGCACGATTATCGCTACGTCCACCCGATGACTACGACCATCAATTGGGTCAACTGCTTGATCTAGTGAAGACTGATGACGAAGCTCGGCAACAGTTCGTTGACATTCTTGAAGTGATGGGTCTTGAAGATCCGCGCACCGCAGGTTGGCGTAAAAAACTAACTATGCGACTGTACTAATGATGGTGTCTGCACTGAAAACGATCATCCCATGAACTCGGCGTCATCTGCTTTTGCCATCCAACGTTCGCTGAACGATATTGAGCAAGAATTTGATGTCATCATCATTGGCGGTGGAATCACGGGAATATCTGTTGCTCGTGAGGCTGCCTCACGTGGACTGAAAACGATTCTGCTTGAGCGCGGAGATTTTGGTTCGGGTACCAGTGCCGCGACGACGAAGTACATTCATGGCGGAATTCGTTACCTTGAGCAATATGACGTTGCGGTCGTGCGAGAAAGTCTGCGCGAACGTCGCATCTTGGCACTTGGTGCACCGCACCTTGTTGAGCAGACTCGATTCATCATGCCAGCGTGGCGTTGGAGCAAACCTCCGACGGCGCTCATTGGTGCCGGAGTTTTGTTATACGACACTTTGGCTTTCGATCGAAATTTGCACGCGCCAGACAGTTTGCGGATTCCTCATCCGCGCTGGTTGAGTCGTTCAAAGTTGTTAGCCGCGGTGCCGTGGCTTGATCAGAGTGGTTTACAAGGTGGATTCGCGTATCACGACACCTTGAACGTTCATCCGGAGCGACTGCTGTTGGCATATGCGAAGTCGGCGGCCGCCGCAGGTGCCGTGTTGTTAAATCACACGCGTGTCACAGGATTTGTTTCGACATCATCTGATCGATTGCGCATTGAAGGTGTGGCAGTCACTGATGTGTTGTCGGGGCGTGACTACGCAATTACGGGCAAGGTTGTTGTCAACGCTGCGGGCCCTTGGATTGACAAGGTTCTTGCGACGCTAGGTAAAGGCACCGGTGTCGGTGTTGATCGTTCTAAGGGAGTTCACATTTTGACGCGACCGCTAGGTGGTCCTGGTCGAGTTGCTGATGCGGTATTTGCCCGTGCTCAATCGGGTCGACATGTGATTGTGTCGCCCTGGATGGGCAAATCATTTATCGGTCCAACCGACACCCCAATTGTGGGTGATGAATCAGGCGTAGTGGTTGACCCAGATGATGTCACCCTCATTTTGGACACGGTGAATTCAACGATGGCGCCCACAGAACTAAAACTGACAACCGACGACGTTGAGATGACAACGGTTGGTGTCCGTCCGTTGATTCGTGAAACAACTGACGATGACGGCGCAACTCAAGACGAAGGTACATATTCGGCGAGTCGTGCCCACGAGTTGTATCACCATGCCGATCACGGTGTGGACAATTTGTGGTCGATCGGTGGTGGCAAATGGACCACCGGACGGGCAACGGCCGAAGAAATGGTCGATGAATTATTCAGCAATGAACTGAAAGGTGTCCGCTCGCGGCCTTTTGATTCGCGAGGCGCGGCAGCTGGTGGAACATTCGCCTGGGCTGAAGATGCTGAACCATTTATAACCGATGCGGCTATGGCAATGAACGAACACGGTATTCCGCTTCATATCGGTGAGCACATCGCCCGTTTGTACGGAACCGAGTGGGTGCGCCTTGACGCCATTGTTCAGCAGAATCCAGATTCAGCGCAGCAGTTGTCGCCAAACTGCAATGACATTGAAGCGCAAGTTATTTTCGCCGTAACCGATGAAGGTGCGCGCACACTGTCAGACATCGTCGATCGTCGTTTGGTGATCGGCACAATTGGTTCGGTAAGTCGCGAGTTGCTTGAGCGCGTCGCATTTATTGCAGGACCGCTTTTGGCATGGGACGAGGCAACGGCAAATGAGGCAGTTCGTCGCGAATTTGATCGCCGAACCGTGATCGCGACGCATTGGCGTACGCCTGTTGGTGGTTCGTCTCGGTAGTTGCATAACTGAGATATCAAGAGCGAGGTGCAGGCGTGGAATCATGGCGTCCCGAACCGCCGAGTTCTGGTGAAAAATCTCCATCGCTTCCCGTGAACTTGTGGTCGCGCTTAGTCGAGTTGGTGCGCCACCTACTGAAGTCGGTGACATGGTTCGGGTGGGGTCGGATGGTGACTGTCTGCATCTGTATCCCACTCGTGGGCATTGGTGCGTTCTTCTTGTTGCGCACGCCGGCACCGCCAATTGAATCATCGTTGTCCTACGCAACAACCACCGTCGCATCAACACAAAACGCAGTTGGGACAACAGTCCCAAATGTTTCGACGACGGTTGCGGTGATTGCTGTACACGTAGCGGGAAACGTTTTGCGCCCAGGGGTCTATGACCTACCTAGTGACGCTCGGGTGGTTGATGCAATTCGGTTTGCTGGGGGAGCGACCGCGATTGCTGATTTGAACGCCATTAATTTGGCGAATCGGTTGAACGATGGTCATCAAGTTTATGTGCCAGCTGTCGGCGAGAAAGTTCCGCCGAATATCTCGAGCAGTGGATCAACGAGTGACGGCGCAACTAATGAAACAAACTCCGTTCAATATCCGATCAACATCAATACAGCCGACGTCGCCTTACTTGATGAGCTACCAGGTGTTGGGCCGTCAACGGCTCAGGCAATCGTGGCCTATCGAGATCAAAACGGACCATACGCAAGCATTTCTGGTCTTGAAAATGTGCCAGGTATCGGGCCAGCAAAGTTCGCGGCGTTGCAGGGGCTCGTGACGACATGAATGGTGATCGAGTGACGGGTCTTTACATCGAAACGGGATTTATGCCGAGCGCAATTGCAGTCACCGCAAGACCAAACATCGCACCCGCCCAAACACCGATACTCAATCGCGTCCATTCGCGACGCCATTCGGGCCAGCTTGAAATTGAGCGGTTGGTTGAGCGTTGTGCAGCAAGGTGGCCCATGAATGCCCAGATTGCTGCACTTGAGACGATGGCCAACAACCAACGAACTGTGCCACCCATGACCGGCACGCCGAATAGTGGCAATGTCGGAATCGCCACGATGGCCAGAATAAATCCCGGAATTCCGCGTACTGCGCTCTCTGAGCCAACGAGCAACAGTGCGGCCACGAGTCCAATCGCTGCTGAGATGGCGACTGCTAAATATGGCCCGAATTTGCGAACGAGCAAGCGGTGGTACGCGACGCCGTCGGGAACAATGCTCGGACTTTGACTCACGGTCAACAACAGTACGACCAAACTAGTCACCGAACGTTGCATTACTTCGCACTCTCCACAATTTCGCTGATCACTTCGTCAGTGTGGCTTGGCGAAAATCTCTATTCTTTTGGTCGATTGTGCCTTGTCTTAGCGGTTGGAGGAGTGTTGATCGTCTTGGCGCAAAGGGCGCAAGTTCGTCCATGGCTGTTGTTGACGTTGTGTTTGATGAGCTGTTTGACTTGCTGGCGTAGCCATATTGAGTGGCAGAACGTTCAAGACGTTCGCTCTGGTAACTATTCGGGTTTGGCCATACTCAAATCAGATCCTCAACCCATTGGTCGTGGAGTGAGCGTTGTCTTGGAAATTGAGGGCCAACGTTTCCAATCGTGGTTATACGGAAGTTCAGCGCGTCGGATGTCGTTGCATGCATCGGGAGAATCTGTTGAGGTTGTCGGTCAGCGTCAACCAAATGGTGATGGAGCCCGACGTATGCAAGTGCGACATATTGTCGGGCGATTCGAAGTGAAAGTCTTACGCACCGTTGCTGCTGGTGCACACGTCAGTGAATCACGATTTGAATTGGCCGCTAATCGAGTGCGGAGCGCCCTCGGACAGGGGTCTCGCGTTTTGAGCGGAGATCAGGCGGCACTCTTTGCTGGTTTGGTGTACGGCGATGATTCGCAACAACCTCGCGAAATGGTGGAGCGTTTTCGTGAGAGTGGAATGGCACATTTAACGGCAGTATCGGGCCAAAATGTGGCCTTCGTGATGGCGGTTGTGGCCCCGTTACTCACCCGCCTTCGACGTTGGAGTCGTCTGACGCTGACACTTTTGGTTTTGGGTTGGTTCGCCACAATGACTCGCCTTGAACCTTCGGTGATTCGTGCGGTCACGATGGCCGGCATCACCGCAACTGTGTTCGCTATCGGGGGAAGGCTAAAGGCATGGCAAGTGCTGTGTGCGACGTGTATCAGTTTGCTCGCACTTGATCCGTTTTTGTTGTGGTCAGTGGGCTGGTGGCTCTCGATAGGTGGAAGTTCGGGTCTCATTGTGTTGTCACCAAGGATCCGCACATCGCTTCAGTGTTGGGGCCTAAGAAATCATCGGTGGGTTGTTGATTGGGTTGCTCCGTCTCTGGCTGCCCAACTGGGAGTGTTGCCAATCCTGGTGCTGGTTTTCGGATGGCCGAGTGCCATGTCGATTCCGTGCAACCTGATGTCGGTTCCGATTGCTGGATTAGTAATGCTGGCCGGAATACCGACTGCCCTCATCGCTGGTTTTGCTCCTCAAGCGATCTCTGAGGTGCTGATGTGGCCGCTTGGGGTCGGTGTGAAGTGGGTCGACACGGTCGCCGCACTTGGTCAACGCTTCGACTTGCCGATTTGGTTCGATATTGCCGTTGGACTAGCGCCTCTTTTGCTGATGATGAGGCACCGATGTGACAACCTAGAGACGTGAGTGTGTTCTTGTTCCATGGGTCTGACGATGTTCTGGTCAGCGAGGCTGTCTCAGACAAGGTGCGCGAACTTGTGGGCGATCAAGACCGATCGCTGATGCTCGAAGAATTTGATGGTGACTACGTCATGGCGGCAGTCACCGAGGCCGCAAATACGCCGCCATTTTTTACCGACACCCGAGTGATCGTGGCTCGTGGAGTATCGAACTTTAAAGTTGATGACTTTGATGTCTTGGCCGAGTATTTGAACAATGCTGCTGACTTCACCCTTTTAGTTCTTGAGTGGGGTAGTGGTCGGGTCGTGAAAGCCATCGCTGATGGTTTGAAGGCATGCGGCGGTCAGTCAATTGATCCGTCTCCTCCGACCAAGGCGAAAGATCGTCGCGAGTGGTGGGAATCGCAACTGTCAACCCTGGGTCTGGTGCTTGATGCTCCAGCCGTTGCGATGCTCATTGATTGGCTCGGAGAAGACGTTGCACGATTGGGTGGCATCGCGGGCACGTTGAAGTCAACGTACGGTTCGCAGAAAATTACCCGTGAAAAACTTGAGCCGTTTCTGGGTGAACGCGGTGATGTGAAGCCATGGGACTTGACCGACGCCATTGATGGAGGAAATGCAACAAAAGCCCTCATGGCATCACGCCGATTGATGACGGCGGGCGAGCGGCATCCGCTGCAGATTATGTCGCAGTTGCATAATCACTATTCGCGACTAGCCAAACTTGATGGACCAGACGTG
>LFFB01000045.1 GCA_001510335.1 Actinobacteria bacterium casp-actino2 | reverse complement strand
TTTGTGATTCTGGTGTCGTTTTAATCGGTATTACCAATTAAAACGACACCAGAATCACGAGTTAGTTGTTGATGGAGGGGAGTGACATCAAGAGGTTCTCGAAGAGCAACTTCTCATTGACGTTACGACTGAGTGCCACGCTGGCATCGCGAATCTTTTTGACTGCTCGCACATATGAATCAGTTTGATGATGAGCAGTTTCTTCGGTCGGCTTCTTGAGTGCTTCGCTATACACCAAAGTGAGCATGCGGAGTCCCGAACGCAGCTCATCAGTCTTATAACGACGCAATTCACGTTTGTGTTTGTCGGTGAGAATCCTGCGACCGCTACCACGCTCACCTAAAAACTTGACCCGCTCTTCAAGTTCGGCAAGTTCGGCCTCTTGCTTTGATTCGTAGCTTGCTAATGACGAATCAACTGCACTGAGCAGTTCGGCAGCGATTTCAATAGCTCGCGAAGTAGTCCCATTCAGACGGGTCGGAACATTGGCGAAGAGTTCGGTTCGTGATGCAAGAGACGGGTCATTGATTAAGACTCGGGCTCGTTCAAGATCTCCCGCAGCCACCCGAGCCACATAAGCAGCCTTCTCTTGATAAATGCCGTCCTCAATGAGTTGTTTGATAATCAATTCATCGGTGATGGGCTGGAAATCAATTCGGACACAACGTGAGGCGATGGTGATCATGGTGTCGGGAACATCGTCACTGAGCATGATCATGACTGTCTCGCCATCTGGCTCTTCAATTGTTTTGAGCAACGAGGCGCGAGCACCATCAGCCAACAACTGAAAATCATGCACGATGATGACGCGGGTTGAACCTTCAACTGCAGAGCACTCGGCCAACTTGATGATTTCATCGCGGGCTTGTTCCATACTAATGCCCGCACCTTCGCGCTCAACCTCATGTACATCAACATGAATGCCACGCATCACTAGGTCGGCGGTGCGTTGCGTGCGGTCTTCGGATCCTTGCAACTTCACTGCGGCAAAAGCGCGAGCGGCAATATCTTTTCCGCAACCGGACGGACCGACAAACAGATAAGCGTGGGCAGCCGAGTTGGCCAACGCGCGCAACTTCACCAACGTGTGTTCTTGGCCAATGACTTTGTCGTAGACCGAATTTGTCATGTCAGATGCCGAGTCTTTCGGTCACCGCTGCACGCACGGCTTGTTCAATGACGTCAGGATCACCAACGGCTTCAATCACTACCCAATGCTGTGGATCGTTGGCTGCCATGGTGTGGAACCCATCGCGGACTCGTTGGAAGAACTCACCATTCTCTTGTTCAAAGCGATCAAGGTCGCGATGTGCAAGTCGGCTCATGGCATGTTCGTGTGGAACATTAAGTAGGACAACCAAGTCTGGCCAGCGTGATTGAAGAGCCCAGTCGTTGACAGCACGAACCGTGTCAACGGGCAACTGCCGACCGTAGCCCTGATACGCAATCGACGAATATACGCTGCGATCACTCACTACATGATGGCCAGCAGCAAGTGCCGGTGCCAATACTTCAGCACGATGTTGTGCACGGTCGCCGGCAATTAACAATGCTTCAGCAATGGGGTCAAGATGGGTGTTAGCGGTGTCGTGCAATACCTCGCGGATTCGTGCACCAATGTCGGTGCCACCAGTTTCGCGAGTTAAGACCGAGTCAGCATTGAGCAAACGTAACGATGCAACTAAACGTAACGCCTGTGTGGTTTTGCCACAACCTTCGATTCCCTCGAATGCGATGTAGACCGGAGTCTTCATTCTTCGGGCTTCTGGGCTTTCTTTTTCGCAGGAGCCTTCGCAGCGGCTTTCTTGGGAGCAGCAGCCTTCTTCTTTGCTGGCTTCTTAGCGACAGCCTTCTTTGGAGCAGCAGCTTTTTTCACGGCGGCTTTCTTGGGAGCAGCCACTTTCTTGGCAACGGCCTTCTTGGGCGCTCCTCGCTTTGACGGACTCTTCTGTCCGGGCACGAGTCCCTTTTCGATCATCACTTCGCGACGAACGGCCAACAATTCGTAAGCCCGTTCGGGCAACATATCTTCAAGGCGGTCACCTTTACCGAGCGATGCATTGACTTCGCCGTCGGTGACGTACACACCAAACTTACCGTCATTGGCAACAACGGGACGACCACTTGCGGGGTCTGTGCCGAACTCGCGCATTGGTCCGCTGTTGGGCGACGCGGCGCGACCTCGGCGAAACACTTTTGGGAGTGCGTAAATTGAGAGTGCTTCATCAAGTGTGATGGTGAGCAACTTCTCTTCGTTGTCAATGGTGCGATAGTCCTTGACCTTTTGTAGGTACGGACCAAACTTTCCATTTTGTGCGGTAATCGGTTCGCCGTCAGATGGGTCAACGCCAAGTGTTCGGGGGAGTGTGAGTAGTTGTTCGGCATCAACCATGGTGATGCGATCAATAACCATCGTCTTGAAGAGACTCACCATTTTCGGCTTTTCGAATCCAGGGGGTGGAACTTCTTGCGTACCCCACTGAACGTACGGACCGAAACGACCGTTCTTGGCAAACACTGGTAAACCATTCAGTTCACCAATGGGTTCATCACTCTTTGGCATCGCCAACAAACGCAACGCCATCTCGAGAGTGAGTTCATCGGGCGTCAGCGAATCGGGAACCGATGCGTTCTCGTCACCACGCTTGACGTACGGACCAAACTTGCCAGGCTTCACAACAATCACTTCGCCTGTGGTGGGGTCGGCGCCAATCGAGAATGAGTTCACAACTGCAGCGTCAATGCCCGCAATGTTTTGCGCGATCAAACGCTTGAGACCTAATTCTTTAGCATCGCCCTCTCGACCCTCGGCAATGAGTCCAAAATAGAAATCGTGGAGCCATTTATCTTTGGCGAGTTTCTTTTGGGCGATTTCGTCGAGGTCCTCTTCAACACCAGCAGTGAATTGATAATCAACGAGTCCGGTGAAGTGTTGCTCGAGCAAACTAACAACTGCGAATGCCGTCCATGTTGGCACAAGGGCTTGCGCTTTCTTCCACACGTAACCACGGTCTTGCACGGTCTGAATAATTGACGCCCATGTTGAAGGACGGCCAATGCCGAGTTCTTCAAGCTTCTTCACAATTGAAGCTTCGGTGTAACGCGCTGGTGGCGTTGTTTCGTGTCCGTTGGGATCAAGCGAAAGAACCGGAACTGCGTCGCCAAACTTGAGCACGGGCAACAAGGCTTCGGTCTCGGTGTCGGCAGCATCTTCGTCGCGTGACTCTTCGTAAGCACGACGGTGTCCAGGGAAGGTAATCGTTGTTCCACTCGCTGAGAATTCACAATCGTTGGCCGATGTTGCACCAGAAGCAGCAGCAACACCGCCTAAACGAATCGACACGGTGACACCCTGTGCATCGGGCATTTGCGACGCAAGTGTGCGCTGCCAGATGAGACGGTACAACGCCAGGTCGGGTCCGCTCAGTTGACTCATCACACTGTCGGGTGAGCGCATGGGCAATGTGGGACGAATCGCTTCGTGGGCTTCTTGGGCGTTCTTCACCTTGTTGGCATAACGACGTGGCGAATCAAGCATGTATTCGCTGCCGAAGTCCTTGCGAATTTGTGCACGAACTTCGGTGAGAGCTTCTTCAGCAAGCGTGACCGAGTCGGTACGCATATATGTAATGAATCCACGTTCGTACAAACCTTGGGCCGTA
This sequence comes from Actinobacteria bacterium casp-actino2, assembly GCA_001510335.1. Taxonomy (GTDB): domain Bacteria; phylum Actinomycetota; class Acidimicrobiia; order Acidimicrobiales; family Ilumatobacteraceae; genus Casp-actino8. The sequence continues at coordinate 12,130 of LFFB01000045.1, read as the reverse complement.
CGCATGACCTGTTGTGCAGACAAGCGCAACTTGCGACCAGCTTCTTGCTGCAAGGTGCTCGTCATGAATGGCGGCTTAGGCGACGAGCGATAAGGCTTGTCTTCGACCGAGCGCACATTGATGGTGACACCCTTGAGGCGATCAACCAACGACATCGCAACCGATTCGGTGAGAACGACAACACCGGCCTTGGCCTTACCGAAACTGTCAAAATCTTTTCCGGTGGCAACTCGCTTGCCGTCTACTTCAAGCAAGGCCGCCTTGAACGACGGACTGGTCGCCGATACTAAATCAAGGCCCCAATATCCGGCCGTCACGAAAGCGATGCGCTCACGTTCACGCTCAACAATCAATCTTACGGTCGGGCTCTGCACACGCCCTGCGGACAATCCACGATTCACTTTGCGCCACAACACGGGAGACACCTCATAACCGAACAAGCGGTCGAGGATGCGACGGGTCTCGGCGGCGTCGACCAAGCCGTCATCGAGACTTCGGGGAGTGGCGAAAGCATGGTCAATGGCGGTCTTGGTGATTTCGTGAAAGACCACACGGTGTACGGGCACACCGGGCTTGATCGCCGACTTGAGGTTTTCGATGAGGTGCCAACTGATGGCCTCACCCTCTCGGTCTTCGTCGGTTGCCAGATAGATGGCACTGGCCTTCTTGGCGAGGGCTCGTAATTCCTTGATCACCTTGGCGCCGCGCTCGGTCAGCTCGTAGGTGGGCTTGAAATGGTTGTCCACGTCGACGGCCATGCCCTTTGAGGGAAGGTCTGCGATATGGCCAACCGAAGCCAGGACGTCAAAGTTGGCACCGAGCAAAGAACCAATTGTTTTGGCCTTGGCTGGTGATTCAACGATCACGAGGGGTTTGGAGGTCGGGGTTGTCATATATATAAAGCGCTACGGCATCGAGCCTAGGTTTGTCAAGCCACTTCTTTTTGGGGGAGGTGGGACTTGCCCTCGATGTTGATGCGAGGCAGGACCTTATCTAGCCATTTGGGGATCCACCAGTTGCGGGCTCCCAAGAGTTCCATCGTCGCTGGTACAAGCACCATTCGCACGAGTGTGGCGTCCAGAAGAACGGCCACGGCGAGACCCATTCCGAAGAGCTTGATCGTGCGGTCATCTCCGGCCACAAAACTTCCGAAAACGGCGACCATGATGAGGGCCGCGGCGGTGATGACGCGGGCCGTGGCGGCCAAACCGTCGGCTACGGCGGTCGCGTTATCGCCGGTTCGATCGAACTCTTCTTTCATGCGCGAAAGAAGAAATACCTCGTAGTCCATCGACAGTCCAAAGACGATGGCGAAGAGCATCATCGGGATGAAAGGTTCGATGGGCCCGGCATTTCCGACACCGATCAAACTGCCGCCATAACCCCACTGGAAAATGGCAACGATGACGCCGTACGACGCCCCGATCGAAAGCAAGTTCATGATGACTGCTTTGAGCGGAACTAACAAACTTCTGAACACCACCATGAGCAGTAGGAAGGACATCAGCAGAACAGCACCAACGAAAATGAACATTCGTTTGGCAAAGTAATCACTGAGGTCAACGCCAATCGCAGTGAAGCCACCAACGTTGATCGTCATGTCAGTGCCTTCGGTAACCGGTGGCAAAACATCATCGCGAAGTCGGTGGACAAGATCAGATGTGTTTTCCGACTGTGGAGACTCGCGGGGAACTACTTGCCAGACGATGAGTTCTGGAGTCATGACGTTCGCAGGCGATACATATGCGACATCGGGATCGGCGGCAATCGCAGCCGATATCTCGTCTAACTTCGCGGTGTTAGCTGCATCTGTTGGAGTCACTTCAGCAACAAGTTGCAATGGTCCGTTGAATCCTGCGCCGAAACCTTGAGCAAGCATGTCGTAAGCACGACGAGCGGTTTGCCATTCAGCACGATTGCCGTTGTCGCTCAGTGCAAGACGCATTCCGAAGAGTGGAAGAGTCATGATCAGCAGCACCGTCAGACCACCGATGAGCGACACCCACGGGCGGTTTTGAATGAAACGACTCCAGCGATACCAGAACTGTTCTTGAATTGGTTTCGGCTCGCGATGCTTGATGGGAGTACGCCACGATTTTACCAAGAAACTTGTCGCCATAATGATGACGGCAAGCAAAAGTCCAAGACCAATAAATGACAATGTGCCGAAAAAGATAATGCCGATTAATGACATGGAGGAGAAACTGATCAATGAAATCAGGGCTGCTCGAGTCGTCACGTCAATACGGTGACCGACCCATGACAACAGGGCGGGTAGAAGTGTGAGTGATGCCAAGACCATCACACCAACGGTTGTGGATGCAGCAATTGCGAGACCGTAAATGAACTTCATGCCCATCATGTACATGCCAAGTAACGAGACCATGACGGTAATTCCTGCGAATAAAACTGCACGACCGGCAGTATCAATTGCAACTGCAGTTGCGTCTTCGGGAGACAGTCCAGCGCGCAGACCCTCGCGGAAACGCGTCACGATAAAGAGCGCGTAGTCGATACCAACACCGATACCGATCATGCCGCCGATCTGCACCACAAAGTCGGGCATCTCCATGATGTGACTCAACATAGTGACGATTGAAATTCCGGTGCCGAGTCCGATGAGAGCGGTAGCGATCGGAAGTCCCATGGCGAGTACTGATCCGAATGCGAGAACCAAAATAATGATCGCTGCTAACAGGCCGACAACTTCACTTTCGGGAAGTTCGAATTCAACAAACGGATCACCACCAAATTCAACATTGACGGTATTCAAAGCATTGCGCTCAATAAGAATTGGTTCGGTGATTGCCCGAATTTCATCTCCAATTTTTTGTTGCTCAGCCTGCGAGTCGCCGTCGGGAAGCTTCATGATGGCGTAGGCAATTGGTTGGGTTGCACTCACCAATAGGGGGTTCTCATATGGGGAAGTAATTGTCAGGCCCTCAACGCCGGCTTCAATTTGAGTGAATACCTCGGTCATGATGGATTTCACTTCTTCGTTATTGATTCCGTCGGTGGTTTCGGGGGCCACACGAAAGACGATTTGAGCGTCGGTAATGGTGTCCGAATCGGGGAACGCATCCTGCAAAAGGTTGAGTGCTCGCAGACTCTCGGTATTAGGAATTGAGAACCGAGTTTCAAAGGCTCCGCCACCCATGACTTGGTTGGCGATCGTGCTGCCTCCGAAGAGAGCGACGAGCCAAATGATGATGGTGAGCCAGTGACGACGGAAGCACCAGTGAGCGAGGCGAGACAACATGTTGGGAGTTCCTTTGGCACTGGTTCGGGGGAAGAGCGCCTTTGTGAGGCTACGGTCACCTATGTGAACGACCCACGGATGGCGCTTGGTTGGAATGTCACATGGGATGTGACGTGGGAATCAACGCGCTCCGAAGTCGCCAAAAACCAGTCGCATGCCCTTGATGGGACCAATTTGCCTGGCCGGGTGTCGCGCCTTGACCGAGGCTGGAGCACTGTTTGGTACGGGCCACCCTCGATGGGCATCGAACCCGTGAGGGTCCGCAACATCTGGGCCGAGGTGGCAGTGGGCGATTGGGTCGTGGTGTCGGCCGATGGCGAAAAGGTCGAAATGGTCTTGCCCCGCCATAGCGCCTTTATACGCCGTGCCAGTTTTGAAGGCCAGCGGGCTGAGGCGCACACGATCGCAGCAAATATTGATGTCGTCTTCTTGTTGCACGCTTTGGTGTCGCCGCCGAACCAACGCCGGCTTGAGCGCGAATTAGTTCTGGCCTTTGACAGCGGGGCGACTCCGGTCTTGATTTTGACCAAGCTCGATCTGATGGAGAGCGCGGCTGAAGTGAAGCATTGTCTCGACATTCTTGAAGCGGTCGCACCTGGTGTTGATATTCATGTGGTGAGTGGCATTCGTGGTGATGGACTTGAAGCACTCTTACAATATGCCAAGGGTTATCGAACGGTTGCTCTGCTTGGTGCAAGTGGTGTGGGTAAAAGCACAATTGTCAACACGCTGGTTGGTGGACAAGTTCAAAGTACCGCCGCAGTACGCGAAGGCGATCAACGCGGGCGCCACACGACAACTGCTGTTCAACTTGTTGCCTTGCCGTCTGATCCTGTTGGTGAAGCAGGGTGGCTCATTGATACGCCGGGTGTTCGTGCGGTCAGCTTGTGGTCAAGCGGAACCGGAATTGAACGAGCCTTTGCGGATGTTTTTGCGTTGTCTGAAAAATGTCGTTTTCGTGATTGCAAACATCGCGAAGAACCCGGCTGTGCAGTGAATGCTGCGGTCATTGCCGGAAAACTAGATCCTCGTCGACTCGACAGTATGAAGCGACTTGTCGCCGAAGAAGCAGCACTCGAAGAAGAACAAAAGGCGCGTCTCAAAGTTGAAGATCGTCGCGGTTTTCGCAAACGCAAACCCTGATGGCAACGAAAGTTTATAACTCGCCGGCACTCAGTTGTTTGAGGACAACTTTTGCGCGATCTTGAACTGCTGGTAGATCACTGAGTTTGAACGCAGCGCGAACTTGTTGAGCAACACGTGGATTCTTGCCTAAGACAACTTCGTGGCGGGCCATGAAGTCCCAATACAAAGTCGTGAATGGGCAAGCGTTATCGCCAACGCGCTTGGTGCGGTCGAAATGGCAACCCTTGCAGTAGTTGCTCATCTTGTCGATATATGCGCCACCAGATGCATACGGTTTCGTGGCCATTTGTCCACCATCAGCAAACTGCGACATGCCGACAACGTTGGGGACCATGACCCATTCGGCACCATCAACGAAGTTTGCCCACATCCAGTTGGTGAGTTGTTGCGGATTGATACCTGCGATCAGACACAAGTTGCCGATCACCATGAGGCGCTGAATGTGATGCGCGTAAGCGTGTGCATCAACTTCACTTAAGACTTGAGAGACACACTTCATTTTCGTTGACGCTGCACCGGTGAAAAGTGGGGGCAGATCGCGAGTCGCGCCAAGTTTGTTGAGTTCGGCGTACTCGGGCATCCATGACCAGTACAGGCCCCACACGTATTCGCGCCATCCAATGACTTGACGAATGAAACCTTCTGCCGATGCAATATCAACACGGCCTTGGCGATAGGCATCTTGCACTGAATCACATACTTCGGCGGGTCTGAGCAAGCCGATGTTGAGATACGGAGACAACAACGAGTGAGCAACGTGCCAACTACTTGACACCATGGCGTCTTCGTGTGGACCAAAGGTGGGCAAAACATCGTCGATGAAGTGATTGAGTCGCTTCAGTGCATCGTGACGACTGGTCGCCCAAAGTCCTGTTGGTGATTGACCAACACAGTGATCGCGAAGTTCGCCGATGACCTGACGGTCAATGTCGTCAAGTTCACTCGCAAGTGGAGCAGGCCACTGATTCTTTCCATCTTTCGGTGGTGGTAACCGATTCTCGGAGTCGTAGTTCCAAGTTCCGGTTTCGGGTTCACCGTCATCGGTCATCAGGTAGTTCAAACGCAGACGTTGCCATCGATAGAAGTCTTCCATCTTGAATGTCTTACGTCGCTCAAGCAGTTGTGTTTTCCAGATCGCGAAATCCTCGTAATGACAAAGGAATTGGTTGCTGCGCATCACCTCGCACCCATTTTCGCGCACCATTGTGAGTGCCGAAAAACTCGCGGGTTCCATGACCGAGACACTTGTCGGTGAGTATTCGCTTCGATGCTCGCGAAGGCCTTGAGACAAAGTTTCCGACTTGCGGTAATCAACATTAAATCCGGCCTCGCGGAGTTCTTGTGCAAAACGGCGCATGGACGTGATCACAAAGTGAGCTCGCTGAATATGCCATCTCTTTGATTGAACCTTGGCCGAACTTTCAACCATCAAAATTTGATGAGTCTGTGGCGTTGCTTGAGCAAGAGCTGCGAAATCTTGATTGAGTTGGTCACCAAGAACCCAAACAGTGCTCTTAGATTTGCGAGATGCACCGGCCACGTAACTAGTGTGCCTCAAACGTTACGAACGGGGAATATCGTGCACTGAATTTGCAAGTGGAATGATGCGATCAAGTTGGGTGCGCTGTAGGTAATCAACGATTTTGGGGTTTGAGCAAACCACGTACATTTGTCCCCCTTTGATGCGAATTCGTGAGGCCGTTCCCAAGAAGATGCCAAGTGCAGCATCATCAAGAACTGTGATGCCGTCGAGATCAAGGGCAATGTGCTGATGAGTTTGATTTATTGCCTTATTGAGTAGATCGCTCAACTGGGGGAGGGTTGACAGGTCAAGTTCGCCTAAGAAACCAATGACGTATATGCCGTCAATCATGGTTGAGTGGCTCGACAAGTTCATTTCGTCAACCTATCGGCGGTTCCAGAAGCATTGAAAAGTCGGAAGAAAGGGTGAGGTCGGGTACGAATCGACCGACCAACGGAAGGTCGGTGTTCAGTTCGTACGTTGCTGTGACAGTGACCCAACGTTGAGTGACTTTGGTATCAACGTCGATGTTGCGGCCAAAAGAAAATAGAGCGGCGCTCTTGGCGGCAGTGGCGGGGTCTTGAGCAACAGCGGCTGCTCGAACCGCATTGCGTGTGGCATTGACGACCTGAACTTGGGCGACGACGACCACCAAAAATTGAGCGATGAGTAAGACGGCGATCATGATCAGGGGCAGCGTTAAGACGAACTCAACTGTCGATTGCCCCCGATCACGTCCCCTATGAATTGGAGATTTACGGAAGTTTCGAGGTGACACTGTCGATCACCCGATCAAAGAGTTGGCCAATCTTTCCCGCACCACCGCCGCCAGTAGCCCAGGCGATCACCAAGAGAGCAATGAGTGCGGCTGCGAGCATGACCAGTGCGTATTCGGATGTGGCTTGTCCAGAGTCGCGATCTGTATCAACCGGTTTGGTAAGACTCAGAAAATAGATATAGATACGTCGTGATAGTTGCACCATAGGAATACCTTTCGGAAAAGCTGCGAATGCACTCACACTGTGATGTTGAGTTGCGAAAGGGTGCCAGCAATGGTGGGCACGATAATCAGAATGATGAACGACGGAAGAGTGCACATCACGAGGGGAAGAGAAAGTTGTATGGGAAGTTGGCGGGCCTGAGTTTCGGCACGTCGACGTCGATTGGTGCGGGCTTCATTGCCGAGCTGAAACAGTAAGTTTTCAACCGGAATTCCGAGTCGGTCGCCGGCGATGAGAACTTCACACATTGGTTGGCTCACTGGGCCGATTTCGCTTTGAAGTTGCCGCATTGCCTCAGAGAATCTCTCACCTTCGTCAATTCGTCGTGTCGCAGCAATGAAATGCAGCCGCAAAATTTGCGGCGCATGTTGACCAAGAAAACTGATTCCCTGCGCAGGTGAATAGCCGGCACGAAGGGCGGCACTGAAGAGGTCAATGCAGTCGGGAAATGCGTCGGTTACAGCTCGATCTTGATGTTCAAACAACCGCTTCTTTGCTCGTCTCCACAAGAAAAATAGAGCCACGAGACCAAAGACGACGATCATGAGTGCACCAATCGTTTCGTCCAAGTGCGGCCGAGAAAGTTCAGACCAACTCCAATTGTGAGGCAGGCCCAGCCGAGGGGAGTGGCCAGTAACACCTGTCGAACTGCGGGACTATCGCTCACAATCCATGCTCCGCAAATGACGGGCAACCATGTGATGAGCCGCATTGATGCGGTAGCCGTAGCAGCCTGCGTTTGTCGTTCAAGTTTTGCTTGCGATCGATCAAGAAGCGTGTCGACGAGTGCATCAATCTGTTGCGCAATATCTCCGCCCACTTCGTTGGCTAGAGCAATCACGTGCAGCACCATGATGTGATCACTGTTTGCTTTTGACTCTGGTAAAGCATCAAGGATCTTGAGGCAGGCACTTCCAATGGAGAAGCCGCGCGTTACTAGGTTGTGTAGTTGAAAGAGCAAATCGCATGGATGAGCGGAGACAGAAACCTGTAAGGAAGCAGCGAGCGATAATCCTGAGCGAGTGTGGCGGCTCATCGATGACAAGGCATCAATGAGATTGTCGTTGCCGTAGAGATCGAATTGTAAAAGGCGCCGCCTCGCTTGTCGTCGGGCGAATAAACGAGACATCTGAAGTTTACGAATCATGCTGGCGATAGATGTAGTGCAGACGGGGTGGATGTGATTCGGCGGGTGGCGACGAGATGACCTTGGCGATTTGAGTGACCGAGCGTTTTCCATACGGTTGACGGCTCATATGAATTACAACATCAATCGCCGAATCCACCATGTGGCGGGCATCTTGCAATGTCCAACCTGGGGCTGCCTGCATGGTGAGAAGATCAAGGCGGTGCAATCCATCCAATGCCGAGTTGGCATGCATCGTTGCTAAGCAGCGCGAATGACCAGTATTCATTGCCTGAACGAGAGTCAGAGCCTCTAGACCGCGAACTTCTCCAACGATCAGACGATCAGGTCGCAGGCGAAGAGCCGAGCGTAAAAGATCATCGAGCGAAACGTGGCCACGGCCTTCGGCAGTGGCATTACGAGCTTCAAGTCGCACGGTATGTGGATGTGATATCACCAGTTCATGGGTGTCTTCAATGACGATAATGCGTTCACTTGTGGTCGATGTCTGGCCGCTGTGATCTGAAACTAATGAAGAAACCAGACAAGTTTTCCCTGAACCGGTTGCACCCGTGATCAAAATATTGTGTTGCGATTGAGAAAGTTCGAGAAGTACTTCGTTAAGAGACTGTTGGTTGGAGTCTTCGCAGAATTCATTGAGTGCGAAGACCTCCTGTCGGAAGAGTCGAAACGCGGCAGTGGTGCCATGAACAGCGATCGGATGAATGACCGCACACACTCTGGTTCCGTCGGGCAGCCGCGCATCAACAATGGGCGAGAGGCGATCAAGTCGTCGTCCCAGCGGAGTCAGAATGCGTTCAAGAGCAATTTCAATTTGACCAGGTTGAAGATCATTGCCCCTTTCCAATATTCCGTGACGTTCAATCCACACCTCAGTTGATTGATTAACCAAGATGTCGGTCACGGTTGAGTCAGCGAAATATTCATGTAGTTGTGGTGGTAAAAGCTGTGCTTTCATGAATTGACGTCAAGTTGCACGAGAGGCATGAGGGCGGTTTGAAGCGACATGGGTAAGCGCGACTTCAAGAGCCCAGAGTCGACTCGACGTGAAATCTCTCGGGAGTACGGAACTTCGGCGACACATTTCAACTTCAGTACCGACTCGATATCGCTAGTTGTCAGAACTCGATCGGGTTCGTGAATCACGATGACACCCGAGAATGATTTTTCAATATTGACGGCGCGGCGAAGTGACAAATAGCAAGGTCGAGTCACGATGTAGTGCTGATGAGGAATTCTGCTGAGTGCAAGTGGCATCTCTTCGGTGCCAAAGTCAATGATGATATTGAATCCATCGTCGACTTTGCGCGCGAGGGCTTGCGAAAGATTCTTCCAAGCGTTGACGGTCAGAATGTCAAAATTAAAGCTGCCCGATGGCGCGAGAAAGAGATTGTTGTCGCAGTCAATGAGAATCTCATCAAAGTTGTGATGAGTCATTTCATTAACCCAGTCGCTGAGACCAACAGGAGGTTCTGGGAGACCCAAAATTGCGGCCTGATCTCCGGCGAGATCAACCAAAAGGGTGCGAGTTGTGGATGAACTCACGATTGCCAAACTGGCGGCTGCTACTGACGTACCTGAGCCACCTTTTGGAGACGAGAAAATAGTGAACATAAAACTCCGCAAAATTGATGTGACGGGAAAGTGTGAGCACGTACTTTAGGTTTGAGGTGACTACCCTAAATAGTGGAGGTGTCCGGGTACCTGGTGGGCTCCGCCGCCTTCAAAGCGGTTGGGACGAGTGAACCTCGTCCGGCGGGTTCGATTCCCGTCCACCTCCGCCATATCAATTTTCTAGGGAGAGAACATGTTGTTCGAAGTGCGCAAGATCGTCACGATTGTTGAAGAGATTTTTCATGATCATTCGTCAGGGGTGAATGGACCTATTACTGCGAAACCCGCAATGAAGGGTGCCGTAGCCGCGGTCGTTACTAATCCTTATGTGGGCAAGTACGTCGATGATCTGAGCCCAGCGGTTGATGAACTGCGCGCACTCGGTGAGCGTCTCGGAAACATTCTGATCGGTCATCTTGGTGGTGATGCTTCAAAGATTGATGGATACGGCAAAGGAATCATCGTTGGTTCGGCTGGCGAAATTGAGCATGGCGCGATGTGGCATATTCCAGGTGGCGGAGGCATGCGCGCTGCACTCGGTAAGGGCACATCAATTGTGCCATCAACCAAAAAGGTTGCGGGAATGGGAGCACGTCTTGATGTGCCGATCACGCATATGGATTGGAGTTATGTGGGCAGTCATTACGACGCCATTGAAGTTGGTGTTCCCGATGGACCCAAGCCCGATGAGATGGTGGTGATCTTGGCCATGGGTGTTGGTGGACGAGTGCACGCTCGCCTCGCTGGTGGATTTACATTGGCTGATCGCGGCAAGCCAGGAGTGCCAGCATGAGCAAGATTGCTTTCATTGGTATTGGTCGCATGGGTTGGCATATGGCCGCACACTTGGCCAAAGCTGGTCACGATGTTGTGGTGTGCGATGTTGTTCCGGGTATGGCTGACAAGTGGGTCGCCGAAAACGGTGGTGCTGCAGTTGTCAGCCCCACTGATGCTGTTCAAGGTCGCGAGTATGTGATTACCTCGTTGCCCGCCGATCGCGAATTGTTTGCCGTTGCTGACGGAATCGTTAACGAACTAGCCAAGGGCACAGTGTGGATTGATCACTCAACAACATCAGCCGAGGGTTCACGAGTTGTTGCGGCTCGAGTTGTCGACGTTGGAGCAGCATTTTTGGATGCGCCAGTTTCAGGTGGCGTCGATGGCGCGCGTAACGGAACGCTCACGGTGATGGCTGGTGGCGATGAAGGGGCTTTTGCGAAGGCCGAAACGGTGATGTTGGCTTATGCCGCGCGCATGACGTTGATGGGTGAATCAGGTGCTGGGCAGATCACCAAGATGACCAATCAGATTTGTGTCGTGGGTGTGTGTCAAGCATTGGCCGAAGGGCTCGACTTTGCCGAGACTGCCGGGCTTGATGTGCAAAAAGTGATTCACGTGATGTTGCAAGGTTCATCGGCGTCGTGGCAGATGGCTAATCGCGCCGAGAAAATGTTGGCCGGTGAATACAACTACGGATTCTCGACCACGTTGATGCGTAAAGACATCGGGCTTGTGCTTGATGAAGCTGCGTCAATGAATGTGCCGTTACCGGTGACGTCAATGGTTGGGCAAATGCTCGCTGAAGTCACCGCAATGGGTGGTGCCCAGTGGGACTGGTGCAGCCTGATGGAGCGTCAACGCCGCCGTAAGGCTTAGACGGCGAGGAGGTCGCGGGCGCCGGTGTCGCTCGACGGGTGACGCAACTTGCTCATCGCACGAGCTTCAATCTGACGAATGCGCTCACGGGTGAGGTTGAAGTGTTCGCCGACCTCTTCAAGGGTGCGAGGTTCGCCCCGATCAAGACCAAAGCGCAACTTCAAAATCTCGCGTTCGCGCTCGTCAAGCGGAGCCAAGAGACGTTGAATCTCTTCGGGAAGCAGCGCAGTGGCTGCAACTTCGAAGGGGCTCTCAGCCGAACGGTCTTCAACCACGTCACCAAGTTCGGCATCGCCGTCTTCACGGAGCGGTTCGCTGAGCGACAACGGTTCGGCGGCAAAGCGCAATGCTTCGGTGACCTTGTCTTCGGGCATTTCAACTTCGACAGCGAGTTCACGCAATGTTGGCTGCCGACCAAACTTTAGCTCCAGGCGTGAGCGAGCCTTCTGGAGACGAGCAAGCGTGTCTCCGGCGTGGACTGGGAGGCGAATGGTGCGGCCAGTGTTGGCGATACCACGAGTAATCGCCTGACGAATCCACCACGTGGCATACGTCGAGAATTTGAATCCTTTGCGCCAGTCAAACTTTTCAACGGCGTGCATGAGACCAAGGTTGCCCTCTTGGATGAGGTCGAGCAAGGGGAGACCAGAAGCCTGGTACTTCTTGGCGATCGAGACGACCAAACGAAGGTTGGACTGCACGAACGAACGCTCGGCATTTTCACCATCTTTGATGAGGTTGCGCAGTTCGCGCTTCTTGGCAGGCGTGAGTGCCTTACCTTCATT
>LFFB01000044.1 GCA_001510335.1 Actinobacteria bacterium casp-actino2 | reverse complement strand
CGGGCTGCAGGTTCTGAGCAGTTCGTCGTACGCGCGAGTGATCGCGCGTGAATCCAGCCGACTCAGCGTGACCTCTCCGATCAGCGGGCTGAGATGACGTCGGTAGGCGCTCTCCTCAATTCCAGCCGTACTCCGGCGACGTCGGCCCTGCTGCCGGGTGCTCTCGTCCCAGAGGCCCCGCACTTCGTTGAGAGTGATCGACGATGTGGGGGAGGACCGGAGTGCCTTCTGGCGCTCCAGTGTCAGCAGCTCCCGTTCTGCGTCGGCACGAGTACCGACGACCTGCACGCGTTCCTGAATGCGATGCCCGGTAACTGGGTCATGTCCATGACTGAACCTAAACGCCCAGATTCCTGGCCGGACTTCGATGATCTTCGGTCGTCGTGACATGAGACGACCGTACGACCGGTGTACGGACCGGACGACTGGACGGAAGCAGCGCCTCGTGCCGAGTTCGTGCCACTGCCGCTACGGCGTAGTCATAAGAAGATGATGAAAATCTCCCTGAACAGGGAGATCAGTGGTCGGGGTGAGAGGATTCGAACCTCCGGCCTCCACGTCCCGAACGTGGCGCGCTAGCCAAGCTGCGCTACACCCCGATGGTGCAGGAAACGAGCCTATAGGGACTCGGCAATTTCCCCTAACTGCACAGTCGGCTTTTGGTGACCACTGCCCACCTGGCTTCGTTTACTCTGACCTCAAGCGGAAAACGAGGTCGAAGATGAAACGTCAGTGGGTGCGATGCTTCGGTGTCGGTGTTGCAGTGGTCGGCCTCTTGGCTGGATGTGGGGCCTCATCGAGCTCAGGCAGCGAAGACTCGACCCCAGTTTTAGAAGTGCCGATCACTGACGCGTCGACGACTTCGGTCGAGATGCCAACACCGTCATCGCCAATTGATCTTCGGCCGGAGTGTTTGATGTCGGCGGTTGATCCCAATGAGACGAATCCGATTGGACAGACCATCGAAAGTCTCGCCGTCCTTGAATGCATCGGCGATTGGATGATCACGCAGAACTATCCCGACTGTGGTGAATGTGAAGGCGTCACTCCGTTTCACATTGAAGACAATGCGTGGAAAATGTACGACCCGATCTATGCCTATTGCTATTCGATTCCCGATGGGTATGGGCCAGAACCTGAAGGTGCAATTACTGGCGAAAGTTTTATCTTTACGACACTTCAAATTGCTGTTGCAGGTTATCCCTGCGACGAAACCAACAAGGGTTACCAACCCGAAAGCAAAGCCGAACCACTCAAGTTTGGAAACATCGGTCCACGGGTCAGGGCTTTACAACAAGCCCTATCTGATGTTGGCTTTTACTTGATCTCGGTGGATGGCGCTTACGGACCAGAAACGATTCGTGCGGTGATGAATTTTCAGTGGTATCACTTGATTCCAACCGATGGCATCGCTGGTTCACGCGTTCACGATTTGTTGGGGATTGCGTACCCGTAATCAGTTGGCGGTTGCGACTTCAACTTCTGCAGCAACGACTTCTTCAACGATTTCTTCAACTACTTCTTCAATGATCGGTTCGTCGACTGCGGGGATTCCTTCAGCGAAGCAACCTCCGGCAGCGATGGCCTTGCTCGCACGGCGCAGACGCAGTGCATCAAGCGGCTTGACGAGCCAACCATCGGCGCCACTACGGCGAGCCATGTGTACATCGGCTTGACGATCGAGCAACATCAAGATCGCGACATGGGGCAATGTGCCGCCACTTTCATCGAGGCGTAAATCCATGGTGACAGCGACGCCGCCCATGGTGCCGATCTGCATATCGAGAATGACTAGGTCGGGGGTACGGGCCTTGACCACTTCGACAACGGCGCGTCCATCGCGACAATGGGTAAAGGTTGTTTCGGGTCCGCCAAGGGCGGCGACGACTTCGTCGACCAGCCAGTCAGCATCGGAAGCGAGGATTACATGCACAGATGAAACGCTACCTCGTGGCGGTGGTGGCGACGAGATCCCGCCCCAAATCGGCGATGGCATCAAGATCATGAATGTCTTGGTCTCGCTGATTGAGTTTCACCACCAAGGCCGATCCGACGGCGTCGAGTAGGGGTTTCAAGGTGGCTTCTTCGGCCTGCATGATGTGGCGCAGGTGAGCCATATTGCGGTGGAGCACCGCCAGATCGGTGTCGTCTTCTTTGTCGGCCTTTCGCGCTGCGGTGATTGAGGCAGTCGTGGAGCCCTTACCAAACTTGGGCTGGAGGCGGTTGATGATCAGTCCAGTCACCGGTGTGCCAACTCGCGCCAGTTCATCGGTGAAAAAGATCGCTTCGCGAATGGTGTCGTCATGTGCTGAAGCGACCACCACATATTTGCTGTCCTGTGATTTCAACAAAGTCTGAACGGCAAGCGCTCGCTGACGAAAACCTTCTTCAATTCCTTCGAAGGCTTGAAAGAAGTTGATGGCATCGGCCAAGACATCGGCTCCAATGACGCGTCCGATGGTTTTCAAAATTGGTTGGGCCGCAAAGTTCAAAACTCGCAGTCCACCACGAGCAGGCATCACCAACCAGCGATACACGCGGTGGTCAAGAAAGTTCATGAGTTTTTGCGGAGCCTCGAGAAAATCAAGAGCCTCACGAGTTGGGGGAGTGTCAACGATCACGAGATCAAATCGATCGTCATTAAATAGCTCATACAGTTTCTCGGCCGCCATGTATTCCTGACTGCCCGACAGACGACTCGCAATATTGCTATAGAACGGATTCATCAAAATCGCCTGTTCTTGTTGCTTATTTCGCGACTGTCGGCGAATCACTTCATCAAATGTGGCGCGCGCATCGAGCATCATGGCCCACAGTTCGCCCGAACATTCGTGTTGTACGCGCGAAGGTTCATTACTTAAGTCAGATAACCCAAGTGCATCGGCCAAACGCTTTGCCGGATCAATCGTGATTAACACAACTCGACGACCAATTTCGGCGGCTTGCATTGCTAATGCAGCAGCAGTTGTTGTTTTGCCAACTCCACCCGAACCACAGCACACCACAATGCGCGACGTTGAAATGACATCGCGGAAATTCTTCTTACTCATGATTGTGCAGTCACTTCTGCTTTTAAAACTTTCGCCAAAGTTTTAATGTCGCCCGTAGACAAACCAGCGCTAGCTATGTGCGGCAACGAAATTGATCCAGTCGCAACAAGTTGATTCACTCGTTCAACGGCGTGGGCATGCATCGCGCATCGTGATGCTCGATAGCGCGCCGCATCACCAAGTTCACCTTCAGGCAATTGATCCTTCGCCACGAGGGCAGTGATTTCAGGAGCCTGATCCACTCCGTTAATCACAACAGGTCCGAAATGAACCCCAACTGTATCTGTGAGCAGGGCGGTGGTCTCAACAAGTTCGTTGACAGGTGTCGTCTCGGGCAGGGTTACCATGATCACGCGACACTTTTCGGGGTCGTGCAACATGGCCAGAACTTCGTTGGCTTGCGAATGCAATGGGCCCCCGCTGATCGTCTTGGCCATGGCTGCGGGGGACTGCAAGAAGGACATGGCATGTCCAGCGGCGGGGCCGTCAACGATGATCAGGTCATGGTCGCCCTCGGGCCCGGCGATGCCCACTAGATGTTTGAGTTTGCCCAAGACCAAGAGGTCATCGATGCCCGGGGCTGCGCTGGCAACCACGTCCACGACCCCAGTTGAGACCAGGCGTTTGGCCAAACGGGCCAGACCTTGGGTGCCCAAGTAGTCCTCAAGGGCGTCGCTGGCAGTCAATGAGCGCAGCAGAATTGAGCCCGTCTTTTGGGGGCCAAGCCCGCTCAAAATGGTCGTGCCCTCGTAGTCAGACCCGTCGGATGGTGTGCCGCCGAGCAATTCACTTAAACCTTGGCGCGAGTTAAGCGTCACAACCAGTACCCGAAGTCCGAGATCGGCTGAGGCGCGTGCCATCGCAGCCGTTACGGTTGTCTTGCCGACACCACCCTTGCCGGCCACCACCAGCATCCGCGACATGGTGAACAGTGGGTCACTATTTTTCTTTTTCGGAGACACTCGTGCGCAGACTAGCCATCCTCTTCATTGCCGTCGGCTCCGTGCTCGGCTTTATTGATGTGGCACATGCGTCATCGGGCACCGAACCGCCCACTCAAGAGGCGGTCACCTCAAGTGCCGAAGTCACGGCGACTGGTTTGGCGCCAGTTGACGTGCTGCAAGTGTCGGGCCTTATCGACAACATCATCGTTGACGCGATTAACAACGCGATCTCTGATGCTGAAACCAACGGCGCCCAAGCTCTGATTCTGCAGATCAACTCAAAGGCATCTTTAGTGGGTCGCGATGAAATGCGCGATCTGTATAACCGCGTCGCCAACGCGACTGTTCCAGTGGCGATTTGGGTCGGGCCTTCTGGTTCGAAAGCCACTGGTCTTGGTGCTCAACTTTTGTCAGCAGCCGATGCCACTGGAATGGCACCTGGCACTCGTATCGGCAAATCGGGTACACCGCTTGTCGACGATGTCGACTTTGGTGAAGCAACCGATCAGTTGCGCACCGAAACCCTCGGCTTCCAAGATGCTCGCCGCGCTGGAGCATTGAAACTTGAAATCAGCGATGAAGGTGCACCCACCATTCGTAACATGGTCTACGCGCTTGATGGACTACTCATTGATGGTGTCACGCTTGATACCGCCGTTGAAACCCTCAATGATGACGGCAGCGTTTCAAATGACATCACTACAGTTCGTTTTCACAAACTTGGATTGTGGGCACAGATGTTGCACACGTCAGCCAGCCCGCCGGTTGCTTACCTGTTCTTGATCATGGGCCTTGCGCTGTTGATCTTTGAATTCTTCACTGCTGGTATTGGCGTGGCGGGCGTGGTTGGCGGAGTCCTGTTGATGCTTTCTTTCTACGGTCTTGGCGAACTGCCCGAACGCAACTGGGCGCTCATCTTGATGTTCGTCTCAATGCTTGTGTTCTCGGTTGATGTGCAAGTCGGCGTTCCAAGATTTTGGACTGGCGTTGGTCTGGTTGGATTCACGGTTTCATCGATCTTCTTGTTTCCCGTCGTTGATCAGCATTCGCTGCAAGTGTCGTGGTTGAGTCTGCTCGTAGGTATTGGTGGTATTGCTCTCACTTTTATTTCGGGTATGCCCAGCATGACCCGGACACGTTTTGCGACTCCCACAGTTGGGCGCGAGCGTCTGATTGGCGAAGTCGGTATGGCGGTCTCGGACATCAGTCCTGACGGCGCTGTACAAATCGGGCCAGCCCGTTGGAAGGCCCGTACAAACCGCGCAACTCCAGTGAAGAGTGGCGAAATGGCGCGAGTCGTGGCCATTGACGGAATTGTTTTGCAGGTCGAGCCTGAAGAAGGTGGAGCGCGTGATTATCGCGAACGTCGACCCAAAGAAGCCGCGACAACTGAAGAAAACTAACGAACTCGTGATGAGTGATTCAGAGCAAACGCGACGCATGTTGGCGATCAGCGCTTACAACAATGCTTCTGACATTCTTGATCGCAGCGAGCTTTCTGAAGAAGACGCATATCGAGCATTATGTGAAGCGCTGGCTTCACGTGCGCTTTGGGAGCCCATTGGCAATGCCATGAATTTGTTGATTGGTGATTGGCAAGTCGCTCGAGCGCTCACCGTGAATGGTATGGCCGAAGATGCCGTGACGTTGATTGAATCGGCAATCGCGCGAGCAATTGAAAACGCAGTTGATGATTGGTTGATCGCTTCACTGCATGAGGGATATTCACGGGCATTGTTGAATGCCGATGATGAACGCTATGGCGATGTGTACATGGTGACGGTGCAATTGATTGCCGGAATCAGCGATCTTGAAGATCGCTCAATTATTGAATCGCAATTTGCCGACCTGCCCATGCCCTAAAAAGTGGTGACCGTATGAGCCTTTTTGACGAGCCACTCATGCAACCGCAAGAACTATTGCCTTTCGACGGCAGTGCGTTTTATCGTCCGGGATTTTTTGGTGCAGGGGACAGCGAGCGCATGTTTCGCAGCATCATGGATGAGACTCCATGGGAAGCGCGCAACATCATTTTGTTTGGCAAAGAAGTTCCCCAGCCACGATTGGCATGTTGGTATGGAGACTTGGCGTATTCGTATTCGGGAATCACACTTGATCCTCGACCAATGACTCCAACTTTGCTCGAGATTAAGCACCGCTGCGAGGAGGCGGCATCGGCGAAATTCAACTCGGTGTTAGTCAATCTGTATCGCGATGGTCAGGACTCGATGGGTCTGCACGCAGATGACGAACCCGAACTTGGGTCAGAGCCGGTTATTGCGTCAGTGAGTTTCGGTGGAGAACGCAACTTTCGTCTGCGGCATCGTGAGAACAAAGAATTGCGACAGATTTCTTTAGCATCAGGTTCGCTGCTCGTGATGAGTGGATTGTCGCAGGCGTGTTGGATGCATGACATTCCAAAGACCAAGAAGTTCGTGGCTCCGCGTATCAATCTGACTTTTCGGTACATCTATAACGTTTGAACACCTACGACTGCCCGGACTTCTCGCATAAGACGTCCGTGGTCATTGCGATCTGGCGATCATCCCGCCACAAACGATGAGCAGCTGCATGGCGCGCCGTACGTGGGTAGGGGTAGATTAAAAGGCAGAAGATTTCTTCTCACTTAATCGATAAGGAGTAGCCGATGCCGATCTGGATGTGGTTTGGCGCCGCCAGTGTCTTGCTTGTAGTGGAGATGCTCACTGTTGATCTCCTCTTCGCCTCACTTGCATTCTCTGCCCTTCTAGCCGCCGGAGCTAGTGCTGCTGGATTTAATGTGGTTGTCCAAGGAGTCGTCTTCGGCGTTGGGGCAGTGGGTTCTCTTCTGTTTTTAAGACCTGTTGCCCTCAAGCATTTGAAGAAGAAGCCCGCCGATCATGCGACCAACGTTGAGGCGTTGATCGGGGCGCCAGCAATCGCATTAACTGCGGTGACTGTGAATGAGGGCTTGGTAAAGCTCAGTGGTGAAACATGGAGCGCTCGAAGCTTTAACGATGATATTGAAAATGGCACTCGCGTTGAAGTAGTGGCCATTGAAGGTGCAACCGTGGTAGTCAAACGAAAGGTTAGTTAAATATGGTTTCTTATGGAGTTTTGGCTTTTTTAATACTCATCTTTGGCGTTGTTTTATCCAGAGCAATCAGGATTGTTCCGCAAGCAAGTGCAGGAATAGTTGAGAGATTAGGGCGTTATCACCGATCACTTGGTGCTGGCCTCGTGATCATCATTCCGTTTATTGATCGTTTACGACCTTTGTTAGATTTGCGTGAAAGGGTTGTGTCCTTTCCGCCTCAACCAGTAATTACTGAGGACAACTTGGTTGTTTCGATTGACACGGTGATCTATTTTCAGGTGACTGACCCCAAGTCAGCGATGTATGAGATTGAAAATTTCATTCAGGGAATTGAGCAGTTGACGGTGACAACGTTACGCAACGTTGTTGGTGGGCTTGATTTAGAGGCGGCACTAACTTCGCGTGACTCAATTAATGCTGCACTTCGTGGCGTCCTTGACGATGCAACAGGTAAGTGGGGTGTGCGCGTTAATCGTGTTGAAATCAAAGCGATTGATCCTCCTCCAAGTGTTCAAGAGTCAATGGAAAAGCAGATGCGCGCTGAACGTGACAAGCGTGCTGCAATTCTCACCGCAGAGGGCGAAAAGCAAAGTCAGATTCTCACCGCTGAAGGTGCACGTCAGGCGGAGATTCTGCGGGCAGAGGGTGACGCACAGGCTGCCGTTCTGCGCGCAAATGGTGAAGCAGCGGCAATCAAGTTGGTTTTTGATGCCGTACATGCGGCAGATCCCGATGAGAAGGTTTTGGCGTACCAGTACCTGCAACAACTTCCTGCAATTGCAAATGGAACGGCAAGCAAGATCTGGGTGATCCCCGCCGAGTTAAGTGCTGGGGTTGAACAGATCATGAAGGCCTTTAAATCTCAGTAAAAGGCTTCAAAAAAGTGACTAGTTGCGAGTCGAGGCACTGAGTTCAGAGTTTTGGCCCAGCAATACGTACATCGCCTCGACGACGAGTCATGGCTCGTGCATCAAGTTCGCCAGCAAGAGGTACGGCATGTTTGCGAGTGACCCCAAGCGCTTCGCGAAATTGCGACATGGTGAAACCTTCAGGATTGTTGTGCAGAAGCTGAGACGCAATTGTTCGTGCGGTTTCAAGAGCCGATACATGAAACCATTCACCTTCGCGTTCAAATATCAGCCCGGCCTTGGCGAGGCGCCGTAACTCTGGCGGCGTGATGCCAAATGGTGAGCGAGGAGCGCAACCGTCAGATTTCAATTGCTCAATTATGGGGTGATCAAGAAGGGGATCATGAACTCCTACCAAGGTGACACGACCATGAACTATTGACACTTGGGGGAGGGTCGCGACAACTAAACGCTCACGTTCGTTGAACTCAAGAAGATCGATTCCGGAGTCACCTGATTTTGTGATCTGTGACTCAATAGCAGCGATGGTGGTGGCAAGAACATCGGGATCCACAATCCATTCACCCAATTGTGCTTCTCGTTTTTCTCCAGTGAGAAGTGAGAGTGAACTCGCAGTGATCCAACTGTGTTCGTTTACGACACGATCAACAGAACGCGACGGCCGCGCTCGAGACGCGGGCAACTTCGGTGCGATATCAAGAATTTCGCCGCCGCCAACAGTTTCTGAACGTCCGCTTTCGCGCAAAACATAACGATCGCCCGGCAGTAATGGCACTGCTCGTGAAAGGTGCAATCGAACCAGACCTTCGTGACCCGGCGCAATCGATTCAGGTCCAAGCACTCGTACGCGTGTCGGTATTTCGTCCGAACCAACGTGAACGGTGAAAGCGCCACGGCGTGACACGACGTGTTTTAATGAATCAAGCACTTGGAGCGATGCATCAACGCGGTCGGAAAGATGCCAGTTATTTTCGTGAATGACCACATTGCCTCGAATGATTTCTGAGTGATCAATTCCCGACAGATTCAGAGCCACGCGATGACCAGGTTCAATCATTTCGACGGCTTGGCCCAAAGTTTGAATTCCGCGAATCTTGGCCTCGCGACCTGATGGCGTGATGAGCACGTTGTCGCCAATAGCAAATGAACCGTCGGTCAAGGTTCCGGTCACAACAGTGCCGCTTCCTTTAGCGGCGAATACTCGGTCAATGAAAAGGCGTGGTCGCTGATGATCAATTGAAGGATTGCTAGTAATCGCGAGTGCATCAAGCGCAAAGATGAAGTCATCGAGTCCTTCGCCAGTTGTCGCACTCAATTGCAGAATCGGTGCATCCTGGAGAAAAGTCTCGGCAACGTGATCGGCGATATCCATCATTGCAAGTTCGCGATCATCAGCATCGCAGAGATCAATTTTTGTGAGGGCAATGATTCCGTGGGTGACCCCAACAAGTTGCATGATTCGCAAATGCTCTTCGGTCTGTGGCTTCCAACCCTCGTGGCCGTCGACCACCAAGATGCAGGCGTTTATTCCCCCAACACCGGCCAACATATTGCCGATGAATTTGGTGTGACCAGGCACGTCAATGAATGCGATGTTTTCGCCGGTTGGTAACTGCATGTGAGCGAAACCAAGATCGATGGTGAGTCCGCGTTCTTGTTCTTCGATCCAGCGGTCAGGATTAATGCCAGTGAGTCGGCGAATCAATGTTGATTTGCCATGATCGACATGTCCGGCTGTAGCGATGATGCGCATGTCAGGCGATTTTCTGAAGTGCCTCGATCAACACTGCATCATCGGTTGGGTCAACTGTTCGTAGATCAAGCATGGTCGTGTGATCTTTTACGCGAGCGATGATGGGCGGCTGGAAACGACGCAGTGCAACAAGATGATCGCCTTCTATGGACAGACCAACTGATTTGATCGTGACACCTGGAGCGCTGCCTGCCCCAGGGAGCGAATCGCAGTCAATCACTTTGCCAACACCAGAGTGTTGAACAATTGCTTGAGCGCGGTTGCGTAGGTCGCCAACACTTGTTGTAGCCATTCGCCAAAAGGGAATGTCCTTTTGAGCGGTCCGAGCGAGATATGACATCAATGTGTTGTGAAGTGAAGCGAGAACCAAACCACCGGGCCGTAACGCACGAGCAAGAGGGTGTGCGGCGCACGCTTGTACTAAATCGGCGCGACCAACAATGAAACCCGACTGTGCTCCACCCATCAATTTGTCACCACTGAAGGTGACAAGGTCAGCACCTGCAGCCAAAGTTTGTTTGACCGCAGGTTCACCGATTAGCCAGTTCGGAGGGCCGTCGCTAAGCCACGGACATGCCGAGTCAAGCAAGCCCGATCCAATGTCTGAAACGACGGTGACCCCAAGAGTTGCAAGTTGATCAACCGAAGTTTCTTCAACAAAACCTTCAACACGATAATTCGAAGGATGAACTTTAAGAACGAGTGCGACATCAGTTGTCTTGCGATCAATTGCCTTGCGGTAGTCGGCGAGGCGCGTGCGATTTGTCGTGCCGACATCGAGCAGGCGAGCGCCCGATTGTTCCATCACTTCGGGAACACGAAACCCACCACCAATTTCGACACTCTCGCCACGGCTCACTGCAACATCGCGATCATTAGCAAGAGCAGCCAATACCAACATGACTGCGGCGGCATTGTTATTGACAACCATCGCCGATTCGGCGCCACAAGCGCGGGCGACTAATTGTCCGATGCCCGCTTGGCGACTGCCGCGTTGGCCAGTAGTGAGATCAAATTCAAGATTCTGCGCACGAGCCGTTTGAGTATGAGCGACGGGCGAACGACCCAGATTGGTGTGGGCGATAACACCTGTGGCATTAATGACTGGGACAAGCAAACACTGCGCAATATCATGGGCTACTTGTTCGGCCAACTGTGGGTCGCCTGCAGCGATTGCTTGTCGAGCAGCATCAACTAGCAACGGATGAGGTAATCCGATGTGGGCGAGCGATCGTGCCAAAGAATCAACGCTGGGTGGACGAGAAGTCATTAAGAGCGACGCTATCTCTTGTCGTCACTCGCTGACTAGGGTGAGTGGGTGATCTTGTTCTTGCTGTTCATCGTGGCCCCAATAGCCGAGCTCTACACCATCATCCAGATGAGTGGGGCTATCGGCTTTTTCAACACTTTGGGCCTCATGATCGCCGTTGGTTTCATCGGCAGTTGGCTAGTGAAGCGCGAAGGCCTTCGCGTGTGGCGCCGTTTTAACGAAGCAGTGGCTCAGGGAAAAATTCCGACCAAAGAAATGATCGACGGCGTCCTCATTTTGGGAGCGGGCGCCTTGTTACTAACACCCGGTTTCTTGTCAGATGTTTTCGGTCTCCTGATGTTGTTCCCAGTAACCCGCGCCTTCTTCCGTACGTACCTCATGCGTCGGGCCAAGAAGGGCGGCATGTTCTTCTCGACTGGTTTTGGCAGCAGTTCTTCGCAAGGGCGGCAGCGAGGTGGTTTTACATCTGGAGATTTCATTGACACCGATGCCGAAGAACCTCGTGGCGAATTGGAGTGACCTTGTCACAGAATTCTGATTTTGATCCTGCAAGTGTTGTAATAAGGCCGGCTGCAACAGTGATGTTGTTGCGTGAGTCCGATGTAACAGGTGTTGAAGTGTTCATGATGCGTCGCACAACCAAGGCCGCTTTCGCCGGAGGAATGTATGTCTTTCCTGGTGGCGCAGTTGATGCTGAAGATTCGTCGTACGAAATCGCGGCAATCCGCGAATGCTTCGAAGAAGCCGGCGTGTTGTTAGCCCGAACTTCAGCGGGCGTGACGGTACGTTTTGATGATGCGTTATCGCACGAGCGTTTTACGACCTACCGCCACACCGTTCATGCTGGCGAACGCAGTATGACCAGTGTGTTGACCACCGAGAATCTTTTTGCCCAAACCGAAGAATTGTTGTGGGTCGCTCATTGGGTGACGCCTTATGGCGAAGTTCGTCGATTTGATACTCGTTTTTTCGTCGTGGCAATGCCTGATGATCAAACACCTCTGCATGACGACAAGGAAACCGTTGACAGCTTGTGGGTCACACCAAGTGAAGCTCTGAATCGTGCGCATGACGGTGAGCTACTGATGTTGCCACCAACGACCGCCAATCTTGAGTTTCTGGCCGCACACTCGTCGGTTGATGCAATCATGGATGCCGCTGGCAAGATCGGAACTCCGCCCAAACTTTTACCCAAAGTGAAATGGCGTGATGACGGACGTATTGATGCGCTGCTTATGCCAGGAGACGCCGGATACGACGACCTGCCCGATCGTTGAATATATGTTCACGGTTGTAGATCGTCTCGCTCGGTAAGTACCTCGCGCGCCTTATTAATTGCTCGTTCGCGACGGTTGCGAACGCTGCGCGGTTTGATATTGAGATGTGGGGCGATCTCAACGGAATTGATGTCATGGCAGATGGCGCGCAATATCTGAAGATCGTTCTCGGTGAGTCCATGTTTTTCAAATTCATAAAACAACAGGTCAAGGTAGGCGCCGTTACCCACCGGATCATCATCAAATTGGCCACGACGAAAACGTTCAAACTCAATTCCCAGTAATCCGCCCGGTGCAAAGTTGAATTCGGTGCGATTTCGCTTGAGGCGGGGTTCGCGAACAAATGCTTGATATTCAATATCCATGAGCAGGTTTGCTGCGACACGGCGGGAACGACGGTCAATGGGGAATCTGCGGATAACGATCCAAGCCGCCGATGCAATGAGATCAAATGCGCTTGACAAACCCCCGACAGTCAGAGGAGCGCGGCGCATGGCCATAGAAATAAGGCCGGGCATGATGCGTTGAAAAACCATCCGACTCGCTAAGTCGTCAGCCTTGGCACACTCAACAAGTCGGGCCAAGTATTCATCGAAGTGGTTGGCATTTGTGGTGTCATCAAGTCCGCTTCGTAACAGCATCTCTTGAAGGTGAGTAACGGGTTCTCCAGGTAAGCCCAAAGAGTTTGCTCGGCGAATGTTGTGAGGTTGACGAGCCATTCGTTGCCATTCGGCCACGAGATTGGTTGCCAAACTGATACGGCCGGTTCGAGTTATATGTGTTGGTGTCATGGCGCCACTAGGCACCAGGACCTTCACCGCCCGTCGCACTACAACCCCGATCAACACCGGTGGTGAGACCGTGGGTGAGAGCAAGGAGGCATCACTGCGCCATGAATTCGTACGAACTTGTCGTGATGAGTGGACCCGACAGTGGGGCAGTTTTGCCTATGCAACCTGGTCGTCAGACCGTTGGCCGTTCAAACGTGGCGGGACTCACGATTGAAGATCCCTCGGTTGAACCACATCATGGGATTCTTAACTGGAACCCACCGCATCTTGACGGTCAGGCACTTGGTGGCGTGTTACAGGTTGACAACGGTGGTCATGTGCCGACTGTTGCCATTGGCGAATCTTGGTGCGAGGTTCGCGAGGCTCGACAATCTGATGAGCGACCTCCGGCGATTTTTCATCGGGTGCTGCCCGAGAATCGAGAAAGTCTCAAGGCTCCAGAGCGACTAGAGCTCGAGTCCGAACCACCGACCCCGATGTCACCGCCGATGGTCCCTATCGTGAGTGGAGCGATGCTAGGTGTGGTGATGGCAGTCGTGACCAAACAAATGCTTTTTGGTCTTTTCGCGATGACGACTGGACTCATCGCGTTGTTGACCTGGGTGGTCAGTCGCGTCTCCTATCGGAGGTCAATGATTCGTTGGCGCCGCAAGGTGTTGTGTACCACCGAGCAGTTTCATCAGCAAAACATTGAATTTACGCAAGCGTTAGTCGAACGGCGTCGCGACCGCCACACATCGATTGGTCGGTTGCGGATCAGCGTTGAAAATGGTGATGCCCAATTATGGGCGTATCGGAAACTTGATGAGGTGTGCGTTGGCGTAGAAGCGCGAGAAGTGATGCTCAAGGACGATGAGCAACCAATTGTCATCGCGCACTATCCGCGTAGTGTCGATATCGCTGCCGGCCAAATTCTTGGGGTCTACGGAATGCGGGCTCGCCAGTGCGTGACTGCACTGATCGCGCGACTTGCTGTTGAAGTTGGACCAGCCGACTGGCAGTTGATCTTTGCGAGTGATGTGGATGACGAGTGGAAGTTCTTGGAAGAATTCGTTCAGGTGCGGAGCACACCCTTAGACCGGTTTGATCTTGAAAGTGTCAGCGATGAAAACAAGCATCGTTTGATTTTTGTACACGAGAAAGAAACAATCGCCAACCGAACTTCAATCGCTCGTCGGATTCTTCACAACCAAAATGTCTCCATGATCGTTGTGGCTCCAAGTCGTCTTGATCTTTCGGCTCTGTGTAGCGACACACTCAATGCTGATGAATCTGGAATTGATGGGATGTCTGAAACAACCGCCCGACATTTTGCGCAGGCTCTCAAGCGGTGGATTGATCCCGACAACGATGGAAGTTTTGTGCCGAAAGAAGTTCCGTTTTCGACATCTGTGATGAACTCCCAACTTTCATCTCAATCAATCGCAACGTATTGGCAACAACAAGACCGTGATTGTTTGAGCGTGATCCTCGGAGAGTCGGCCGATGGTCCAATCGCGATTGATCTGGTCAATGATGGTCCACATGCCGTTGTGGTGGGCACTACTGGTTCAGGTAAAAGTGACTTCCTCAGAACATGGGTGATCGGGCTCGCTCTGCAATATTCACCAAACGACGTGACTTTTATCTTGATTGATTACAAGGGCGGTGCAGCGTTCGATTCATGTGTGAATCTTCCACACGTAGTTGGCGTGATTACCGATCTTGACGTGGGTTTAGCCGAGAGAGTGTTAGTGAGTCTTGAGGCAGAATTGCGCTATCGCGAGCAACTACTTCGAAATGACCCAAAATTGCGCTTATCGCGCTTAGTTGTTGTCGTTGATGAATTGGCAGCATTGAAAGAGGATGTCCCTAACTTCATCGGATCCCTCGTTGGAATTGCTCAGCGCGGCCGCAGTTTAGGAATTCATCTCATTGTTGCCACGCAACGTCCCGGATCGGCGTTGTCGGCTGATGTGTTGGCAAATGCCAATATCCGACTTGCTCTACGAGTTCAATCCAGCCACGATTCGTCCGAGATTGTTGGCTCGAACGTGGCGGCGAGCTTTTCACGAGATACTCCTGGTCGAGCAGTCTTACGTCTTGGTTCGGATGAACTGTATGTCTTTCAAGCCACACACCTAGATATTGATATTGAGTCACTGGTCATCATGGTGAATGAATCACGGGCACTCGTAGAAATCCCCGATCCACGACGTCCGTGGCTTGATGCGTTGCCCAATCAACTCGTGGCCAAAGAGATTGAATCTGCGAGGCTCATGCGTAACTCTGAAGTTGTGATTGGACTTGTTGATGACCCGATGCATCAACAACAAGTTCCACTTCTATGGGAGTTATCACAACATGTTTTTATTTTTGGGTCGGCCAAGATGGGTAAAACCAGTGCATTAACGATGATGCGCCAGCAATCGGCAGCACGTGAAGCGCAAGTTTTCTTAATCAGTTGTTCTGGCCTGCGACCATCAATGGCACAGCATATTGATGTCAGTGATCGCGAATTGTTGCGGCGACTATTGCTGATGATGATCAAAAGAATTGATGGACCACCAGTTTTGGATGAAGAGGAGCAGTGGGTTTTGTTCATTGATGACATTGATATTTGGCGTAATCATTTCATTGATGATCGCATCGGTCTTGAAATCTGGACGATGTTTGAAAGAATTTTCATAGAGGGACCGAGCCATCGGATTGCGTGCGTGATTTCTGGAATTCAGGCAACGGCGATTCCGGCGATGTTGAGTAGCCGTGTGAAGCAGAAGTGGGCATTGACATCACCTCCCGGTCGT
>LFFB01000043.1 GCA_001510335.1 Actinobacteria bacterium casp-actino2 | reverse complement strand
TCCATCCACATATCGCTATTGCAATAAACAAATCCGTTGCCTTCAGTACCAGCGTAATACTCGTGGATGATGCGACCGAACCACTCGATCATTTGCTTCTTGACCGGAATAGGGCATGGAGCGGCGGCATGAATGACGGCCTGCAGTGACGACACGTCATATCTAGCGCGAATTGCGGGATCAAGTTTGAGTAGTCGCACGAACATGGTCGGCACGACTTGGCTATGTGTGACTTGATGATTTTGTATTGCCGCAAGGTATTGCTCGGGGTCAAAGTGTTCCATCACAACAGCGGTGCAACCCATGCTTTGTGCGGCCATCGTGAATCGTAGGGGTGCAGCGTGGTACATCGGAGCGGGTGAGAGATACACGCTGTCTGGTGTAAATCCGAAAAGCATTGACAAAGTTGGCGCTACGGTTGTCGCGGTCTCGTCCAATGGAAGATTGGGGAATTCTTTCGTGACCCCTTTCGGGAGTCCGGTGGTTCCTGACGAATACAACATGTCAATTCCGGCGATGCGGTTCTCAAGTGGTGTATCTGATTGCTGGGAGACCGCATCCTCATAACTTTCATAACCAGGGACGACGCCATCAAGCATGAGTCGCATGGCGACATTTGGTGTGCCAGCGACGATTTCAGCTGCTTGGTCTGCTTTGTACTTAGACGTAATGAATGCCTTCGCATCACAATCATTCAAGATGTAAGTGAGTTCGTTACTCGTGAGCCGAGATGACGCTGCTGTGTACACGAGACCAGCGAATTGGCAACCCCAGAGAATCTCGAGATAGCGATCGTGGTTCTCCATGCACAGCGCGACGTGATCGCCAGGTTGCAGTCCTGCAGCCCGAAATAACTGTGAGAGGCGGTTGGCGGCAGCGTTGAGTTGAGCGAATGTCTGGGTATAACCCGAACTAGGAACAACGAGCGCAAGTTTGTTGGGATGGGTAGCGGCGTGGACTCCGATATGCATGTGTCGAACAATAGTGCGATTACCCTCGTCTAGATGGAGTCGTCAGGAGGGGGTTCGCGCTGGGCTAAAGACCGATTTGCTCAGTTGATTGGCGAGCGCGGTCTCATTCCCCTGGATGAAATGGCATTTTTGATCTCGGCTGTGGTGCCTGCTGGTCAGGCGCTGACTGACGCAGGTGCTTGTGAAGCGGGAATCATTGAGCAACTGTCGCGGCTTGATGAATTGGCAGCAGCAGTGCCATCTCCAACCTTTGCCGGAATCGCCCACTTTCTGTTCACCGGAGCGGACGCATTTGTGGGTAACCGGGCCGAGTACTACGACCCTGACAATTCACTCCTGTCGAGGGTGCTCGATCGGCGCGCTGGAATTCCGATTTCACTATCGGTGATCATGATGGAGGTTGGTCGACGTTTAGGTGTGCCAGTCGTTGGGATTGGAATGCCTGGGCATTTCTTGGTGGCCTTGGCTCCTTCGAGCGATGGAATTCCTGAAACCTTCGCCGATCCATTTCAGGAAGGGCGGATTCTAAACGCAGGGCAATGTCAGGAGATCTTTCGCCAAATGACTGGAGGGCAGCAGACATTTCACCAAGGTTTTTTGGCCCCGGTGCACCCCATGGCCATTGTGGAGCGCATGTTGAACAACTTGAAAGCGATTTACATCTCGCGCTCGGATCATGAGGGTTTGCGCAATGTGATGACTTTGCGCTCCTACTTTCCGGGGTTGGGTAAAACTGAGCGAGATGAATTCCTGCGGCTGATGGCACCGTTGAACTGAAGGCGTTTGATCCCAAATCCCGCTATCCGATACCGAAATTGCTAAATTTTGGCTAAGTTACCGAATGGTACTTTTAGTTCAGCAAGTCGTTCATCCAAATCAGTCGTTCATGTCCATAAGTCGTCCATCGAAATACGTCCATCAAAACTTTTAGCAAGGGGTTTTCCATGAGCACAGCAACCGCCACTTTGACTGCCGATGAACAACGGGTCTCTGACTTGGTCACCGAACTCTTAACTGAGTTTCCGCCGAAGTCCACTGACCCAGTTGTTTTTTTGGGTGCTCAGTTCGATAAGGGCTTGGCTTGGGTGCATTTTGAGGAAGGGTTTGGTGGGCTTGGCCTTAACCCAAAAATGCAACAAGTCATTAACGAGCGAATTTACGCTGAAGGCGCCCCGAACCCCGTTGCCCGAAATCCCATTGGTCATGGCATGTGTGGTCCGACGGTTGCGGTGTGGGGATCGACTGAACAAAAGAAGCGCTATTTGCGACCGCTTTTCACCGGTGAAGAAGTGTGGTGCCAGTTATTCTCTGAGCCCGGTTCGGGTTCTGACTTTGCAGGTTTGTCGGCCAAGGGTGTGCGCGATGGCGATGAATGGATCGCTAATGGTCAAAAGGTATGGACTACTTTGGCGCATTTGTCGCGTTGGGGCCTCTTGATTGTTCGTACCGACTCCGAGGCAGTGAAGCATGCGGGAATGACTGCCTTTGTCGTTGACATGCAGGCTCCTGGTGTTGAAGTTCGCCCGTTGTATCAGATCACTGGTGAGGCCGAATTCAACGAGGTGTATTTCACCGATGTTCGGATTCCGCACAGTGAAATGTTGGGCAGCGTTGGAGATGGATGGCGCGTCTCGCTGACCACTTTGATGAATGAACGAGTATCAATTGGTGGAGCGATCCCTGGCAAGGGTTCAGGAGTGATTCGAGATGCGGTCAAGGTTTGGAATTCGTTGTCCGTTGACCAACGCGACCCCGCAACGCGCGATGAACTCATGAAGTTGTGGGTTCGTGCTGAATTGCTCAGACTCACCAATATTCGTGCCTCGCAGAATCGAAAAATGGGCGATCCAGGACCTGAAGGTTCGATCGCGAAATTGGCGATGGCCGAACTTCACAAAGACATCTATTCATTTGCGGTATCGATGATGGGCGCCGATGGAATGTTGTTCCCCAGCGGTTATCAGATGATCCGACCGGAACATGCCATGGGATTGGAAAACCCACAAAAGGCTTTCTTACGCAGTCGCGCCAACTCAATTGAGGGTGGTACGAGTGAAGTGATGCGCAATATCTTGGGTGAACGAGTTCTTGGTTTGCCCGGTGACGTACGTGTTGACCGCGATATGGCCTGGAGTAAAGTTCCGCGGAACTGAGGTCTTCAGCGTCCAGTTTGTAACAAGATGCCCACGAACATTGCGCCAAGCGATGTGAGTAACCCAAGCGCTCCACCTAGTGCTAACGCTAGTTTCGTTCTGCCGACCGAATGAATGACCCCGAACATCGCAGTTGCCATCGCAAGCAAAACGTGGACGAACATCGTGACTTGGTAGTCGGTTGACATATCGCCAACTGGGATCTCGAGAATGCTCCACATTCCGGTGACAACTACGACAGCAAATGCCGGCCATGCCACTCGGGCAAATCCGTGAGCAGCTACCTTAAGTGTTTTTGGCGCGACTTGACGGAGTTTGGGAACGAGAGCACCAAGAACTATTTGTCCGCCGACCCACACTGATGCCGCGAGGATGTGTAGAAAAAGCCGAATGGAGTCGGCTGAAGGCGAAATCATCTGATGAGTTTGTCACAAACTGGCGAGAACAGCGCTTGCGGCTAAGGAGCGGTCATCGACGTGCGGGTGATTGACGAGTGAGCCACCAGACATCACTGTGACTGCAGTTTCGATCGCGGTTTGCAGGTCGCGCAGATTTCGTGGAGGAGGAAAGTACTCGTCTTCTTCGGTGTAGCGAACTTCTTCAACACCATTGGTCGGAGCTAGTCGCGCAATAACCGCGTCAACAAGTTCTTCGGGGGCTGATGCTCCGGCTGTCACTCCAACGATGCCGTGAAGATCGGTAGGTAGTTCGTTTTCGGTGTTAATTCGAAAAACTCTTTCGCAGCCGGCTTCGCGAGCAAGTCTTTCAAGGGCTCGGGTGTTTGATGAATTAGCCGAGCCGATCACAATGATGGCGTTGCAACGGGGGGTCATTGACATCAGTGCTGATTGACGATTCGTTGTAGCGAAACACAAATCACTTCGACCAGGTGTCCACACTTTTGGAAAACGTTCTTGTACTCGCACAGCAACTTCGGCCCAGTCGCGGTGCGACAGGGTTGTTTGTGCAAGTAGCGCTACCGGTTCGCTGAACTCGGGAAGCGCGTTGACTTCTTCGATGGACTCAACGCGGGATATTGCATCAGGGGCCACTGCCATCGTCCCGACAGCTTCTTCGTGACCCTCGTGTCCGACATAGACAATACGAAATCCCTTGGCCGATCGGACTTTGACTTCGTGGTGCACTTTTGTAACGAGTGGGCACACCGAATCAATCACGACTGAACCGCGAGCCCGAGCGGCTTCAACGACCTCTGGGGCAGAACCGTGAGCTGACAACATGATGGGCTTCCCTAGTGGGACCTCGTTGATGTCATCGACAAAAATGACTCCGAGTTGCTCAAATCGTTCAACGACCAGTTTGTTGTGCACGATTTCGTGGTAGCAGTAGACCGGAGCGTCAAAAC
The DNA here is from genome assembly GCA_001510335.1 of Actinobacteria bacterium casp-actino2. Taxonomy (GTDB): domain Bacteria; phylum Actinomycetota; class Acidimicrobiia; order Acidimicrobiales; family Ilumatobacteraceae; genus Casp-actino8. Next base: position 11,347 of record LFFB01000043.1, on the reverse strand, counting down.
TACGAACCATCCAAGCCAATGCTTTGATCGCCATTTCAACGCCTGCACAAAAGCCGCGTGGAGCGGCAAGCAAAACGCGATCGACATTCACAAGTGCGAGGCTAATGCTCAAGCGCTCACATTGAGAGAATGTGTGTCAACAGCGCAGGTAGCCTGTGAAATATGTCCGTGAAGCAATCAGCACCCGTTGTGGTTGCGGTCACTCCTAACTCTCCGGCGGCTCAGTCAGGGTTGCAGCCCGGAGATGAAGTCATTCGACTCAACGGCATGGTGCCACGGGACATTATTGAATGGCGTTTGATGGCCGACGAAGCCGAAGTCGAGATTGATTTTGTTCGGGGTGGTTTAGAAATGCAGACCACCGTGACGAAGAATGCGGGCGAGACTCTGGGAGCCGAAGTTGCGAGTGCATTATTCGACCGGGTTCGCACGTGCGACAACCATTGCGCATTTTGTTTTATCTATCAACTACCTCCCGGTATGCGAAAGAGTCTGTACCTGAAAGATGATGACTATCGATTGAGTTTCCTGTACGGAAATTTCACAACGCTAACGCGTTTCACCGAGGCTGACCTTGAGCGAGTCATCACCGAAGGCTTGTCGCCATTGAACGTGAGCATTCACGCCACAGATCCGGATATTCGCAGCGAGATGTTGCGTAATCCTCGAGGTGGGATGAGTCTGCGATGGCTCACGCAATTGCTTGAACATGACATCACGGTCAATGGGCAAATCGTGGTGTGTCCAGGTATCAATGATGGATCGGTTCTTGAAGATTCAATGATCGGAATTCTTGATCGATATGCCGATTTGCATCATGTGGCACTAGTGCCCCTTGGGATCAGTCGTTACAACAACGAGTCATCAATGCGCGCCCACACGCAAGAAGAAGCTCGTCAAGTTATTGACCTAGTGCATCGGTGGCAAGAAATTTTCTTGACCCATGTTGGACATCGCATGGTGTTTGCGGCTGATGAGTACTACTTGATGGCAGGAATAGCCTTCCCTCCAGGCGAACATTACGAAGGCTTCGGTTTGCATGAAGATGGAATCGGTATGGCGCGTACCTTCGAGTGGGAGTTTGATGGTCGCCTTGAAGTTCCTACTGGTCCCCAGAGCGGATTCTTTGCAGCAGTCGATGGCGCTCCGGCCGAGGGATATCGCGCCCCGCGAAACCCCGCTGGTGATACTGGTTTGAGGGGATGCGGGGGATCGCAGGACGTTGGTTCGACGACGATTTCATTGACTCCACGACGAAACGCTCCCGTTGGGATTTTGACAGCGCCCTATGGGGCTCAGGTTTTGGCTCCGTTGATTGCTCGTTGCGGACGATCCGATGTGCGGCTCGTCACTGTTGAAAATGAGTTCTTTGGTGGAAACACTGCGGTGACTGGCCTGATGGTGGGTCAAGACATCGCTCGGGTGCTTGATAATCAGCCCGAAGGGCATCGATATTTGCTTCCGGACGTGTGTTTATCGGAGGGTCGTTTCCTTGACGGCTTGACGACGGCAGACTTACCCCGTTCTGTTGAGGTCATCCCGACTGACGGAATTGCCTTACGGCGAGCATTGGAATTAACAAAATGAGTGAAGAAATCGAAATCCAACTACCCGTAGCGGTCATTGTTGGTCGTCCCAATGTTGGCAAGAGCACCCTTTTTAATCGTGTCATCGGTGAACAAGCGGCCATTGTTGAAGATCGTCCCGGTGTTACCCGTGACCGTAAAGAACTTGAGGCAAATTGGCTAGGCCATCGCTTCATGCTGGTCGATACCGGTGGTTGGATGCCAGGCGGTAGCGAGCTTGACGCCAAAGTCAGTCGTCAAGTTGAAGCAGCGGTTCGCAATGCCGACCTCGTGATTTTTGTTGTTGACGGATCAGTCGGTGTCACCGACGATGATGAACTCATGGCTAGTTGGCTGCGCAAGTCGGCCGCAACCGTGATGTTGGTCGTGAACAAAGCCGACAATGATCGTCGCGAAGCTGATCGTTGGGATTTCTTATCACTCGGTCTCGGTGACCCGTATCCCGTGAGCGCCCTGCACGGTCGACGGGCCGGTGACTTACTTGATGAAGTGATTGTGCGGATGCCGTCTTCACCACTGAGCGAGGAATACATTCCGAATTACGGACTTGATCAAGAGATCATTCCTGTTGGTGAACAGAAGCCGCCGCGTGTTGCTCTTGTTGGTCGTCCGAACGTTGGTAAGAGCACATTGTTCAACCGTTTAGTTGGTGAAGATCGCGCAGTTGTTCATGACATGCCAGGGACAACTCGCGACTCAATTGATACTTTGGTTGAGACCGAAGACGGCCCAGTTGTCTTCGTTGATACCGCCGGTATGCGCCGTCGCTCGCGCATTGATGACTCAGCCGAGTACTACTCACTCGTTCGTGCGTTACGCGCCGTAGATGGTTCAGATATTGCGCTCTTCGTGATTGATGCGACTCAAGGAATTACCGCGCAAGATCAACGACTTGCTGAACGAATTGATGCTGCCGGATGTCCGATCGTCATCATGTTGAATAAATGGGAACTCATTGATGACGCCGAAGAGCGTGAACGAATTGATCTTGAAGTCAAGCGCAAACTTTATTTCGTGGATGATGCCCCAGTTCTAAAGGTGTCGGCCCTCACGGGTAAAGGTGTGCACAAATTGCGTCCCGTCTTGCAAGAAGCGATTTTGCAATACCACCGTCGTATCCCGACCCGTGATGTGAACCGAGTAATTGCTGATGCGCAACAGCGTCAAGCAGCAGGTGGAGGAGCCCGCGTCATGTACGCATTGCAGGGAGCCACCGACCCGCCGACATTTACGTTGTTCGTGAATCGCGAGTTGCCACACACTTACTTGCGTTACCTCGAGCGAAGTATTCGTGAAGCATTCAACTTTGGCTCAACTCCGTTGAAGTTGCGAGTGCGTAAGCGGGCTGACTGATTGCCATGCCTTTTTGCGAAGACTGTGCCAAGTATTGGGCGCCCAGCGCTATGTCTGCCGATGGAACCTGTCCGACCTGTCAACGGGTCCTTGAAGCGCCTCAAATTGTGAGTACGGTACCGACCCACCGCAAGGTGACCGCTGAGAACATCAACTTGCGTCAGTTGGCACATGGTCTTGAAGACGGTGATGATGCAAAAGTGCCGTGGCATTTCAAACTCTTGGTCGTGGCTTTATGCGGATATTTAGGATGGCGCGTTATCCAAATCTTTGTATGAGATGCGTCTAATCTTGCCTCATGAGCAATATTGCGGTTCCACCTCCGCCAGGAGCTCCTGGTTATCAGTCGTTCTCAACTCCAACTGGTCAGTTTCATGGAGTTCAGTACTACGTTCAGATTCCTGGCATGCATGGACAAACGTTCAGTTTTGACCAATTGAGTTCCATGGCGGTCCAACGAGTTCTGAAGCCTGGGTCGTTGGTGCAAGTTGTTGGCGAGCCGTATTGGTCGCCTGCTTCGGCCGTACCCGGGGTATTTAGCGATAAGAGTTACATCGCAGCGATGATTTTGGCTTGGTTTTTGGGAGTTTTTGGCGTTGATCGCTTTTACTTGGGCTACATCGGGATTGGTCTGGCGAAGTTATTCACTTTTGGAGGGCTAGGCGTTTGGGCCTTCATCGATTTCATCCTGATCGCTCTGCGACGAGTTCCGGATCGGCAAGGCAAACCCCTTTCTTAATTTAGGGAGAGGCGACGCTAGGCTCGTTTGCACATAACTCGGGCTGTGGCGCAGCTTGGTAGCGCGCTTGACTGGGGGTCAAGAGGTCGCAGGTTCAAATCCTGTCAGCCCGACACAATGACAGCAGGCTCCGGAAACGGAGCCTGCTGTGTTATTTTCCCGTGTTATTTCGCGGGATGTTTCTTACGGTCGTAAAGCCTGCTGGCAGTAGTTGTGGCAACTACCTTTGGGATATGGCTAGTTCTGCTCATCGCTCGCGTACCTTGTCCGAATCGGCATCGAAAACCCTGCTACGCGAAGCGGGAGTTCCTATGGCCGATGAAAGAGAAGTTGTGACGGCTGAACTTGCAGCACTTGCAGCAACCGAGATTGGTTTTCCGGTCGTCGCCAAATTGTGTGGCGATGCCATTGCTCATAAGACCGAACGCGGATTGGTTCGATTGAAATTGGGTTCGGCCCAAGCAGTCAACGACGCAGCGGCAGATTTACTCGCGGCGGCTCGTCCTGAAGATGGACCCGTCACCGTATTGGTCGCTCCGATGGTGCAAGGTAATCGTGAGTTGATTGCCGGTGTTGTTCGCGACCCGCAGTTTGGTGCGAGCGTCATGCTTGGTATCGGCGGAATCTTGGCTGAAGCGATCGCCGACGTTGTGTTTCGACCGGCACCACTTGATCGAGTGACAGCACATGAGATGGTCGCCGATTTGGCAACGCAAAAACTTCTGGGAGAATTTCGCGGCGAAGCAGCCGTTGATCGCGAAAAGTTAGTTGATGTTTTGGTCGGTCTTGGCAAATTAGCGAGTGAGCGTTCAGATATCGCCAGTATTGACGTCAACCCGTTAATTGTTCGCTCTGACGGAGTACCAATTGCGGTCGATGCTTTAGTTGAAATTGGTGAACTCGATACTTCAATTGCGACCGCACGTCCGCGGCCAAGCGATGCGCAATTTAAAGCCCTCTTTGAACCTCAAGGTGTTTTAGTTACTGGTGCGTCTACCCACCCCGGAAAATTTGGTTTTGTATCGTTGCACAATATTTTGGCCGGCGGTTACACCGGCCGGATTTATGGAACGAACTTGCAAGGTGAAAATGTCCTGGGTATTCAGACCGTTGCCGATATCGAGCAACTTCCCGACAATGCCATTGATTTAGTTTTCGTTTGCACACCGGCCTCCGCCAACCCAGCGCTGCTTCGTGCCTGTGCTTCTAAGGGAGTGAAAGCAGCGTTTCTTACTTCGGCCGGATACGGCGAGGCCGGCGAAGAAGGTAAACAAGCAGAAAAAGAATTGATCGCCTTAGCCGATGAACTCGGCATCTTGTTGGCAGGCCCCAATGGTCAAGGTGTGGTGAGTACGCCGGCCAATTTGTGTGCGCAAATTGTTGCGCCGTATCCACCAGCCGGAAAAATTGGTGTCGCCAGTCAAAGCGGGAACTTTGTTTCTAGTTTCCTGAACTGGTCGCGGTCATCGGGAGTCGGAATCAGCCGTGCAGTATCGGCTGGTAACGCGGCTGCTGTAACCGTTGCCGATTACTTGGACTACTACGCCGATGATGAAGCAACTGCCGTGGGGCTTGCATACGTGGAAGGTATTGCCGATGGTCGCACGTTAATGACGCGATTGGCATCGGTTGCGCAGCGCAAACCTTTGGTCTTGGTGAAGGGTGGAGCGACTGAAGGCGGGGCTCAAGCAGCAGCGTCGCACACTGGTGCGCTGGCCGCCAATGACAAGGTTTTTGACGGCTTTTGTCGAGCTGCTGGTATCACCCGTACTGAAACTGTTGAAGAAGCGTTTGAGGTCGCCGCCACTTTTGCCACACAACCATTACCGAAGGGACCCAATGTTGTCATCATGACGACTGCCGGTGGTTGGGGAGTCGTGACCTCAGATGCCATCACCCGTGACGGCCAGTTAGTGTTAATGGAGCTTCCCGAAGATCTGAAGGCTCAAATCGATACCAAGCTTCCGCCTCGGTGGAGCAAAGGCAATCCGGTTGACTGCGCTGGTGGCGAAACCCGCGACACCATTCCCGAAGTTCTGGAAATGATCGCGGTGCATCCAGATGTGCACGCAGTGATTTATCTCGGAATCGGCATTCAATCAAACCAGGCGCGCCTCTTGCGGGAAGGTGGCTTTTATCCCGATCACGGAATTGATCGCATTGTTGCGTATCACGAACGTCAAGATCAGCGTTTCGCCGAAGCAGCTGACGAGTTGTCAAACCGAACTGGCAAACCAATTCTGACGGCAACAGAATTAGCGGTTGCCGATCCCGAAAATCCGGGTCCGGCAACAGTTCGCGCAACTGGCCGTTTGTGTTACCCATCGGGTAACCGGGCAGTCACGGCGCTAGGTCATTTGTATCGCGCTGCCGCGTTTCGGGCGCGTCGAGGAATGTGACTCAGTGATGTCGCAAGCCAAGGCGCGTGCCAAAAGACGGGCACGCCCAGCAAGAAATCCAATCGCTAGTTTGTTGTTTCTAGCAGTCGGCCCTTCAATTGTCTTGGGTTGGTTGTGGCAGTTCGCTAACTCTCAAGACAACAGTGCTCCACCAGCACCCGACCTGGTTGCGACATCGCCCGCGAATATTCCTCAGACTCCGGTTTTGTCGGCTCGGCGAACGCCAGGTGTATTGGCTCGTGAAACCTCTTCGGTGGCTTTTGAACAAGCTTTGCGACCTTTGGGCGGATCCGTACTCGCCGGCTCATGTGCGGCGGTATCGGTTGACGGCGTCTTGATGTTGTCGGATGGAATTGATACCCCGGTAACACCAGCCAGCACATTGAAGTTTTTAGTTGCGGCGACGGCGCTCGATTCACTGGGTGCAGACTTTCAGTATTCGACTGAAGTCAAGGCCGAGATCAACGCTGGTGTCGTTGGCTCAATTTATTTAGTGGGCGGCGGCGATCCGCTCCTAGCAAGTGCTTGGTATCCAAATGACTTGACCCTGTCGAGGTATCCGCAACAGCCAGCCACTTCATTAGAAGCACTCGTTGACTCGGTCGTTGCGGCTGGAATTACACAAATAAATGGCAATGTTGTTGGCGATGCGTCTCACTATGACGCTGAGTTGTATCCACCATCGTGGCCAATCGGTTTTCGCGCGATTGAAGGTGGGCCGATTTCGGGATTGCTCGTCAACGATGGGGCAGTACTTGGCGCTTCAATGAAGTCAACCGACCCAGCAATGGGTGCGGCACAAGAGTTTTATCGATTGTTACAAGAACGTGGCGTGACGATTATTGGTGCGCCAGCATCTGGTGTCACTCCCGTTGGATTGCCGACTGTTTCAGTTGTTCAGTCGGCGCCTCTCATCGACATTGTCGGGGAGATGTTACGAAATAGCGATAACAACACTGCCGAAATGATGCTGAAAGAAATCGGTTTCCGAGCGAGTGGTGTCGGAAGTCGGGCGGCTGGGAATTCAGCGATGATGGCCAAGTTGAGCGCATGGGGGATTCCGCTCGATGGGGTGACACTGAGTGATGGTTCTGGTTTGTCGGGAGACAACAAAATGACATGTGCAGCCTTCTTGGCGGTGCTTGAACGCTATTCAATTGACGATCCACTGATTTCTCGATTGGCTGTCGCCGGTACATCGGGAACTCTTTCCAAGTTTTTTGTTGGCACATCGTTAGAGGGTCGATTGTTTGGAAAAACGGGAAGTTTGAGTGGCGTGAAGGCGCTGGTTGGATTTGTTCCAGTGAAGGGTGGCTCGACGATTCGTTTTGCGCTGTTGTTGCAGTCACCAGGAGTTGACGACGAACCAGTTTTCAAACCCTTATGGGAAGGTGTTTTAACCACGGCGCTGGGCCCATATCCGCAAGGACCTAGTTCAGATGCGATCGCACCTCTTCCAGCGAATCCTGCGACGCCGTAGTAAAGGTTGGTTCAATGGACACGTATCGGTTGCCGATGTTTCCGCTGGGTACTCCGTTGGTGCCTGGGGCTTTGTTGCCACTGCAAATTTTTGAACCGCGGTATCAGTTGATGATGTCCGATGTTTTAACAGCGAGCGAACCCGAGTTCGGTGTTGTTCTGATTGAACGGGGTCACGAAGTTGGTGGAGGAGACATTCGATCCATGGTCGGAACTGTGGCGCGGATTGTGGACAGTCAGTTGCTTGCGGACGGACGGAGAATGGTGATTGCTCTTGGTACTCGTCGGATGCGCGTTGATGAGTGGCTTGCCGATGTTGAATATCCAGTGGCGCTGGTGAGTGACTGGCCAGATGATCCCCACGAGAATGTTGAAGCAGCGGAATTGGTCCGAACATTTGACCACCTGATTGAGGTCAGTCGCTTAGTCGAACGGTTGGGCGGACCGATCCCGCGATTTGATTCGGTTGAACTTTCAGTTGACCCAACTTTCGCCTCTTTTCAGTTGGTCGCGCTCGCGCCAATTGGTCCAGCCGACCGTCAGCGGATGTTGAACTGTGATGGTCCAGTTCGACGGATTCAATTATTAGAAGAGTCGTTAGGCGATGTAGAGGCGGCCTGCCAATTCCGGCTGCAAGAAGACTGACCTAATACATGGGCCGATGAGAAGCGGCTAGCAGTCAAAAATGCCGCGACAAAGTGCCTTTCAGGTGGGGTTTGCCCGTTCTGGTGCTAGAAACTAGGCATGGCTGAAGAGACTCCACAAACAGGTCGTTCCTCGGCTCGTCGAGAGTCGGCGGGCGTCAGTGACGTTGTTGATCTCGTCAAAGAGTACGCCAAACAAGAAACTCTCGGGCCGTTAAAAGGTGCGGGTCGTTGGTTAGCCCTAGGTTCAGCGGGCGCAACGTTTCTTGGGCTTGGCCTTGTGCTCGTGTTACTCGGAATTCTTCGTCTTCTGCAGACTGAACTCAGCGCCTTTGATGGCGGTTTCTCCTGGGTTCCGTATCTCATCGTGCTGGTGTTGTGCCTCGGACTTGCGTGGATCGCGTTATCGCGGGTGAAAAAAGCGACTCTTGGAAAGGAACCCAACTGATGGCTAGCACCAAAAAACAATCACACATTTCGCGTGATGATATTGAGTCTAAATTGCGCGCGCTTCAAGGAGACGTACAGGGCAAAGTTGATGATCGTCGTTCGACATTGTTGGCAATCGCAGGTGGCGTCGGTGTCGTTTTAGTCGTGGCTTTCTATCTCATGGGTCGTCGAAGCGGAAAGCGTCGTTCAACAGTCGTTGAGATTCGACGCGTCTGAAAGATCGTCATGGCACTGATGTCGTATCTGCGGAAACGCAGTGTTAGAGAAGGACTTCTTGGCGGGCGTCGCCCATGGTTTGTCGTCGGCGTTTTCGTCTGGGGTTTTCGACTTATCCGTAAGATGATGTCGCGTTCACCTCAGGTTGTTTCAACCGAGATACTTCGACCGGGGCAAATTCTTTCGGTATCGGCGTTAGAACCAAAATCTCGCCGACGGAATCGCTGAGACTATGAAGGTCCTCTTGCGCAATCCCCGACGTGAAATTGAGATTGAGGGTCGACGTCGTGTTCACGCACTGCTTGCTGAACTGGGTTTGCCGAGAGAGTCGCATCTGGTGATTCGCAACGGGACCTTGATTCCGGGAGATGAAGAACTAGATAAAGATGACGTGATAGAAATTCGCCCGGTCATTTCCGGAGGTTTCTAACATGAAATGTCGAACGTGTCGCGGGCCCGCGATTATTGAGTTGCCTCGCCATAATGCCAACTTTTGCGCGGAACATTTCCTGCAGTTATGTCGTCGCCAAGTTGAAAAAGCGATTCATGATCATGACATGATTCAAAAGTCCGATCGCGTGCTGGTTGCTGTCTCTGGTGGAAAAGATTCTTTAGCAGTTTGGGACATGTTGATCGAACTTGGTTATCAAGCCGACGGTCTGTACATCGCACTAGGAATTGGTGAGTACAGCGAAGAGTCCCGCGAATACACCGAACGCTTCGCTGCTGAAAGAAACTTAAAGCTCACGGTGGTTTCATTACGCGACGATTACGGTTACGACATTCCAACTGCAACAAAAGTGACAGGTCGCGTGCCGTGTTCAGCGTGTGGAATGAGTAAACGACACTTGTTTGACAAGGCTGCAGTCGACGGGGGATACGATGTTGTTGTAACTGGTCACAATCTTGACGATGAAGCAGCAGTGCTCTTTGGGAATGCGTTGCGCTGGGACGTCGAGTACTTGGCACGTCAGTTGCCAGTATTGCCAAGTCGCCATGGTTTTCCGAAAAAGGTCAAGCCACTCATTCGTTTAACCGAACGCGAAATGGCGGCCTGGTGCGTTATTCGCGGAATTGACTACATCGTTGAAGAATGTCCGATGGCTGAAGGCAACCGACATATTGGTTACAAAGAGGCGCTCAATGTTCTGGAAGAAAAGTCGCCAGGAACAAAAGCTTCGTATTACCTCGGCTTCCTTGACCGCATGGCTCCGGTCTTGGCACCAATTGCCGCAACTGGGGCCGACAGTGTGACCCCGTGTGTGCAATGTGGTGCACCAACCGGTGGGGAAGAAGGATCGGTCTGCGCATTTTGCCGACTCGTTGAACGTTCAGCCGCACACGAACCCGTCTCAGTTGAATTAGTTCGAAAGAAATCGCGTTCGCAAAAACGTGTGCAGGCAGGGGCCGCCAAAAAATGAGTTCCTTAACTTCCCCAACATTCGCTTATGGAGACAAAGTTCTATTGATTGACGGCAAACAGCGTCGATATTTGATCAACCTCACTGAAGGATCAGAATTTCATAGCCATGCGGGTTATGTCTCGCACAGTGAGATTGCTGGCCAGCCCGAAGGTTTCCGAGTTCAATCGACCAAAGGTGCCCGCTACATCGCCTTGCGCCCAACTCTTGAAGATTTCGTGGTGGAGATGCCGCGTGGAGCGCAAGTCATTTATCCCAAAGACCTCGCACCGATTTGCATGTTGGCTGATATCGGACCAGGGGTCAAAGTCCTGGAAAGTGGTGTTGGCTCAGGTGCCTTGTCAATGACGATGTTGCGCTATGGCGCCGAGATCGTTGGGTACGAGTTACGTGAGGACTTTGCCAATCGTGCCGTCACAAATGTTCGTTCGTTCTTGGGCGAAGAAGCTTTGAGTCGCTACCACGTTGAAGTTCGCGATTGCTACGAGGGAATTGATGCCCCGGATATTGATCGAGTGATTCTTGATTTACCAGAGCCGTGGCAAGTCGTGCCTCATGCGCAAAAAGTGATGCGACCAGGCGGGATTTTGTTGGCGTATACGCCGTCAATTACCCAAGCAGTTCAAACCCGGGAAGCAATGGCTAATCCAATGTGGACTGGTACACGCACGCTCGAAGTGTTGCATCGTGGTTGGTACATTGAAGGCCAAGCCGTGAGACCAGATCATCGGATGGTGGCTCACACTGGATTTTTGACCACCGGCCGCCTCTTAAGCGCTGATGCGCCGAAGCAGATTTAGGGTTCGATGAAAATGCACTCGCCGGGGCATTCCTCGGCGGATTCGATGACGCCGTCAAGTTCTCCATCGGGAATATTAGCGAGACCTTCCGCGCCTTGGGCGTGACCCTTAGCCGTTGCGTAGACTGTGGCACCTTCTCGGACGTACGCCAAGCCATCATCTAACAGAGTGAAAACATTGGGCGAGATTTCTTCGCAAAGTCCGTCGCCTGTGCATAGATCCTGATCAATCCAGACCTTCATGTTCGCTCGCTTGCTCCT
>LFFB01000042.1 GCA_001510335.1 Actinobacteria bacterium casp-actino2 | reverse complement strand
GATGCCACCGGTTCGATGCTGCGCGATGCGTTTAGGTCGCGTCACAACGGCCGTCGCGATCAGTGAGATAGCGACCAATCATGGATATCCGGGTCGATGTTGAACTGCCGTGCCCAATTGACATGGTGTTGCCGCTGATTAATGATTTAACGCAATATCCGCAATGGATGGGCCTTGTTCACGCTGTAGTACCCGAAGCAGACAATCAAGCCTGGCAGGTTGAATTGCGCGGCAAGATCGGTCCGTTTGCTCGATCAAAGCGTCTACGAATGGTGCAAGTCGAAACCTCGAGCGCTGAGCATTTGCGATTTGAACGGGCCGAAGTCGATGGCCGATCACACAGCGCGTGGGTGCTTGAAGCAAAAGTTTCTCAGCAAGCATCAATGACCACGCTCAATATGACTCTACAATATTCTGGGCGTTTGTTCTCGAGCATTGTTGAACGCGCACTGCACGACGAAATTGAAGCGAGCAAGCAGCGACTCCGCAAACTCGTTGCTCATTAGTTGCCGATTATTTCGCCCACGCGCTGTAGCGACCATTGTCCCGTTGTTGAAGATGCAGCGACATTGAAAAGCATTCCGACAAATTTTCGGCGGTGAAACATTCGTTGATCGGTCCGCGAGTCATGGCCCTGCCGTCCTTCAAGAACAAAACGTGAGTCATGCCAGGTGGAATCTCGTCAACATGGTGAGTTACCAAGACAAGTGGTGCAGCGTTGGCATCAAGAGTCAATTCGCTTAATGCTTGAACTAATTGTTCGCGACCACCTAAATCGAGTCGAGCGCTGGGCTCGTCCATCAACACAATGTTCGGGTTGTTCATGAGCGAACGCGCCAACAGCGCACGTTGCTGTTCTCCTGACGACAACGTTCCAAAAGTGCGGTGCGCTAAATGTCCGATACGCATGCGGTCAAGACAACGTTGGGCCTGTTGCGCATCGGCGTCGTCGTATTGGTGCCACCAAGTTTCAAGAGCAGCGTTCTTGGCGGTCATCACCACGTCAAGAGCAATCAGTGCGGGTCGTAGTTCGCTGGCAAACGACGCCGACACGTATCCAATGCGCTGGCGCAGGGTACGTACATCGGTGGTGCCGAGGGTTTGACCTAATACTGAAACTGAGCCGTAGGTAGGGTGCTCATACATGGCGGCAATACGCACCAAGGTGGTTTTGCCCGACCCATTGGCACCAAGAATCAGCCATCGGTGGTCTGCTTCAACCGTGAGTGAAACCGAGTCCAAAATGGTGCGACCGTCACGAACAAAACTGATTTTGTTGAGTTTGAGGGCGGCGGCCACGGTGCAAGGCTACGAGGAACCCTGAGCGATGGGCGAAGAGGCACTTGAGAGTCCCTTGCCTTGCCGAAAACACTGCTGGGTGCGCGAACATAGAGGCGTGACAGCAACGGTTTCGCCTCTTGAACAATTGAGTGAGGCATTGCGAATTGAACTCGGTGTTCAGGCGGTCACCGACTTGGCGCGATTGAGTGGCGGTGCCTCGCGTGAAACCTGGGGCTTCAAGGCTGATGACCGCCCATTGATCTTGCAGCGTCAGCGCACTGGCGATACGCGTGATATGGGTGTTGAGGCTCGAGTGGTGCAGGCAGCGTTCAACGCCGGAGTTCCGGTGCCCGAACTGATTGCCAATGGTTCGGGAGACATTGGTTTGGCCTTCATGATCTTGTCGCACGTCGAGGGCGAAACAATCGCCCGCAAGATTTTGCGCGATGAACAATTCGCTGATGCCCGAACCAAATTGGTTGCACAATCGGCACATGCTCTGGCGGCCTTGCACTCAATTGATGCGTCAACAATCTCAGGGCTTCCGAGCATCGATCAAGTTCAACAATATCGCGAGACACTTAACAACCTCAATCAGGCCCTGGGTCAAGCGCATCCAACGTTTGAATTGGCCTTTCGCTGGCTTGAACGTAATCGTCCAACATCAACGCGCACAGCGCTAGTTCATGGCGATTTTCGTTTAGGAAATTTGATGGTCGGGCCAGATGGTTTGCGGGCGGTACTCGATTGGGAACTCGCCCACATTGGTGATCCCATTGAAGATCTGGGTTGGCTGTGTGTGCGAGCCTGGCGCTTTGGTGCATCACAACCAGTTGCTGGTCTAGGTGACTACGGCACTTTGATCTCTGAATACGAAAAGGCGAGCGGGCTTAATGTTGATCGTGAAGTTATTCGGTGGTGGGAAGTCTTGGGCACCCTGAAGTGGGGAATCATGTGCATGGTTCAGACCAGTTCACATGTTTTAGGTATGAGTCGTAGTCATGAATTGGCGGCGATTGGTCGACGGGTGTGCGAAAACGAGTATGACTTATTTGTGGCACTTGACGGAAAGTGGTGAAGAAGATGACCATGCCCCATGATGTTCCGACTGCTGCACAACTCATTGAGTCAGTGCGCGAGTGGCTCGAAAAAGATGTGTTGACGTCAACGACTGGTCGCGTGCAATTTCATTCGCGTGTCGCCATCAACGTTTTGGCAATAGTCGAACGTGAACTGGCAGTCGGCGAACAACAAGCCCTTGATCATGCGGAACGCCTGGCGATACTTGGCATGAAAGATGATGCCGAACTGGCAGCAGCAATTCGTAACGGTGATCTTGATGATCGATTCAACGAAGTCGTTGAACTCGTGCGAGCAAGCGTGCTCGACAAATTGGCAGTTGCCAATCCGTCGTATGCCTTGCCTACTTCGAACGACTGACTACTTCGAACGACTGACTACTTCGAACGACTGATCTGAACTGGCTGGCCAGCAGCTAGCTGACCGCACGCTGCAGCAATATCGGTGCCACGGTTACGGCGAATGGTGGCGTTGGCTCCCATGCCGACTAACTGATCACAGAAGGCTTGCACTTGATTGCGGCTTGAACCACGAACCTCGTAGCCAGGTGTGGGGTTCAGCGGAATCAAGTTGACATGAGCGGGCACGCGAAATGAGCGACAAATCTGAGCAAGTTCGATGGCGTCGCTGGGGCGATCGTTCACGCCGTCAATTAAGGCCCATTCGAAAGTGAGGCGACGATTCTTTGACTCAAGGAAACCGTTGCAGGCTTCCATCAAAGCCTTGATGGGGTAGCGGCGGTTGATCGGAACCAAAGCGTCGCGCAAGTTGTCATTGGCAGCGTGCAAACTCACGGCCAAGTTGACGGGCAAAGGACGCGAGGCCAAACGATTGATGCCCGGAATGATGCCAACGGTGCTCACGGTGAGGTGACGGGCCGATAGACCAACATCTTCGTGCAGACGCACAATTGATTCCCAGACGGGCTCTTCATTGGCAAGGGGTTCGCCCATGCCCATGTACACCACGTTGCTCACGCGACGATCCATGACCTTGGCGCGTTTCGATGCCCGCACAACTTGTTCAACAATTTCGCCCGCAGTGAGATGGCGCGTGAATCCGGCTTGACCAGTTGCGCAAAAACCACACGCCATGGCGCAGCCAGCCTGCGTGCTGACGCACACGGTGGCGCGATCGGGGTAGATCATGAGAACTGTTTCGATGCGGCTGCCACCGTCGAGTTGCCACAAGAACTTGATCGTGGTGTCGTCATCAGAAATGACTTCTTCAATCAAGGTCAACGAGTTGGGTAACAACTCAACAAGTTGCGCACGCAACGCTTTGGGCAGCGCAGTCATGTCTTCGGGGGCATTGAGCTCGGTATACAAGCCCTTCCATACCTGATCGACGCGATAGCGCGGTTCGTTTAGTAAAAGGTTTTGAAGTTCGTCGCGCGAAGCGCCGTAACGGGTAATCACAATGTCAGCCTGTCAGATTATTGAGTTGAAGTGGTGGTGTCTAGATGGTTTCGGCAAGTTTTGCGTATTCAGCCATACGTGCTCGTAACACATCTAGGCTTGCGGTCCAGAAAGCTTCGCTGGTGACATCGATGCCAAAAGCGGCGCCCAGTTCTTCGGCAGTTGCCATGCCAGCACGACTGAGAAGGTCGTCGTAGCCGCCCCGGAAGTGATCGGGATCGGCGTGATATTGCGCAAACAGACCGAGACCGAACAACAAGCCGTAGGTGTAGGGCCAGTTGTAAAAGTGGCTGCCGTAGTAGTGACCCTTCAAAACCCACATGTGGGGATGGGCTGTTGTTTGATCAAGTCCGTCGCCATAAGCATCGGCTTGTGACTGCAACATGATTTCGTTGAGTTCGTTCACGCCCAGTGTGCGACGTTGACGACGAGCGAAAACTTCAGTTTCGAATAAGAAGCGACTGTGAATATCGACGACGACTTGATTGGCGCCTTGTAGATCGACATCAAGAAGTGCGAGACGTTCTTTACCTTGCAGAGTTGTGAGTCCTGCTTCGACCACAAGTGTTTCGCAAAAGATGCTTGCGGTTTCGGCGAGAGCCATCGGTAAACGCTTTTGCAGTGGCGTTCGACCCGCAAGTTGAGTGTTGTGATAAGCGTGGCCAAGTTCGTGGGCAGTTGTCTGAGCTGATTCAACTGAACCGCTCCAGTTGAGCAACACCAATGAGCGATCATCAACGAATGGCATACAGAAGGCGCCGCCAACCTTTCCTTCACGCGGAGGCACATCAAGCCATGATTCGTTGATGGCTCGATCAACGAGACCAGCCAAGTTGGGGCTGAACGATGAAAAAGCGTTGCGGACCAAATCAACTGATTCATCCCACGTAATTGATCCGCTGGCAACAGGCAGCGGAGCCATGAGGTCCCACCACGGTAAGGCTCCGGCGTGTCCGTGCAAGCGTGCCTTGGTGCGCATCCACGAACGGAAGTCGGGGAGCGAGGCAATGATGGCTGATTGCATGGCATCAAAGGTGGCGCGGCTCACGCTGTTGCCATAAAGCGATGCGTCAAGTGGTGAATCCCAGCGTCGGCGACGATTGATGGTGTTGGCTTCGCCCTTGATGGCGTTCATGGCGGCGGCACACGCGGTGGCGACAGTTGGCCAGGCAATCATTTCGGCATCGTACGCAGCTTTGCGAACTGCGACATCCGCTTCGGTGGCCAGACCGCGCACCGCGGGCATGGGCATGCGTTTTGTTCCCGTTGGAAGTTGAACATCAACAGTGAGTTGCGAGGTGACGTCACTTTGCAAGCGGCCCCATGCTGATGAACCAGTTGTTGAAAGTTCGGCGTAAAGGCTTTCTTCTGATTCGTCCATTTGGTGTTCTGATCGTTCTGCGAGTCGCATGAGCGGTCCGAGGTGATCGCGTGCTTCGCTGCTAACTGCAGACAAAGCATCAACATCGTGATCGCACACGAAATCTGCAAGGCGGGCGAGTAATGGTGTAATGCGTGAACCCGCTACTTCAATTTCGGAGAGCAGAGCTTGGGCGGTTTCGTCGCGCGTGTTTGTCGCGACAGTTGCATACACGTACGCCTCAAGAATCTCGGTTTGTGCGATGACGGCATTGAAATCACGAATGGCTCGGTCGAGTCGATTGCCGGTTTCGGTGTCAACAGTTGGCGACACGCCATCGGGAAGCGCCCGAATGCCGAGTTCGTCGTAGAGGGCTTCAAGACGACCGACATCAGACTGCACTCGTTCAAGCGAGTCAACAAATGAGCGACTCGTCAACGATTCGTGCACATCGGCGACACTCCAGAGCGGAAGATTCTCGGTCGCGGTCATGACTGCTCGCTTTCAGGAGTTGAAGTGATCGGCGCAATATCGCCGACGAATGCGCGGTCGGTGCGGTGAACATGAAAACCGAGGCCCTCGTATAGGGCCATCGCCGCCGCATTCTCGGGATCGACATACAACATCGCAGTTTTGATGCCGCGTTGACTCATGTTGACAATTCCCGAGACAACCATTGACTTGCCGAGTCCGTGACCATGAAACGTTGGATCAACAGCAATCACATAAATCTCGCCGAGCACCGGATCGATGTCGGTATGTACTTTGGTCCAGCAAAATCCAGCGAGTTGATTGTCAATCTCGTGCAACACAAAACCGTTTGCATCAAACCATGGTTGAGCAAGACGTGCCGACAAGGTTGCGTGATTCCATCCACCTTGTTCGGGGTGATGTTCGAAGGCGCGGTTGTTGACGGTGAGCCAAGATTCTTCGTCTTGACCCTTCACGAATGTGCGGACTGCTACTTGTGCTTCGGCATCGCTGCTTGACAACGGAAGTGAGCGACGCATCTGATGTAAACGACGACCCGGTGTCAATCCGACTTGGGCTGCTACTTGTTCATGACCAATGGTTGGCTCAAAGACCCACCAATGCACGTGTCCGCCGCCGTTGATGGCGACTTCATGAAGTGCGGCCGTGAGTAGCTCGGGTCCGATGAGATGCATCTCGTATCGGTGGTGCGGATGGACCACGAGTTCAATAGAGAACGAATCATGGCCCTTGCTGATTTGGGCGTAGGCCACGGGATGGTCGTGATCACCTTCCCAGGCAACGAGTCCGGCGAAACCCTCGCGGCCGCCGTCAACGAGGTCGAGCCAGAGGTGATCAGAAAGCGGTCGATGGCCATCGGCTCGTTCGGCATCGCGTAAAAGGTCGCGCACAACCGAGATGTCATCGGGCTGCATTTGCCGTTTGATGTCCAAGATGCGCATGGAGTCACCCTATCGGCGGTGGTTCGGGGGCTGAACGAGTTGATTAGGGTCAAAGCATGGCCAGCAAGAAAGCACCAGCAAAAAAGACACCAGTCAAGAAGGCTGTAGTGAAGAAGGCCGCGGCCAAAAAGGTGTCCGCGATGAAGGCCGCGGCCAAGAAGGCGCCAATCAAGAAAGCAGCAGTCAAGAAACAAGCAGCGGTCAAGTTCAAAGGTAAGCCGAAAGATCAAGCCATTGAAGTCGCGCGACGTTTAGCGATTGGTTACCCCGAAGTGATTTGCGAACTCGATCATCGCAACGCATTCGAGTTGATATCAGCGACCATCTTGTCGGCACAATGCACCGACGTGCGCGTCAACATGGTGACACCAGCATTGTTTGCGCGTTTTCCAGATCCGTGGTCGTTGGCATCAGCTGATCCGTCAGAAGTTGAAACACTGATTCGCTCGACGGGCTTTTATCAAAGCAAAGCAAAAAACTTAATGGGTATGGCGCAAAACTTGATTGAACGTTTTGGGGGAGAGGTGCCGAGCGAACTTTCTGATCTTGTCACCTTGCCTGGTGTTGGTCGAAAGACGGGCAACGTTGTGCGCAGTGTGGTGTTTGATCTACCAGGACTACCGGTTGACACTCACGTCGGTCGCTTGTCGCGACGACTGGGACTCACGAAACTCGAAGATCCTGTGAAAGTTGAATTACAACTCAACGACTACTTGCCGCCTGCTGAATGGGGTTCGTTTAGTTTGCGATTGATTCTTCACGGACGTCGCGTGTGCGATGCGCGTAAACCGCAGTGCACGATTTGCGAGTTGGCCGACATTTGCCCGTCGGCAGGTGTGCCGGTGACTGCTCCGACAACGAAGCGGTCACCCCGCAAAAGTTGAAATTGTTGTGTCCTACGATACCCTTGGGGGTATGTGCAGAAAAGTGATATGTCGTGAACGTGGCAAACCGTCGTGGGCGGGTTGTGGAGCTCATATTGAAAGCGTTTTAGGCGACGTCCCCAAAGCCGACCGCTGTCGTTGCGATGAGGCGACCTCGGTTCCTAACTCGGTTGTTGCCGACGGCGGGCTCTCAAACTTCGAGCGCCAAAAGCGCGAAACGTTTGTGATGGCTGGTTTAACCCGGTTGGTGTGAGGCTCGTCGCCTGCTCGTCGATCTCCAACCGGATACCGCCGAATCGGTTGTCAGAGAGTAAGTGGTGCAGGTATCCGATGTTGTCGACCGACGACAGGCTGCGCCCCACACCGAGCGTCATTAAGAACCGGCCACCCCAACGAATAGTTACAGACTCGTCGCAAGAATCTGGTGGTGGTGAATTGATGTTGGGATGCGCAGCTGTTCGTGGGTGATGAACGTTGACTGAGCCCACACCAGAGACTTGACACAGAACAATGGCGTGTGAGCGACGTCAGTGAGTCATCCACGAGCCAGCGACGAGCAACCCAACAGACCGTCAACATGCCACAGGTTTGTGAGGCGATCTATTCGACCTGTGTGATTCTGGTGTCGTTTTATTCGCCAATAGCGAATAAAACGACACCAGAATCACAAAGAATTCCGATTACTTGACGATTTTGCTAGCGCGGAGTAACGATCGTTGAGCCGTGCGCAAGGCTCGTTCGGCCTCGTGGATAGCCATCAAAAGATCGTCATGCTTGCCATCAAGGTTCATCTGGCCCAGATCGGCAACTCGTTGGCGGTAGCGCTCGGCACCTTCGGCCATCACGGCGAGTTCGGCGGCAATCGTGGTCAAATCAGATGAGGTCACGGCTCAACCATATGTCATGGAGTGTGAAATCAATCATGGCAATCCTGCGTGGGGCGTAAGTCATCGGGGTCGGGCCACCTCATTTGGGTAGCCTTGAAGGGTGACGCGAGTGCCCGTTCGAAACGATCTATCTGCGCTTGAGGGCTACCACTCGCCCCAAGTCGATGTTCGGGTGCGTCTGAACACTAATGAGGCACCTGTTGCGCCCCCAGCGGCCTTTCGCCAGGCTTATGCCGAGGCTGTCGCCAAGATCGAATGGCACCGTTATCCCGACCGTGGCGCCACGGACTTGCGGGCGGCCATTGCCGAATTGCACGGGGTCGACCCGGCCATGGTGTTTGTGGCTAACGGAAGCAACGAAGTTCTTCAGACCATTCTCTTGACGTTCTCGGGATTTGGTCGAACGGTTGCCACTTTTGAACCGACCTATCAAATGCACGGTCAGATCGCGCGCAGTACTGGAGCGACAGTTGTTGAGGGTGAGCGCGGCGCCGACTTCTCTCTTGACATTGCCGAAGTCCGTCGAGTCATCACCGAGTTTCGACCACACGTCACATTCTTGTGTTCTCCGAATAACCCAACGGGCGGAGTCGATTCGCCCGAGTTAGTTCGTGAAGTGCTCGGGCTAAATGCCGGACTGGTCGTAGTTGACGAGGCTTATGGTCAGTTCGCTGATTGGAGCGCGCTCGAATTAGTGAGTGAAGAAACACCACTCGTGGTGACGCGAACATTCTCCAAGACCTGGAGCATGGCTGCAGCACGTTTGGGTTACCTCATCGGACCGAAGTGGTTGGTCGCCGAACTCGACAAAGTTGTCTTGCCCTATCACCTCGACACTGCCAAGCAGATCGCCGGGACTTTGGCCGTTCAATATCGCGGTGACATGGAAGAACGCGTGCGCATGATTGTTGCCGAGCGCGAACGAGTCGTTGCCACATTGAAGACTCTCGATATCGAAGTCTTTCCGAGCGGAGCCAACTTCGTGTTGTTCCGCACGAAGTCAAAAACTGGTCGAGCGGTTTGGCAGGGTCTGCTAGATCGCAGTGTGCTGATTCGTGATTGTTCGGGTTGGCCACGTTTAGAAAATTGCTTGCGCGTCACCATTGGCACGCCAGAAGAAGATGATGCTTTTCTTGTTGCTCTCACGGAGGTTTTGAAATGAGTCGTACCGCCAGTCGTTCACGCACAACTGCTGAAACATCAATTGAACTGTTCGTTGATCTTGACGGAACCGGAAAGTGCGATGTCAGCACTGGCATCCCGTTTTACGACCATATGTTGACGCAGGTTGGTAAGCATGGCGGATTCGATCTTCGCATTGCTGCCAAAGGCGATATTCACATTGATACGCACCACACCGTCGAAGACGTTGCGATCACGTTTGGTGAAGCAATTCGTGAAGCTCTTGGCGACAAGAGTGGAGTTCGCCGTTTCGCCAGTGGCCTATACCCATTAGATGAAGCACTTATCGAAATCGCGCTCGACCTGTCGGGTCGTCCATTTGTGGTGTGGGATGTTCCGTTGCCCGAGTGCTTGCCCTTAGGTGATCCCGCCTTTGATCCGCAATTGGCCGAACACGCCATCAGTTCATTGGCAACATCGGCCGGTGTGACTTTGCACGTTGGGCTCAAGCACGGTCGTAATGTGCACCACATTATTGAGGCTGCGTTTAAGGGTCTTGGTCGCTGCTTCCGCGATGCTGTGCGCATCGAAGGAACCGATGTGCCCTCAACAAAGGGCGTTTTGTGAGTCAACCCGTTATTGCTGTTCTCGATTACGGCATTGGCAATCTGCGTTCAGCTGAAAAGGCGTTACAAAAAGTTGGCGGAGACGCACGACTGACGCGTGACCCTGCATTTGTCGCGTCAGCTGATGCGGTCGTCCTTCCAGGCGTCGGCGCATTCGGTGCGTGCATGGATGCTTTGCGTGGCGCCGGCCTCGAAGATGTTGTGTACGGCGCCGTTGATTCTGGTCGCCCATTCTTGGGTATCTGTGTTGGCATGCAGATGTTGTTCACATCAAGCCAAGAAGATCTGGATGCTCGTGGCCTCGACATCATTTCGGGAACCGTGAAGTGGATTCCGACAGGTGTGAAGCGCCCACAAATGCAGTGGAACAAGCTTTCATTTACTCAACCGGACGACGCCATGTTTGAAGGTGACTTATTGCGCGATGCATCAAACGGTTCGTGGGTGTATTTCGTGCACTCACTCCATGGTGTTCCGATGGATCCCTCGCTCGTAGCAGCCACATGTGGTTACGGTGTCACTTTGAATGCCGCGTTTCGACAGGACAATGTTTTTGCCACGCAGTTTCACCCCGAAAAATCGGGTGCAAGTGGGTTGGCCTTGCTTGACAACTTTGTGAAAGCAGCTGGTGCGTCATGAACTCTCATCTTTCACAGCCTGAGTTGTATCCAGCTATTGATCTTCGCGGCGGTCGTGTTGTGCGCTTATTGCAAGGCGACTATGCACAAGAAACTGTTTATGGTGATGACCCGGTCGCTGTCGCAACGTCGTTTGCTGATGCGGGCGCAACTTGGATTCACATCGTTGACCTTGATGCTGCTCGTACCGGTAACCCCATCAATCGTCCCGTCGTTGCAGCCGTTGCAAAGGCCCTTCGAGGCCGAGCATCAATTCAAACTGGTGGTGGCGTGCGCGCGGTAGCTGATGCGCAAGCATTGGCTGACGCTGGCGTGGCGCGAGTTGTGATGGGTTCGGCAGCAGTTGCCGACCCGTCTCTAGTTGAAGCAGCAGCGAAGGTTGTTGCGGTGGCCGTTGGTCTTGATCATCGCGCCGATGAAATTGCCGTTCACGGTTGGACTAAAGATTCGGGCGTACAACTCAACGAAGCACTGACGTGGTTTCCGTCAGCATCAGCGTTCGTCATCACTGACATTTCACGTGACGGAATGTTGCAAGGTCCTGATGTTGACGGTTTGCGGGTTGCAGCGTTGGCAACAACGATCCCGGTGATTGCGAGCGGTGGGGTTGCTTCGCTTGATGATGTGCGCATTCTCGCGACGATTCCTGCGCTTGCTGGAGTCATTACAGGCAAAGCAATCTACGAAGGTCGCTTTACGGTTGAACAAGCCGTTGCTGCTCTACGCGATGTCAGTCTTGGTTCGGGGGGAGCGCAATGAAAGTTGCCCGCGTCATCCCGTGTCTCGACGTGACAAATGGTCGCGTTGTCAAAGGAACAAACTTCATCAATCTTCGCGATGCTGGCGACCCTGTTGAATTGGCCTCGCGTTACGACGCCGAAGGTGCCGACGAATTGGTGTTTCTTGATATCACAGCTTCAAGCGATGGTCGTGAGACGATGGTTGATGTGGTGTCGCGGACTGCTGAGCAAGTGTTTATTCCGTTCACTGTGGGCGGGGGAATCCGCAGCGTTGATGATGCCCGGCGCATGTTGCGCGCAGGGGCCGACAAGGTCAGCGTCAATACGTCGGCCGTGCAAAACCCAGATTTGATTACCGAAATCGCCACCGAATTTGGTGCGCAATGTGTGGTGTGTGCCATTGATGCCAAGCGTTGGTCTGATGGACGAGAAGGATACGAAGTGTTCTTGCATGGTGGTCGAACACCAACCGGGATCGACGTTGTCGAATGGGCGACCCGTGCGAGCAAACTTGGTGCTGGTGAAATTCTCTTGACGTCAATGGATCGTGACGGAACCAAAGAAGGTTTTGATCTTGATCTCACGCGCCGTGTGAGCGATGCAGTTGGTGTACCAGTCATTGCATCTGGTGGTGTCGGAACCCTTGATCACTTGGTGGACGGAGTTGCTCAAGGCGGCGCCGATGCTGTTTTAGCCGCATCAATTTTCCACTTCGGCGAATTCACAGTGGCGCAAGCAAAGCAGCGCATGCTTGACGCGGGCGTCATCGTACGACCGGCATCGTGATTATTCGTGAGTAACTATCCGTTTGTTCGTGATCCGTTCACGGTGATCGACGGCGGACTGTCAACAGCCCTTGAATTGCTTGGCGCAGATATGAGCGGCCCGTTATGGACCGCACAAACCGTGATTGATGATCCGGCATTGCTCGAGCGTGCGCATCGTTCATTCGTTGAAGCTGGCGCCGACATCATTGCTACGGCGAGTTATCAATGCGGTACGAAACAACTTGAAGCAATCGGGATGAGTGCAAAAGAAGCACGAGACGTTTTGGCATTAACGACCATGATCGCTCGACGCGCTGTTGAAGGCACGTCAGTTGCAGTCGCTGCGTCGGTTGGACCGTTTGGTGCATCGTTGGCAAACGGTAGTGAATACACCGGTCGCTACGGAGTCGAGCGGCAAGTGGTTGAGGACTATCACCGTGAGAAGTTGGCAATTCTTGTTGACTCGGGTGCCGACCTCATCGCGATTGAAACAATTCCGTTAGCCGACGAGGCGTTGTTGATCGCCGAGATTCTCGAAGATCTCGGAGCACCGCCAGCTTGGTTCAGTTTTGGTTTCACTGATGAAACTCAAACGTATGGTCTGGATGCCGTTGACAAAGCGGTGCTGTCAATTGCTGGATACGCCGTCTTAGTGGCGATCGGTATGAACTGCACCCATCCGCGATTTGTCGATTCGCTGTTGGCGTCCATGAGCGAACTCGTATCTGGCATTCCATTAATCGTGTACCCCAATCACGGTCGCGAATGGGACGCCGTTGCTCGGTGCTGGATCGGTGACTCAATATCTATATCGTCGGTTGAGACCGTGAAACGCTGGGTTGATCTGGGGGCTCGCTTGATCGGCGGCTGTTGTGGGGTAGATCCTCTCGGTATCACCGATTTGGTCGCCGCTAGAGATTCATTGTCGAGCTGAACTCGTCGTATGGTTGGGAGCATGAACGCTCCCGCCACATTTACTCCCAATCCAAAAATGGAATACCGACGCCTCGGCCGCAGTGGTCTCAAAGTTTCGGTCTTGTCATTTGGTAGTTGGGTCACCTTCGACACGCAACTCAATGACGACATGGCGCTCAACTGCATGCAGAACGCATGGGATGCTGGTTGCAATTTCTTTGATAATGCCGAGGCCTATGCCGGTGGCGAAAGCGAAGCCATCATGGGTCGCGTTATCAAGCAACTCGGTTGGCGTCGCCAAGATTATGTGTTGTCAACCAAAGTGTTTTGGGGGATTGAAGGCGGAGTGCCCAACATGGGCAACACCTTGAACCGCAAGTACTTGCACCACTCCATTGAAGGTTGCCTCGATCGATTGCAAGTTGATTTCGTTGACTTGTTGTTCTGTCACCGCGCTGACCCGAATACACCGCTTGAAGAAACCGTGTGGGCGATGAGCGATCTCGTTGAGCGTGGCAAGGTTTTGTATTGGGGGACCAGCGAATGGACCGCCGATGAAATTCGTGCGGCATACGAAATTGCTGAACGTCATCACTTGCACAAGCCCGTCATGGAGCAACCGCAATACAACATGCTCGAACGCAAGCGCGTCGAAGTTGAGTACCGACGTTTGTATGAAGACCACGGCCTCGGAACAACGATCTGGAGCCCACTTGCGTCTGGTGTCTTGACCGGTAAGTACCTCGATGGTGTTCCGGAAGACTCGCGTGCGGCCCTTCCCGGTTACGGCTGGCTCGCTGAGCGTCTGACCGCACCCAAGGCCCAAGAGACCGTGAAAAAGTTGATCCCCATTGCCGACGAACTTGGATGCACGTTGGCTCAGATGGCCTTGGCCTGGTGCACCAAGAACCCCAATGTGTCGACAGTCATCACGGGGGCCAGCAAGGCTTCGCAAGTCACCGAAAACTTCAAGGCTCTTGACGTGATTCCGCTCTTGACCCCCGAGGTCATGGCCCGCATCAAAACCGTTTTGAAGTCATAAAAGGATTTGAGATTTCGTTTCGGATTTCCTTTCAGGCAGTTGTCACGGTACCGTGCCCGTTGTGAGTGAAAGTACCGAAACGCCGACGGCCGTTCAAGCAGATACAGCCAAGCAAGACACAGCCAAGCAAGACACAGCCAAGCAAGATACAGCCAAGCAAGATACAGCCAAGCAAGATACAGCCAAGCAAGACACAGCCAAACGAGATACAGCCAAACAAGATAATGACAAAGCCGCTGCGCAAAAGCTTGGTGTCGACAAGATGGCGATTCAAATGCTCAACGATCGTTTGTTGGTCAAGATCCCCGATAAAGACGGCGAGCGTCGCAGTATGGGCGGAATCTTGATCCCGGCCACGGCGCAGGTTTCAAAGCGTTTGGTGTGGGCCGAAGTCGTGGCGCTTGGTCAGAACGTCCGCAGCTGCGAGGTCGGTGACCGTGTACTTTTTGGGCCCGAAGACCGCTACGAGGTTGAAGTCAGTGGAATTGATTACATCATGTTGCGTGAACGCGACATCCACGCCGTTGCCGCCAGCCGAATTGATGGCCATACCGGCCTCTATCTCTGACAAAGTTGTAGATATGAACCTGATCGTTCCCACCCCTGAGCAACTTGCTGCTGTCAAGTACAACTCCGATGGCCTCGTTCCAGTGATCGCACAAGACATCGTCAACGGTGATGTATTGATGATGGCATGGATGAATGCCGAGAGTTTGTCAATGACTTTTGCTGAAGGTCGCATGGTGTACTGGAGTCGCAGTCGTTCAGAGTTATGGCGTAAAGGTGACACCAGCGGCGATCGTCAGTTTGTGCGCGAGGCCTATTACGACTGTGATGTTGACACGCTTCTCTTCAAGGTTGAACAAGAAGGTGCCGGAGCGTGCCACACCGGAGCACGCTCCTGTTTCTTTTCAAGTTTCGGGACCCCTGCATGACTCAGCCTTTGGTGGTGCGTCCGTCACGCGAAGAATTTCAGGCCCTTGCTGCTGAGTACACGGTCGTGCCGGTGTGGGTTGAAGTACTAGCCGACCTCGAAACCCCCGTCGCCGCTTTCGCGAAATTGGTTGGAGACGAACCAGGTTTCTTGCTTGAGTCGGTTGAGCATGGTGAACGTTGGAGTCGATTTAGTTTTGTTGGACGCCATCCGCGTGCAACTCTTGAACTGATTGATGGTCAACTCAAGATCACTGGCGATATTCCGGCATCGGTGCCGCGCGATCAAGGGATGCTGGCAGCGATTGAAGCCTTGCTTCTTGAATACCGCAGTCCAGTGATTGCTGACCTCCCGCCGTTACAAGGTGGAGTCATGGGCTTTCTTGGCTATGACGTTGTCCGCGAAGTGGAGTCGTTACCCAATGTTCCTCACGACGATCGGCATATGCCTGATGGCGTGATGAGCGTGATTGGTTCACTGGCCGCATTCGATCACTGGCGTCAACGGGTGTATCTCATTGAAAGCGTCCCTGTTGTTGGCAAAAACTCGCAGACATTCACGACCGATGAATTGAATCGTTTATACGACGAGGCTTCAGTACGTGCGTTGAAAGCGGTTGACGAACTTGCTCGACCGTTGCCGTATACGCCAGTTGAACCACCGCAACGAGATGATGTTCTTCCGGTCGCTACATCGTCAATGCCTAATGGCGCCTACCAGCGGGCCGTTGAAGTTGCGAAGGAATACATTCGCGCCGGCGACATCTTTCAGGTTGTGTTGTCTCAGCGCTATGAATTGCAACTCGAGGCCGATCCGTTTGATATGTACCG
>LFFB01000041.1 GCA_001510335.1 Actinobacteria bacterium casp-actino2 | reverse complement strand
TTTCTTGAAATCTTGCAGCAAGTTTGGTGGCGTTTAGATTGCGCATTAGATCTCGACATGATTTATTGGTCGGCCAAATTGGGTGCCGTCGAAGCATTGATGAACGGTACGACTGGAATCATTGATCACCATGAAAGTCCTAATGCTATTGAAGGTAGCCTTGATGTCATAGCCCAGGCCTGTACTGAAGTCGGAGTTCGCGTCAATTGCTCATACGGAGTGACGGATCGACATGGCGTAGAAGCAGGACTACGAGGACTCGAAGAGAATCGCCGGTTTATCGCAGCGGGTGGACGCGGAATGGTGGGTGTGCACGCTGCGTTCACTTGCTCAGATGAACTACTCGAAAATGCTTCTGGCCTTGCAACCGACCTTGGTGTCGGTGTGCACATACATGTGGCTGAAGGAATAGATGACATCGCCGCTGGTGCCCGACTCGAAAAACTCTCACAAGACAATTGGTTGCTCGTTCACTGCGTCCATCTTGATCGAGAATTAAACGGAACGATTGCCCACAACCCCCGAAGCAATATGAACAATGGTGTTGGTTATGCGCACCCGGTTCGGCGTTCAAACAAAGTCATTCTCGGCACCGATGGTATTGGTGCCGACATGCTTGAAGAAATGCGACTTGCTTATGTCGCGTATCGTTCCGAAGATGTCACGCTCTCCCCCGACCTTGCTTGGTCTTGGCTCGAGAACAGCTACTCATTCATTCCCGAGTGCCAAGGCGATCGTGTGTCTTGGAGTTATGACCGCAGCGATAGTCCCTGGCATGTTGCATTCACGCCAGGAATCAGGGCTATCAATGTTCAGACATTAAGCGGTGAAACTTTGCTTCGCGACGGATTACCAACCCGAGTAGATCTCGATGAGGTGCGAAGTAAGGCATCCGAATCTGCGCAACGACTTTTTGCCAAACTGTAAACCAACCCAATCACCTAAAGGCGCGAATTACCATGAGCCAAGAGCAACAGAATCAACCCGTCGCTATCTATTTGCAAGACGCTCACCCGATTCGTGAAGGTATGAAGTTTGCCCAATACGCTGAAAGCAAGGGCTTTAATGCGGTGTGGCAGGCCGAGAGCCGATTAGTACGTGAAGCAACGGTTCCGATGGCCGCATTTGCGAGCGTTACCGATCGAATCAAAATTGGCAGTGGCGTTGTCGATTGTTGGAGCCGTAATCCCGCTCGTCTTGCTGCGACCTTCTCAACACTCGACGATTTGGCTCCTGGTCGAGTCATTTTAGGTATCGGCGCATGGTGGGATCCGCTGGCACAAAAAGTCGGTATTGATCGTGCCAAGCCGCTGCGAGTCATGCGCGAAATTGTGACCACAGTTCGAGCACTTCTCAATAATGAAACGGTCACATTTCATGGCGAATACGTTCACTTAGATGGTGTCGAACTGGATTACGTATATCAAGATCGTCGGCCGAAAGATGTGCCGATCTACATCGGTGCAACCGGTATGCAAATGATGGAGCTTACGGGTGAAATCGCTGATGGCGCGGTGTTGAACTACTTAGTTTCACCCGACTACAACGACCAAGCGCTTGAAGCTCTTGCACGCGGCGCCGCTAAGGCAGGCAAGACGTTGGACGACATTGATCGTCCGCAACTTGTTGTGTGCAGCGTTCATGAAGACCGTCAAACTGCCCTAGATATGGCGCGCCTTATGGTGACTCAATATTTGGGACAACAGCCGCATATCATGAAGGCCTCTGGCGTTCCTCAATCGTTACTAGACAAGGTCGGTGAAGTTCTCACGTGGCCAGCCAGTCACGAACAAGTTGTCGCAGCGAGCAAACTAGTTCCTGATGACATCGTGCAAATGCTGACTGCAAGTGGCACGCCCGCAGAAGCCCGAGCCAAGGTCAAGCATTACATTGACCACGGATGCACCTGTCCGATTCTGTACCCACTTGGCGACGTTAAAGCCATGATCGACGCCTTTGCCGACTGGGATGCATCAGCGAAATAGTTTGATTTCGCGCGTTACTTGAACGCTTCGCGCCACTGTCGCTACCGCGACCATTACTGGGCCAATAATGACAAGCGCTACGACCATTGCTGGTACTTGCGGCGACCAAATAGTTCCAAGCAGAACTCCGAACACCCAAACAGAAATTGCCGACATGTTCCAGATTCGCCATTGAACAACACGAACTGGATGAGCGAATTGAATATTGGTCATCGTGAGAATCGATAAACAGCCCACCACAATCATCGTCACAGTCGGCGAACTGTCAAGTAGCCACAAGGTAGGCACAACCATATTCCACGCCGCCGGGAAACCATGGAACCAACTGTCGGCGTCCTGTTGATCCGTTCGACTGAACCACAAACTTGAGAACATAAGAAGTGCCGCAACGGCAATCATGCCCGAGCGATCGTGATTGACCATTCTAAATTGCCACAAGAATGCAGCGGGCACGAGAACACAGGTCACGAAATCGATAACAAGGTCAAGTACATACCCGTCAAATTTGGTGGTTGCCTCATCCGGCAACAGTCGGCGCGCGAGCGGCCCATCGATTCCATCAATAAGTTGCGCCACGAGTAGCCAGATAATCGCCATACGAGCCGAACCATCGAGTACCGCCACCAAAGCGGCCATTCCAACAAGAACACCCGTCGCCGTAAACGCGTGAAGGGCTAATGACATATCTCGAGGAGATGAAACCTGAGACCGGCTTTTGTGAGCGATTTTGTTTAACACAACGCCCTGACCTTATGCCCCGACAGCCTATGGTGGGGGATTACGCAGTAAATTTCACCAAAAGATGTTCGATTTGGGAGTGTGATGGTCTCTGATGACGTCAAATCGTCGTCCCCGATGCTTATTCTCCAAAACAGAGTCGACATCTGGAAAATTAGTGACAATTTCATACTGGCCCGACATTCACCGCGACACCACCACAGCACAGCATTAAGGATTTATGACGCGAACAATCTCACTCTCATACTTTGACAAAATGTAAACTGTCCAAGTGCCAGTTTTCATCCCTCGCAACGTTGACGAACTTGTCGATGTGTTCCAAAACCATCCCTCGGCGAAACTGCTTGCTGGTGGGACTGATTTCATGGTTGAGGTCAATCTGCATGGTCGCAAACCTGACACCATGATCAGCTTGCGAAAGGTCAAAGAACTCACTGAGTGGTCAGTCCGTACGTCTCAGACCCGGATCACCATTGGTGCAGGTGTCCCCTTTGCAGAAATGGAATTCGGTGAAATCGCTCGGCTCGTTCCCGCTCTTGCGCAAGCAGCCAGAACGGTTGGCTCCCCGCAAATTCGAGCCGCGGGAACTCTTGGCGGGAACCTTGGTACTTGTTCGCCTGCTGGAGATTCACTTCCCGTTCTGGCTGCGCTGAATGCGACAATTCATGTCATTGGTCCCGAGGGAAGTCGCGATATCGACTTCGTTGACTTCATGGTTGGCGTGAAAAAGAATTGCTTGCAGACCTCTGAGTTTGTGCATTCGGTATCCATGCCCATTGTTGACGGGTGGCAGGGTTATGCAAAAGTCGGAACGCGCAACGCGATGGTGATCTCGACCGCGTCGGCCTGTCTCGTTCGCGATAGTGATGAAGGCTTCGTTTCGATCGCTTTGGGATCTGTCGGTCCAACAATCATCCGGGCTCACAATGCCGAAGCATGGTTAATGAAAACAACTTCTTTACGGGCTGGTGCGCAGTTAGAAGCATCTGTTGCTCAGGAGTTCGGTCGTCGCGTCTCTCTTGAATCGCGTCCAATTGACGATCATCGTTCTACTGCCGACTATCGCCGACATGCAATTGGTGTCCTGGCTCAACGACTATTAACGAGGTCTTTCTCATGAGTATCAATATCCCTGTTTCGGGTGCCTCGCAATCAAATGAGATGTACTCCTTGCGGGTGAACGGTCAGGTTCACGAAGTGAAAGATGCATGGATAGGCGAAAGTCTTTTGTATGTGTTGCGCGAACGTCTCGGACTTCCAGGTGCAAAGGGAGCCTGTGAACAAGGCGAATGCGGAAGTTGCACAGTCATTGTTGACAAGCAGGCTGTCTGTTCATGCCTCGTCATGGCTGCTGATGCTGTTGAGACAGAGATTCTCACTGTTGAGGGACTCGGTCCCGACGGAGCACTGACTGATGTGCAATCGGCCTTCTTGTCTGAAGGAGGAGTTCAATGTGGCTTTTGTACTCCTGGGTTCATTGTTGCAGTGCATCATCTTCTAGAAAACAATCCGAATCCGTCCGATGACGAGATTCGAGAATCTCTGTCTGGGAACATCTGTCGGTGCACAGGGTATGGACGAATTTTAGAAGCAGTGCGCACGGTTGCAGATCAACGAAGGAATCCCTCGTGACATCAACAATTTCTTCAACTGGCCAACGTCACGGAACCCTCGGAACAAGCGCTAGTCGACCTGATGGCGTCACAAAAGTTCAAGGAGGTTTCGCATTCTCGAGCGACATGTGGGCCGACAACATGTTGTGGGGTGCCACGCTACGTAGTCCGCATCCATACGCCCGCGTTTTGGCGATTGATGTGTCCGGCGCTTACGCAATTGATGGTGTCGCCACAGTCGTGACTGCGGCCGATGTGCCCGGGAAGTTGACGTACGGACTGATCGTTCAGGATCAACCCGTGTTCGCAGCGATTGGTGACACGGTGCGCTACAGCGGAGAACCAATTGCTGCAGTCGCGGCCGATCATCCAGAAACCTGCCAGAGAGCCTTAGCGGCGATCAAAGTGACGTATGAAGTACTGACACCAGTGACCGATCCAGAAGATTGCATCGCTGGTACCGCAGCCATGATTCATCCTGATGGCAATATTTTTCGCCATCAAAGGATCATCAGTGGAGATACATCAATTGAGGGTGTCATTCAAGTTGAAGGCGAATACGAGATCGGAATGCAAGATCAAGCGTTCCTCGGTCTTGAATCTGCGTTAGCAATTCCAGATTCGGGTGGTCAAGGCTTAGAGATGTACGTCGCCACTCAGTGGTTGCACGAAGATCGCAAGCAAATTGCGGATTGCCTTAATCTTCCCGAAGAAAAGATTCGTTTAGTCCTCGGAGGTGTTGGCGGTGCCTTCGGAGCACGTGAAGACATCAGTCTGCAAGTTCACACTGCCTTGCTCGCTATGAAGGCAGGGCGACCAGTTCGAATTTCCTACGGACGGGAAGAAAGTTTCTACGGTCATGTGCATCGCCATCCGGCGAAAATCTGGATGAAACATCATGCTGACGCAAACGGCAAGATTGTCAAGATTGAATCGCGAATGGTGTTTGATGGAGGGGCCTATTGCAGCACTTCCCCAGCGGTACTCATCAACGGCATTACCCATACACAAGGGCCATACAAATGTGAAAATGCAATTGTTGATGGCTGGGCTGTTCGCACGAACAATCCCCCTTGTGGAGCCATGCGTGGATTTGGCGTGGTGCAGGCCTGTTTTGCTCATGAAAGTCAAATGGAGAAACTTGCGACAGCGGTTGGAGTTTCCCCGGTTGAAATCAGATTGCTGAATGCCATGGAAACCGGCGATCGAATGATTACTGGCCAAATCATGGACAGCGTGGCTCCGGTTGCGCAGTGCATTCGAGAGACCGACGCAATCCCAATGCCAGTTCCACTTGAGAATTCTGCTGACCTTCGCACGATCCCTGGCGGTACTGGCTTAACTGCGCAACCTTCAAATATCCGCCGTGGAGTTGGCTGGGGTGTGAGTATCAAAAACCTCATGTACAGCGAAGGCTTTGATGATTTTTCTACTGCTCGTTGTCGAATCAGTAATGGTGTTGTCACGATCAAGTTCGCGACATCTGAAGTTGGTCAAGGATTCACGATGTTGGCCCAACAAATCGCCCGAACTGTGCTCGGTGTTGACGAAGTCATTCTTGACACCATCGATACTCAAGTTGGCTCAGCCGGATCGACTTCAGCTAGTCGCCAAACGTGGATGAGTGGTGGCGCCGTGCAAGCAGCGTGTCATGCAGCACTTGCTCAATTGTTTGATCATGTTGCGACAAAGTTTGAGATGACTCGTTCCGAAATTGAAATTGACGGAACTGACATTATGGATCGCTTAACTCAACGCCGCGTGTCTGTCAGCGATGCCATCAGTGAGATCGATATCGATTGCACCGAGGAATACCATCATCCTCCCACCGAAGATCTTGATAAAAATGGTCAAGGCAACTGCCACGTGGCATACGCATTCGTTGCGCACAGAGCAGTCGTCGACGTCGATCCTGAGCTTGGTCTGATCAAAGTGGTACAAATCGCCACGGCACAAGATGTCGGTCGGGTGTTGAACCCATTAGCTGCCATGGGTCAGATTGAGGGTGGAATCGCACAAGGTCTCGGCTTGGCAGTCATGGAAGAAATCATTGTCAAAGATGGCAAGGTCCGCAATCCGAGCTTTACTGATTACTTGCTTCCAACTTTCCTTGATGCTCCAGCCGTCGAAATGGTTTTCATCGAAGAGCATGAGCCGAAGTCGCCACTTGGCGCTAAGGGAATCGGAGAACCTCCCTGTATTTCGGTCACTCCGGCCATTGCTAATGCGATTCGCCAGGCCGTAGGTCGCGAATTGCCGCGAGTTCCGATTCGCCCGTACGACATTTGTCTATAGCTAGGTCAGTTATCTTGAAGTCCTAGACGTTCAAGGACGTCATCGGGGGCGTTGATTTCCAACAACGCTTCTTTCAGTTTGCTGACGAGGCTCGTTTCAATTTCAGTTTGCTCTATGCCGTGAGCTGCGAGATTATTGGCTTCTCCTGGATCACCTTTACGATCAAACAGAAGATTCTCATTTTTGAGTCCCCCGTAGGCCCAAAATGGCAGAAAATCGCCCTGCATAAATGGTTGGCGGATGACTGGAACTGAACTTCCTGGCATCGCATCAAGATAGGCACGTTGATCGGGACGGGGTAACCGAAGATGAGGCAACGAGTGAACAGGCATCGTGCTCCAACGGTTGGACCACATGGAAAGTGGGAAGCCGTCGCCTACTGAACCGCGAGTGTACGTGTAGTCCTTGGTTACCAATTGCACTTCACGTCCCCAATAACCAGACAAGCAGTGATCGCGAACGCTAGATACTTTCTGTTTAATCAGAGGGACTAGTGAGTGACCATGCGTGCGATGTCCAACTGAAATTCCGTACACGTCGCACAGAGTCGCATGAATGTCAACCGTGGTCGTCAGTGCATCTTCTCGTCGCGGTTTGATGCCTGGCCAACGAATCATCAACGGAATATGTCCCAATGTGTTACGGATCGGAAAACCTGGCTTTCCCCAAACGTCAAATTCACCAAGATAATGACCGTGATCGGTGCAAATAATAACCGCTGTTTCATCAGCGTCAGGCGAGGCATCAATTGCATCAAGCAACTTGCCAAACCAATGATCAATCATGGAAAGTTTCGCGCCGTAGGCGGCTCGAAGCGAACGTCCTTCTTCTTCTGTGATTAACCCGTTCTTCAGACCATCAATGACATACGGAGGCCAAATCATCCATGGATCTTCTACTTGGGGATCTTCTGCTTGGGGATCATCCGCTTGACCGCGATACATCGAAGCCCAGGGTTCAGGCGTGTCAAAAGGTTCATGCGGATCGAACTCGTCAATAACAAGCAACGAACGATCATGGTGCCCACTGTTGGTGCGTAACCACTGCACTGCAGCCTGCATTGTTCGAGGGCCAGGAAAATCTTCTTCTGACTTAAACCAGGTGCGCGAATCCTGATACTTGAAGTGACCGCGTCGAGGCTCATCAACTGGTAAAGCTGGTGTACCAACCCACGAAGGGTCGGGTCGAGTTTTCCAGGGATCGTTTTCATGTCCTCGGACATATTCCCAAGCATCAAAATCAATGTGATAGTTCTCGCCGCCACATTCAAAGAGATGTGGATGATCAGAAACCAACATCGTTGTCACACCCGCTTGACGAAGGGCGAAAGTAATCGCGTCTTCCCAAATTTCGACCGAACCCCAAGGACGCCAAGGGAAGTCCAAAGCCCCGACAAGTAAGTCGTGTCGGGCGGGCATACAGGGCAACGAACCGGTGTGATGGTTTTCAAATACGACTGATTTCGCGGCAAACCGATCGAGGTGAGGGGTTGTGAACTCAGTACTTCCGTAGGCGCCTAATAAATGGCGATTCAGGCTGTCGAGCAAGACCACGACTACGTGCCGAGGAGGGTCAGCAATGTCGCCGACCCGAACAAATTCTTGGGGATCCATACCGCTACGCTACGCACTCGACCACGTGGCACCGTACGATGCTCATATGAGCGATGAATTGGGTTTCCTTCCCTTCGATGCCGACAACCACTATTACGAGGCTCTTGACGCCTTCACCCGGCACCTCGACCCCAAAGATGGTCAAAGATGTGTGCAGTGGGCAGAAATCAATGGACGTCAATATCCGGTCATCGGTGGCCGCGTGAGTCGCGTGGTTGCCAATGCGACTTTTGATCCCATTTCTCCGGCTGGCTCAATGCATGACTATTTCCGCGGGAACCCTGACAAGAAGCATCCGCTGGAGTTTCTTGCTAAAAGAGAACCGATTCGCCCCGAGTACCGCGATCACGACGCACGGCTTGCTGTCATGGATCAACAGGGAGTGAGCAAGATATGGCTCTTCCCCACCCTTGGGATGCTGTACGAAGAGATTTTAAAACATGATCCAGAAGGGGTCGGAATCATGTTTACAGCGTTCAATCGTTGGCTCCAGGAGGATTGGGGCTTTGATTACATGAATCGTATTTTCGCTGGTCCGTATATTTCGCTGGCCTCAGTTGACTGGGCTTGCACCGAACTTGATTGGGCGCTCTCACAAGGTGCCCGAGTGGTATGTATGCGTCCAGCCGCGCCAACCACTCTGACTGGTCAACTTTCTCCATTCGATGAAACCTATGATCCCTTTTGGGCTCGTGTGAATGAAGCCGGAATCACTGTCATTATTCATGCAGGAGATAGTGGTTATTCGAGTAATGGTTATGCCAACGATTCATTCTCGGCTTCATTTAGTGGTTCATGGAAACCTTCGATCAAGAGTTTCGCTATTGAAAGGGCTGCGCAAGATTTCATCATCACGTCGGTCTTTGAGAAACTGTTTGATCGTTTCCCCAATGTGCGCATGGCTTCAATTGAAAACGGTTCGAGTTTCTTGCGTGATGCCTGCGACAAGTTGACTTCGACTGCAAAGAAAATGCCGGGATACTTCGTTGATGATCCGGTGGAAACCTTGCGCAACAATTGGTGGATCAATCCATTCTGGGAAGACGATGTCCACGAAGTGGCCGAGATCATGGGCGCCGACCATGTGCTTTTCGGTTCAGACTGGCCCCATATTGAAGGTATGCCAAACCCCCTTGATTATGTCCCAGAACTTAAGGCTTTCTCGGACAGCGACCAGAAGAAAATTCTCTTAGACAATGTCAGCGCACTCAACGAACTTCGTCCTGCTCGTTAATCACTTGTAAGAATTACCAAGTATCAATATTTGATCGCTTCTTACCCGATCGCACTGGTGCTCGGTGTGATTCCAAAATTGCGGTCAGCCATCGTCGAGAATCTGCCGGATCAATTACATCATCTATCTCGAAATGCGTAGCGACCGACAGTGCCTTGCCGTGCTCGTACATGCGATCAACCATCTTTTGAAATGTGGCTTCGCGTTCAGACTCGTCAGTAATCGCGGCTAACTCATTGCGATATCCAAGCCTCACGGCGCCCTCTAGTCCCATGCCACCGAATTCGCCTGTCGGCCAAGCGACGCAAGCAAGCGGAGCCTTGGTGCTGCCAGCCATCATTGCCTGTGCTCCTAAGCCATAACTTTTACGAAGAACTATTGATACGACAGGAACAGTGATGTTGACACCTGTGACGAACAGACGACTGCAGTGCCGCACTAGTGCAGTTTCCTCGACTTCAGGACCAACCATCATTCCGGGCGTATCAACGAGTGTGATCAATGGGATCTCAAATGCATCACACAATTGCAGAAATCGAGCAGCTTTATCCGCTCCATCACTATCAATGGCACCAGACAAATGATGAGGATTATTGGCGATAACACCAACGGGTTTGCCTTGAACGCGTGCCAACGCTGTGATCATTCCGAGACCGAACCCGCTTCGAAGTTCAAGAACCGAATCAACATCAAACATCAGTTCAATAACTTTTCGAACGTCGTACGCCTTAACTCGATTGATTGGGATGGCCGTACGCAACTGATCTTGATCATGGATAGTGAAGTTCAGAGTAGGGCCTTGAAAATACGACAGGTACTTCTTTGCTAAGTCAACTGCGTGAGCATCATCTCTGGCAACCAGATCTACGACGCCATTGGCCTGTTGAACTGATAGCGGGCCAATCTCTTGGGGTGCAAAGACGCCTAGTCCTCCACCCTCGATCATCGCTGGTCCGCCCATGCCAATATTCGATCCCTCGAGTGCAATGACGACATCGCAACATCCCAGGATCGCAGCGTTACCGGCAAAACAAAAGCCGCCAGTAATACCGACTAGGGGCACCAAACCGGACAATTTGGCGAAATCATGGAACGCCCAACAGTCAAGACCCGACACACCAAGCCCATCAGTATCACCGGGGCGACCTCCGCCACCTTCGGCAAAGAAAACGACTGGCAACTGCAACTTCTCGGCAACTTCGAATAAACGGTCTTTCTTGCGGTGGTTCTGTTGACCCTGGGTACCAGCCAAGACTGCATAGTCGTATGACATCACGACCACTCGTGGATCGCGACCGCTGAACAAGGAACCATTGACCGACGCAAGTCCACCGACGAGTCCATCGGCTGGTGTTTTAGTAATCAGATCGTCGAGTGAACGTCGACGCCGTTGAGCGGCAACGACTGTCGGCCCATACTCGACCAATGAGCCTTCATCAATCAGAAGATTGATATTTTCACGGGCCGTCAGCCGACCCTGTCCATGACGTTTGGCCACCGCTTCCTGGCGCTCGTCATCTAAACCGATTTGGTGACGCCGTTGCACCTCGTCAAGATCAGGGCGAACTAATGCCTCACTTACTGGAGACACTTCAATCAGAGAGTCAAGAGAAATTCTTCGAGGAATAAATGAAATGAGACGGTCGCCTGTTTTGACCGCTTGACCAACTTGCACAAGCACCTCTGACACGGCACCGTCTGCGTCAGCAGCAATATCGTGCTGCATTTTCATCGATTCCAGGGTGATAACTACTGAACCCTTGGAATACTCAGCACCTGCAGAAGCTACAAACAGAACTGTTCCCTGCAGCGGAGAAACAATGAAGTTTGTGCCCTCGCTCATCGTTAACCGATTGACGGAAAGCGAACTGGAACGGTGCGGGGACCACGTACTTGACCGCCAGCCCAAGTGACCTTGGATTCATCGGCTATCTCGAAATCAGGAATCCGCTCAAGCCATGTTTCAATAGCTACTCGCAACTCCATACGTGCCAAGTTTGATCCCGCACAACGATGGATACCAGCGCCAAAAGCGACATGGCGATTGATTTGACGATCAAGGATTACTTCGTCGGGGTTCTCAAATACCTCCGGGTCGCGGTTTGCACCGGGGAAGTTCATCAAAATGCGCTCATCTTTTCTCATCGGGCAACCGTTGTACTCAACATCTTCACCAAGGCGGCGTGCCATGGTGACTGGTGAATATGCTCGAAGCAATTCTTCAATAGCCGTCGGCATCAAATCGGGTTCTTTGACGAGGCGTTCGGCGTCTTTTGGATGACTCGCAAGATGCCACAACGAAGATCCGATTGATGACCATGTTGTATCAACTCCGGCAATGAGCAGAAGTCCGCACATTCCTAAGATCACGCTCTCATTGACGGACTCTCCATCAACCTCAGCCTGCAGTAGTTCAGAAATGAGGTCGTCGCTAGGATTCTCTTTGCGTTCGGCAATCGCACCTATGAAAAATTGGATAACGCCGGTCATTCCACGACGACGACGGTCTTCGTCATAGGCGAATTCCAAAACATCGCGAACCCAGCCGGTAAAGCTGTCACTCATAGTTTCGGGAACGCCCAGAATATGGGCAATCACTCGGACGGGAATTTGTTGCGCGTAATCTGCTGCGGCATCAGCGTTGCCGTCGGCGATAAACCCGTCAATGAGGCGGTTACATAACTCGCGAGTCATCGCCTCGTATGTGAGTGTCCTCTGCGGACTCATCCATGGAAGAAGAAGACGACGGGTCCAAGTGTGAAGGGGCGGATCAGAACTAATCGGTGGAACACCGTAGGGCAAAAAACCTACTTGCGAATTGGCGTCAGATGGATTCGCTGGAGGTACTACAGCAATGCCAAATCTTGATGGGAACTTTTCGATATCTCGGGCGATAGCCGTGACATCCTCATAGCGAGTCGGTAGCCACGAACCACCCCAGCGATCAGTGTGGGCCATCGGGCACTCATCGCGGAGAACCGCCCAAATACTGAACGGATCATTCACATACTGCTGGTCGAAAACATCAAAGTCTGTCGCCCAATTTGAAACTGGCTTGATATCAGTCATCGTGACAAAACCTTAGATGTTTTGACAATGTTCTCGCACAGCAGTCACCAAGTTTGTCCAGAAATATTCAGGATAATCGTGGCCCATACCCTCTACTTCCAAAAACTGTGCTTGGGGAATCACGTCAGCGGTTCGGCGACCGCCAGAAATATCAATCAGAGTGTCCTGATCGCCATGAATCACCAAAGTCGGAACCTTTAGGGCGCGCAAACGATCAGAACGACTTCGGTCTGCTCTCGCTGCTTTGTACTGCCGACCAACTCCTTTTGGTCGACAGGCTCGGTCAAAGACTTCTCCTGCAAAATGACGCTCATTTTGATCATCAATATGGCCTGGACTACCCCACACATGTTTTCCAGCGAGGTGTAGTTCAATCGCCTGTTCCCTGTTCGTTGAACCAGGAGTCAACAACAATGCGCGGGCTTCGTCGGTTGGGCGTCCCACATCGGAGTCGCCCGTAGTCGACATGACAGAAATGAGCGAAGATATTCGTTCGGGAAATTCAATTGCGAAGGTTTGGGCAATCATTCCGCCTAGTGATACCCCAAAGACATGAACCTTCTTAATGGCGAGATCATCAAGCACAGCGACTGCATCACTTGCCATATCTTTCAATGAGTAACCCTCTGGCCCGTCGCTTGAAAGACCAACATCGCGATTGTCAAATCGGATGACATGAAATCCCGATGCAACAAACAATTTGCAGAATTCATCGCGGTAGGCAATGCATTGATTACTGAGCCCATTGATCAATACCAAAGTTGGATGCGATCTGTCTCCGAAACTTTCGTAATAGATCGATAGATCCCCGTTATGTGCGAACTTTGCACGCACAGACAATTCAGCCTCCTGGGTTTGCGGCTAGATGATCGAAAATACCTACTGGACGTGTCTCTCGGTATTCGTGCACTATTGGCGCGAGGTCATCTGGGCTAGCGCCGTGCATGATGACTCCATCGCATCCCAAATCAAACTGGTGACGAATACTCTGTACGCATTGTTCGGGTGTGCCACTAGCCGCACTCTCAAGCCATTCAGTTGGAATGAGGGTCGCCACATGTTCAAGTTGTTCAGTAGTTGCGATGCCATCAAGAGCGCCGCGAAATGCTTTGATGAACTCGTCATCTCGGAATCTTTGCAAAACTGCGGGATCCCAATTGTTGGTTGTCACCATCAAATCTCCGTACCCCTGTAAGTACGTGGCGAGACGGCCGACTGTTTTCTTCAGTCGTATGTCCTCGGGAAGATGATTGCCGATCGTTGCGAAACACGACCAAACACGCACTTTGTCGGGATCACGTCCGGCCCGTTCAGCACTATCTTTCACCGTCTTCACGCAACGTAGAGTTGTCTCATCCGAGAAAAACGTATGCAGGATCACACAATCAAACGCTCGGCCAGCGAGTTCGAGAGTGTTCTGACCAAACGCGGTGATACCAAGTGGAATATTCTCATCGAACGTCGGGTCAAGAGCGAGAATCGGGTACTTGCCGATTGGACCATCGTGCCCGAAAATCACTTCGCCCTTGAAAAGACGTTTCATCACATTCGCGAAATCTTCCATTTGCGCAGTAGTAATTTTGGATATTCCATACGCGTCAAATAAGGGTCCGATACCCCGGCCGATACCGAGACAAAAGCGCCCTTCAGTGAGGCGGTGCATGGTGGTGGCGTAGGAAGCGGTGACAAGGGGGTGTCGAGTGTTGTGATTGGTTGCGGCAGTAGCAATTCCGACTGACTTCGAGACTGCGCCTACGGCACCCGAAACAGTAACGGCTTCCTTAATGTTGAAGCGCTCGGAAATGAAGCATGCGCCGATGCCGAGTTCTTCGGCTGACTCGACTTCATGAATGAGGTCGCGCGGAGATTTGGGAGCGCCTGGCAAAGTGTAAAAACCCAACTCATTTATTTGTGGCCGTTGCAGAGACTGTTCGTGTTTCATGTCAATCATCCCTTTCCTGGAATCCGAAAACCACGCAAAAGGTTCTTGACAGCCCGTGAGCCAAATGCGGTGACCGGCGAAGTTTCCGACGCCATCACTGTTGTCTCATTTTCAGCAATGAGTTCTGGAGTTAATTCGCGTTCGCTGTAGCCATCAGTCATTGAGATAGACATCGCAGCTTGCCATCCAGCTCCGACGCTCAAGGTCTCTCCGTTCAGACCACACGATGAATGGCCAAGCCACACGACCAGTGGCGCAACCAAACCAGGACTGAGCCATTCACCAAGTTCGGGTGACCACGGAATCGGACCAAAGGCAGTACCGGGGCGAGTCTTGGCATACGGAACAACAACATTGGTGGAGATCCCGAATGGTGCCCCTTCACTCGCCATACCCCTCGTCAAACCAATGACGCCCATCTTTGCCATCGCGTAGACCGTGCCGTTAGGTACGCCGCCGAACGCAGCGCCTGATGAAACATTGATGAAGCGACCTCCGCCATTATTCTTCATCCACTTCCAGGCAGGTCGGCTGACATTGAGCGTTCCGCGTAACTGAGTGTTGACGAGTGCATCAATACTCTCTTCGGGAAAATCTTCGAACGGAGCCATGCGAACTTGCCCAGCGTTGTTGACGACGACGTCGACACGACCGTACGTCGTGATTGAAGTTTCAACGATATTGCGACCACCTTCAGGCGTAGCGATTGAGTCATAGTTGGCAACCGCTTGTCCTCCCGCGGCGATGATCTCGTTGACGACTTCGTCGGCAGGATTAATAGACGGAGCGGCAGCGTCGCCATCTGTATCAGATATTCCGACGCCAAGATCGTTCACCACAACCAAAGCTCCACGACGAGCAAACTCCAGGGCATACTCTCGCCCGAGATTACGGCCGGCTCCAGTCACAATTACTACTTGACCATCAAAACGAATGTGGTTGTCTAACGAACTCACGATTGCCCTATCCCCTGTGATTCTGGTGTGTAAAAGTTGCGTATATCGCAATTATTCTGCACCAGAATCACGATGAACTTGGTGTATTCAAGAATTCTACGATGTCTCGAAAAGCTCGGCGATCTTGGATGAAGAACATGTGACCACCGTTGTACTCGCGATATTCATTAGAGGGAATACGTGAAGCAATAGCCTGGCCGTTTGCCGGTGGAGCAATCCCGTCAAATGTTCCGCTTGCGATCAGCACTTCAGCCGTCACTTGGTGCAACCGATCCCACACATCGTGATGTCGACGGGCCTCAAGTTGCAACAACTCACCACGGCGTTTCTCATTGTCTGATGTTGTCTCAGCCGTGCGACGGTAAATCAAGTCTTCAGGATGATCAAGAAACCATTGGTCGTTAAAGCGTGTATCGCTCAGACTCAAAGAACGATCAGCTCGGATTTCTGGATCTAAAGAAGCCAATTCATGCAACGGATACGAACTGCCTCCGGCGCCTCCAGAACTGGTGCAGCACAGAACCATCCGACTCACTCGATCGGGATATGTGGCGGCCAACTCTTGGGCCACCATTCCCCCGAAGCTGATACCCAACACATCAAACATTTGC
>LFFB01000040.1 GCA_001510335.1 Actinobacteria bacterium casp-actino2 | reverse complement strand
CCTTTTGCGTCGGACCAGTTGTATCGCTTAGTGATCGCCGCAGTTGTGTCGGGTGCCGATGGCTCGGTTCCAGGTTTGCCTGTTGTTGACACGGTGAAGGTGATTGAAGTGGCGCACTCGTCGGTGGTTGACGCAGTCGTTCCTCATGTTGTGAGTACACCTGATCGCGCCACTTTGGTAGCTGTGCAAACCCCGCAGGCATTTCGTGCGGAGATTTTACGTCGGGCGTATATCCCCGAGATTGATGGCACCGACGATTCATCATTGGTTGAGGCAATTGGCGGTACCGTCATAGTTGTGCCTGGTGAAGTAAACAATCGCAAAATTACGCATCCCGAAGATTTGGTGTGGGCTCGTGAATTCATTGCAAGCAAGCAGGCCAGTTCATGAGTATTACCGGAGTACGCGTTGGTCAAGGTTTTGATATTCATCGTTTCAGCGATGATCCGAATCGACCGTTGGTTTTAGGTGGAGTTACATTTGAGGGCATACGCGGACTTGAAGGTCATAGTGACGCTGATGCAATTGCGCACGCATGTGCCGATGCATTGTTAGGTGCTGCTGGCCTTGGCGACATTGGTCAGCATTTTCCCGATACCGATCCGCAATGGAAAGGTGTTGATTCGCTCAAGCTTCTTGATCACGTGGCCATGTTGGTACGGGCTCAAGGTTGGGTCATTGGCAACATTGATTGCAGCGTTGTCTGCGAACAACCAAAGTTGGCGCCGCGCCGCGAAGAGATGCAACAAAAGTTGTCGAGGGTAACTGGTGCACCAGTCTCGGTGAAGGGTCGTCGTGCAGAAGGTCTTGGTGCACTCGGCCGTCAAGAAGGCATTGCCTGTTGGGCAGTTGCCGTGATTTTTCAAGTTGAAAACAGGAGTGAAGTCTGATGGCTGCACGTAAAAGTTCGAGTCCTCGCCCCGTATCAGGTGGCAAAGGAAAACCTGCACCAAAGCCAACTGGTCGCGAGCGTCCAGCGTCGCGCAAGGTGTCGGCCGGCAAAGGAAAGCCCGCACCTTCGGGTGGCCCTGTTGCCAAAGGTCGCAACCCCGGACCATCGAGTCGCGGTCCTCGCGTACCTGATGCTCGAGGAGCCGCGCGCACAGGCCCCGTGCAAGCAGGGCCAATTAAGCCCGGGCGTGCGTCTGGTCGTGGTTCGGGTCGCTCCACCGGTGACAAAGACGATGAT
The DNA here is from genome assembly GCA_001510335.1 of Actinobacteria bacterium casp-actino2. Classification (GTDB taxonomy): domain Bacteria; phylum Actinomycetota; class Acidimicrobiia; order Acidimicrobiales; family Ilumatobacteraceae; genus Casp-actino8. Next base: position 15,240 of record LFFB01000040.1, on the reverse strand, counting down.
CTCGGTGGTACTCAAATTGAAGGTCGTCAAGCAGTACGCGAACTTCTCATTGCTGGTCGCCGCCGCACATTCGAGGTGTGGATTGCTGGCGATCTTGATGAAAGCGATGTGGTTGAAGACATCAAGCAACTCGCGCGTGCGAACCGCGTGCCGGTGATTGAAGTCAGTCGGAAGAAACTTGATTACACCGCACGCAGCGAAGCCCCGCAAGGAGTCTTGGCACACGCTGAACCATTGCCATCGGTTCCGATTGATGCATTGCTGCGTCGTCGTCCTGGCAAAGCACCGTTCTTGGTTGCCGTTGATGGCGTCACCGATCCAGGCAACTTGGGCGCGCTGTTGCGCTGTTGCGATGGCGCCGGCGTTGACGGAGTGATTTTGCCGCGTCATCGCAGTGTGCACATCACGCCGACTGTGGCCAAAACATCCGTTGGCGCAATTGAGTATGTGCCGATGTCAGTTGTGGGTGGCCTGCCCACCACATTGGCGCGAATGCGCGAACTGGGCATTTGGGTGGTGGGTCTTGACGATGCAGCCGACAAGTCGCTGTTTGAACTCGGAGACTTAGCGACTGAGGGCATTTGCTTGGTCATGGGCGCTGAAGGAACTGGGTTATCTCGCCTTGTTCGCGAGCGCTGTGACCTGATTGTGAGCATTCCGATGAAGGGCCGCCTGAGTTCGCTAAATGTTTCTGTGGCAGCGTCGCTCGCCACATATGAAGTCGCCCGTCATCGTCGCTAGCCTGCAGGCGTTGCGTCAGCGACACGCCGGGTTAGCTCAGTGGTAGAGCAACCGCCTTGTAAGTGGTAGGTCGTGGGTTCAATCCCCACACCCGGCTCTCTGTGTATTGCGGGTGAGTCAGCGTAAAACTTCGCGAATGCGGGCGACGAGCACATTGAACGCGGCGTCGTTTTGGCCACCTTCAGGGAAAATCACGTCAGCGAAGCGCTTACTTGGCTCGACGAAAAATTCGTGACTGGGCCGAACGGTCGCCAAATACTGGGCAATCACGCTGTCGTGCGTGCGTCCTCGATCGGTGATATCGCGTTGGAGTCGTCGCGTGAGGCGAATATCGGCGGGCGTGTCGACAAAAATCTTGAGATCAAAAAGTTCGCGCAGGGCCGGATCGATCAGGGTCAAAATGCCTTCGAACACCACAATCTTTGTCGGATGGATGACCTCAACTTCGGCTGAACGATTGTGATCGGCGTAGTCGTACACCGGGACTTTGGTGGTCTGGCCCGTAATGAGGTTGGTGAGTTGCTTGATCATGAGAGGCCACTCAAAAGCATCGGGATGGTCGTAGTTGGCGGCCGCTCGAACCTCAAAGGCTTCGTGGGTGCGGTCGATGTAGTACGCGTCTTGGCGAATCAAGGCCAGATTGTCGGGGCCAATGACCTCAACGAGTCGCTCGGCGACGGTCGTCTTGCCCGAGCACGTGCCTCCAGCGACGCCTATAACGAAAGGTTTTGCGGCATTTTCCCTGCTCATGCACACTCGAGGGTAGTCGCTGGCGGCTCCTGTAGCACCCTTGGTGGCGGGAAATGGTTTCCGTCGGTGCTTGTATTGGGGCACCTCCAACGGGCAGGCTTAAGGCATGTCCCTAAGCGAACGTGAACAAGCAATCCTGGATTTTGAGCGGGGCTGGTGGACCGAAGATGGCGTGAAAGACCTGATGTTGCGCGAGCGCTTCAGTTGTTCGGCTGATGATTACTACAACGAATTGAACAGGCTGCTGGATACCGCCGAAGCATTAGCGTACGATCCTCTTGTTGTTCGCCGTTTACAAAGGGCGCGTGAGCGACGTCGTCGTATGCGTCTTGATGGCGCTTCTGAGTCTGGAGGGTTGCAAGCATGAACACAGAAGATGCCAACGAATCAACAGGTCGTAGTGGCCGAAGCGGCGCAAACGGGGTCAGCGTTTCAACCACACTGAGTGTGATTGTCGCAGCGATTGCTGTCTTGCTCGGTTTCTTGATTTTGCGTGATGTCAATCGTGATCGCGATGATGTCAGTGCACCTATTACAACTGAAGCAACAATCGTTGATCCTTCTGGAGAAGTAACTGTTGCGCCTACCGAAACAACCACGCTTCCACGCACTGGTTTCAAGATTTTAGTTGCCAATGCTTCTGGAGTGACGGGTTCGGCTGGACAGATGTCGACTGCACTGCAGTCAGAACAATTTATTGTTTCGCAACCCGTCAACGCTGATGTCACGTACGGTAGGCAAAGTGTCACGGTTGTTTTCTATGTGCCTGGATATGAGGCCGGTGCAACTGCTGTCGCCGAAATTTTGGGCGGAATACAAATTCAGCCTGTTGCAACACCAGCACCAGTTGAAGGTGGTTCACTTGGCGAAGCGCAAGTCTTAGTCATGCTGGGCACCGACCTCGCTGGCAAGTTGTTGCCAGGTGCATTGCCCGCAGCTCCGGTCGACACAACAACAACTGTCGCACCGGCCTGATTTATTGCGGCGACATTTGCCGCAGTAATTCAAGTGCTGCGTGCTCAATGCACCACAGTGGTTCGTTCATTGCCTTGTCGTGACCGTACATTTCAGTCAGTGAAATTAAGGGTTTAGGCCGCACGACTTCGGAATCAAGTTCGGCATCGAATTCGAATGAGCCGACAATGGCTGCCACAGGTGTTTTGAAATGTTGACAGTTGTCAATGACGCCACCGACAACTTTCCCGTCGTAACTGGTGTGATCGAGTTGACCTTCGCCAGTGATCACAAAATCAGCGTTTTTGATGCGATCGCTGAGATTCAATTCATCGGCAACCAAGTCGAAGCCCGGAATTAACTTGCCACCGAGTGCAACGAGTCCACCTGCCAATCCGCCGGCTGCACCGCCGCCTTCAATGAGTGAAACATCAACACCGCAGTTTTCGCGATACATCTGCACCAAACGTTCAAGACGTCCGGTGAGTAGTCGTACTTGACTTGGTGTTGCACCTTTTTGTGGGCCAAAAACTTTTGCTGCATCAACAAAACGCGTCGTCACATCACAGGCAACTAAAAACTCAACTGCCTTCAGTCGAGCGGGTGCATGAATTGCGCGCACCGCTCCAAGGCCGCCATCAGTCGTTGCTGAACCACCGAGACAAACAATGATTCGTTCGGCGCCGAGATCGAGCGCTTTGTCGATGAGTTCGCCAGTTCCGGTTGTAGAAGCCGAGACTGCGTCATTTTTTGTTGGGCCACCGACGAGCGAGAGGCCAGAAGCACGGGCCATTTCAATCACGGCGGTGCCGTTGTGAAAGCGCCACTGTGTTTTCACTGGATCGCCAAGTGGGCCAGTCACTATTGATTCACGATTTGGTCCACCCAAAATGTCGAGAGTTCCTTCGCCGCCATCGGCCAGCGCCAATTCGTCGCAGTCGTGGCCGAGTTCCCAGCAGGCGTGCCCGATTGCTTTGGCGACATCAGCGGCGAAAGCAGTTCCTTTGAATTTGTCAACTGCAGCCAAAACACGCACGGAGTCAGTCTTGCGCTTGGCGGCTCTGAGGGATATTGTTTTTCGCATGAAATTCTCAACGCAAAAATTCCTGGTCACTCTGGCTTTGGTTCCTGCTGCGGCTTTTACCTTCGCTTCGTGTGGTGGAAGTAGCGAGCCTGCGGGTGATCAAGCGGCTGCGGCCGAGTTGTACATCAAGCTCTACAGTCCGTCGAATCTTGACTGTGTCCGTTCAGAACACAAGAAGGTAGATAACGAAACGGCGACGCATCTCCTCGAGGCGTATCAGGCCTACGAGGCCTACGAGTATGACAAGGAAGACGCCGCCTATGCCGCAATTGGCGAGGAGACCTTGACTGAACTGACGGGGGCCCTCAACAAGTGTGCTCTTGGCTGAAATAGTTCGGACATCAGTCGCCTAGTTGGGATATACCTGACCGAGTAGGTAGGGTTTTGTTATGTCCGTAACCGTTCGCATTCCGACAACCCTTCGTCCACTCTCGGGTGGAAACTCCACCGTGTCTGTTGAGGGTGCGACCCTGGGCGACGTGTTGGCCAATCTTGAGGCAGCGCACCCCGGATTCAAAGATCGTTTGTTTGATGACAATGGTGGCTTGCGTCGCTTCGTGAACTTGTTTGTCGCTGACGATGATGTGCGTTACTTGCAGGGTCTCGAGACTCCGGTGCCCGCGGGCGAAACCGTGAGCATCATTCCTGCTGTCGCCGGCGGCTGATCAGAAACTCAGGCTGCTGAAGACAGTAGTTCCAAGAATTCACCTCGACGCTTTGGCCCCAACGGGACTTCAGCAGGTCGGTTTTCGCGATCTTGCCAAATAGCAAACACGCGATTCATCACTTCGGGATTATTCATCATTGCATCAGGTGCAGTGAGCAAATTGAGATTGCGCATGAACGCACGCAACACCACGGGGTCGTAACGCAACGCCGGCAACAATCCTTCGCGCAGAACTGAGCGCATAAATGTTTTCGGATCGGCAGTGTCAACATCGGGGTCATCGCCCTTCAATAACGACGATGACACGCGACGTGCTTCGGCATCTTGTTGAACACCTGACAAATACCATGGGACAATGTCGCGTTGAAGAGCAGCGTTGTATTCGGTGGCGAGAGTCAAAAGGTCATCAGCATGATCGTTGATGGCTTGGGCCATGAGATGAGCGCCCCAATAACCAATTGAACAACCGCGTCCATACAACGGGTTTGTGCACAGCACTGCATCACCAACGGGCAACATGCCAAGCACCAATGGTTTTCCGTCAACGACGAAATGGCGTTGACGATTCAACAAACCAGCCATCACAAAAACTTCATCAACTAAGGGTGTGGCACGTCCATCAAGGTATGGAGCCGTTGCGCCTAATTTGCGCGCTGCTTCATCAAATGTTGCGGGATCAGAGAGTTTGGTACGAAGTTCAGCATCATCAGTTGGCGCAGCCAGTGTGATTGAGAACGTGTTGTTATCGCCCACAAAAACGCCGTACTTGATGTACCCAAGATCGCCACCGATGGGGCCATTGCGTGGGGGATAGGTCTGACCAGGGTTCAGTCGATAAAAGCGCGACGTGTAGATGATGCCGGTGTCTTCAACTTCTTCTTGAACGGGACCAACACCGATGTCGTTGAGCCAATCGGGCAAAGCCGAACGTCGTCCACCTGCCACTACAACTAAGTCGGCTGTAAGTTGCGAACCATCTTCAAGGGTGACACCAGTAATTCGTTCAAGACCCGAAGCCACATCGGATTCGTGAACGAGACCGTTAACTCCGACTCCGGTTTTGAATGTGACACGACCATCGTCAAGCACAACTCGACGTAGCACCCACTCAAAAGTGGTGCGACGACACGTGAGCATGTTGAGTTCGGCATCTCCGGGTTCGGGAACAAAGTCCGCCATCGTGGCTGGGAGATCTTCGCCAAACTTGATTTCGGTGGCGCCGGCTTCGAACAACTTGTCGAGCACATCGGGTTCGTTGGCCTTGAGCAGAGACACCAGACGAGCCAAAAATGCGTGGCTGTGTCGAACCTGAGGGGCACCTCGACGGTCCCACTCGAAGGCCTCGTCAGCATTTTCGGGCATAGGCGTATCGTCTCGTTCAAGAACAGTGATGTGGTGGCCGGCTCGGCTGAGTTTGAGGGCTGTGGATAAGCCCGAGATTCCTCCGCCAACGACGATGATGTCCAGGTTCGTGGTCATACGCCAAGGGTAGGCGGTGCGACACAGAATTGTCTGATTTGGCGACAACAAGCAGCCCGATTCGGGGTGAATCCCACTTCACTAGTTGTCGCTTTAGCACTCCCGCCTCTAGAGTGCTAACTGCCGTTCACGGCTGAGTTTGCTCCCGTGAACAGCGCATAAAACTCCATCGATAGTCCGTCGATCGCTCGATCGACATCCCAACGAAAGTGACAACAAATGTCGAAAATCATTGCATTTGACGAGAAGGCTCGCCGTGGCCTTGAAGCGGGTATGAACAAACTGGCTGACGCCGTTCGCGTCACGCTCGGACCAAAGGGTCGCAACGTCGTTCTCGACAAGAAGTGGGGCGCTCCCACGATCACCAACGACGGTGTTTCCATCGCCAAAGAAATCGATCTCGAAGATCCGTACGAAAAGATCGGTGCTGAACTGGTCAAAGAAGTCGCCAAAAAGACCGACGATGTTGCCGGTGACGGAACAACCACCGCAACCGTGTTGGCTTGGGCCATGGTGCGAGAAGGTTTGCGTAACGTTGCTGCTGGCGCTAACCCGATGAGCCTCAAGAAGGGCATCGAGGCTGCTGTTGTTGCTGCTCTTGGTTCAATCAAAGAACTCTCGAAGGTTGTGGACAGCAAAGAGCAGATCGCTCAAGTTGCATCAATCTCGGCCGCCGACGTTGAAATCGGCACCATGATTTCTGATGCCATCGACAAGGTCGGCAAAGACGGAGTCATCACCGTTGAAGAAAGCCAGACCTTCGGCATGGAGATGGATCTCGTTGAAGGTATGCGCTTTGACAAGGGCTACATCTCGCCATACTTCGTGACCGACCCCGAGCGTATGGAAGCGGTTCTTGAAGATCCGTATGTGTTGCTCGTGTCGTCAAAGATCTCGACCGTGCGCGACATGTTGCCGATTCTCGAAAAAGTCATGCAGAGCGGTCGTCCTTTGGTGATCATCGCCGAAGATGTCGACGGCGAAGCATTGGCAACTTTGGTTGTCAACAAAATTCGTGGAACCTTCAAGTCAGTTGCTGTGAAGGCTCCTGGCTTTGGTGAGCGCCGCAAGGCCATGTTGCAAGACATCGCCACCCTCACTGGTGGTCAAGTCATCAGTGAAGAAGTTGGTCTCAAGCTCGAAACCGCAACCCTCGATCTTTTGGGTAAGGCCAAGAAGATGATCATCACCAAGGACGAGACCACTTTGGTCGAAGGCGCCGGCGATGATGATGACATCAAGGGTCGCATCAACCAGATCAAGGCCGAAATCGAGAACACCGATTCTGATTACGACCGCGAAAAGTTGCAAGAGCGTCTGGCCAAGTTGTCTGGTGGCGTTGCAGTTCTCAAGGTTGGCGCTGCCACCGAAGTTGAACTCAAGGAAAAGAAGCACCGCATCGAAGATGCTGTGAGCACCACCAAGGCTGCCATCGAAGAAGGCGTAGTGCCTGGCGGCGGAGTTGCCTTGTTGCGTTCACAGGCTGCTGTGTTGGCCGCTGCTGCGTTGCTCACTGGTGACGAAGCAACTGGCGCCCGTTTGGTCGCTAAGGCTCTTGAAGCACCGTTGAAGCAGATCGCCGAAAACGCCGGTATGGAAGGCGGAGTTGTTGTTGAGAAGGTGCGTAATCTCACCGGTTCAAACGGACTCAACGCAGCCACTGGCGAATACGTCGACCTCGTACAGCTCGGTGTCATCGATGCTGCCAAGGTGACTCGTTCGGCGTTGCAGAACGCCGCATCAATTGCCGCCTTGTTCTTGACCACCGAGTGCGTCATTGCTGACAAGCCCGAATCAGACGACCACTCTGACCATGGCCACGGTGGCGGCATGGAAGATTTCTAATCTGTCCAGTTCGTCCAATGAAGTGATTGCGCAGAACCCCGAGGCAACTCGGGGTTCTGTTGCATTAGTGACCTGTCGCGAAGCCCTGGACATCGACTACGACATGCCGCTCTTGCTTGAGGCTGTTCGTGCCACTGGCATTGCAGTTGATGAAGTGTGTTGGGACGATGAATCAATTGATTGGTCAACCTACAACTACGTAGTGATTCGCAGCACCTGGGACTACCACCGTCGTTACGACGAATTCATGCAATGGGTTCGTGCGGTGAGTTCAGTGAGCACCATGAGTAATTCGCTTGATGTGATTACGTGGAATACCGACAAGCATTATTTGGCTGAAGTTGCCGCAATGGGTTTACCGGTTGTGCCGACAGTTTTTATCGAACCTGGTCAAGAAGACTGGCTTGATCAACTGCGCGACTTACTTGCCCACAGTGATGTCGTTGTGAAGCCGGCAATCAGTGCCGGCAGTAATGACACTGAACGACATGGCAACGCTGATGCTGCTCAACTACACATCAGTGAATTGTTGTCGGCACAACGATCAGTGATGTTGCAACCGTATATGGCTGACGTGGATGTGGAATCCGAAACCGGTTTGGTCTTCATCGACGGCAAGTTTTCGCATGCTTTTGCCAAAGGCGCATTGCTGGCACATGATAAAAACATGTCGGGTGGTTTGTACGCCGAAGAAGAAATCAGCGTCCGCCAACCCACAGCCGAGCAGTTATTGATTGGTGAACGGGCAGTGAAGTGGTTGACATCACGATTCGGCAAGTTGCTCTACGCGCGCGTTGATCTGTTGCCCACGGCGCAAGGTCCGGTGATCATTGAGATTGAACTCACCGAGCCGTCGCTGTATTTGTTGTTACATCCTGATGCAGCATCTGAATTAGCAAATGCCTTGATTACTCATTCGTGACTATTGATCAAACGTCGCAGTACCAGCAACTTCGAGAATCATTGACGTTCCGGCGAACGACATCAGAATTGGCTTAGCCATTGATCTACCGGTTGTTTCGTAAACATTGATCAGGATCAAATCACCGAAGATATCGATTGAATCAATCGTTGTGTATAAACCCTGAGGTAGGCGGATTTCGGCGATGCGAGTCGCGCTGCTTCGATCAAGCACAACTAAGAGATCGGCTTCGACCCAGGCAAGTCGTTGACCACTTGGATCCACTGTGAATCGACTTGGGCAAACCGAGCAATCGCTATAGGAGTCGGCAAGACCTAAGTCATTGGGGTTGGTGGTGTAGCCATCAAGGTTTAAGAAATATGGGCCAGCATCAGCACTGGCGAAAAACTCGCCAACGATGATGTTGCTACCGAAAGTCAAACGTGAGGTGCCACTTTCCCAACCACCGATTAATCCAAACGAAGTTTTTAGTCCAGTGGTGAGATCAAGGGCAAAGAGTTCTTCTTGCGAATCTTCAATACCAAGGCCACTATTTATCGAATACAAAACAAATGTTGAACTTGCTTCTGTATACACATCATGCAGATGGAGCCATTCGGTTGCCGGATCCGCGACACTTTGCACAACGGTGGTTGCGGCCCCTACTCGGTAAATATTTGTATCGGCCAATTGCTCGTATCCAAGTGAGGAATGTTGTGCGATGTACGATCCGTCGGCTAGACGAAATGCCGTCTCCCACGACTGATCATCAAATCGGGTGGTTATCCCATTGGTGAGATGGTTAATACCAAGTGTGCTCGCAATCGTGATCGGTTGATTAACGGACGGGGCAACAGTTGTTGTTGTGGACGATGTTGTTGTGGTGTTTTCGGTCGTCGTCGGCACCAAGGTTGTGAGATTTTCTGTTGGTTGCGTTGTCGATGGCGCCAGCGATGTCGATGATGAAGTTGTGGTTGTAGCAACCGCAGTACTGGAGTCGTCACCACCTAGGGCAAGGGTCAAAACCAAACCGACGATGAGCATCACCACGAAGGCACCAGTCCCGATCATGATCAATTGACGATTGGGCGGAGTAGATGACGGGGGAATTTCTTGAAGAGCGGTGGTCTGGGCCCACAGTTCGTCGGGGTCAATGCCGTCGTTGCTCATACGCTTGACCGTAGCCTTTCAGGTAATGACCCGTAAACGCACTGACAAACTTTTGGTCGTCAAGATTGATTCTGAGTCGTCGCGTCGCGTGCCAGATGACCTAGTCGTTGAGGAGCCGATGTCAATCCGTCTTGATGGCCACTTAGCCGCCACGACGATGCGCACTCCTGGGCACGATTACGAATTAGCAGTCGGCTTTTGTTTTAACGAGGGCTTATTGGCCGGCGCCCCCGTGCAGGGAGTGCGATATTGCGCTGATGGATCAGCAGTTGAAAGCAAGTTCAACGTGGTCACTGTTGAGACGGGAAATCGAGCACCGGTGCCGACCTCACGTTTAGGCACAACGACTTCAAGTTGCGGTGTGTGCGGAAGTGAGTCAATCGATGCATTAGTTGAACGGCTGGCGCCCTTGCCGAGCGATCAATTGGCAACGATTCCTACATCACTGGTTTTGACGATCGCAGAGTTGGTACGCCCGGGTCAGATTCTTTTTGAGCAGACGGGTGCTGTGCACGCCGCCGCCGCTTTTGACATCTCGGGAAATGTGCTCGTGGTTCGAGAGGATGTTGGCCGCCACAATGCTGTTGACAAGGTGGTGGGACGATTGTTGTTAGACCACTTATTACCCGCGAATGGCCTCGGACTTTTTGTCTCAAGTCGTGCCAGCTTTGAAATGGTGCAAAAGGCTTGGGCGGCTGGATTCGGCACATTGGTGTCAGTGAGTGCGCCGACGTCTTTGGCGGTTCAAACGGCGAAAGTCTCCGGGATGAACCTTTTTGGCTTTGTGAGAGACGGCTCAGCTGTCCGCTATAGCCCTGCGTGAGTTCGCAGATAGGGTTTTATCTATGAGCGAACATGCCCCAGTAGTTGGTCCAGCCGAAGACGGAACGATGAGCCCCAGTGTTGGTCTTTCTGTCGTCCATCTTTTTGCCAAACCAACTTTGGTGTATGAAGCCGATGAATTCATTGGTGCGGTGAAAGATGCCGAAGCCGCCGGCGTGCAAGTTGTCTGTGTGTCAATGCTCGGCCACAAGGCCGACGTGGCAATCATGGCGCTCACGAAGGATTGGCGTTTGCTGCGCAGATTTCAAACTGCACTTCAGCACGCTGGTCTTGACATCATTGACAGTTATGTTTCAATGACCGAAGTTAGTGAATACGCCGTCGGTATGCCCGAGGCGATGTTGACTCCGCGGTTGTATCCGCAGCTTCCACCCGAGGGCAAGCAGGCCTGGTGTTTCTACCCCATGAGCAAGAGTCGCGTCAAAGATGCGAACTGGTTCACCTTGCCGTATGACCGACGTAAAGAACTGATGCACGAACACGGTACGAGTGGCCGCAAGTTTGCTGGTCGAGTGATTCAGATCGTGACCGGCTCAACCGGAGTCGACGATTTCGAATGGGGAGTAACCTTGTTTGCAAATCGCCCCGATGATCTCAAGGAAGTTGTTTACACAATGCGCTTCGACGAGGCATCTGCGGTCTATGCCGAGTTCGGAACCTTCTATGCGGGTACCGTCACCGACGTCAGTGAACTCGCCCAACTGATCTAGCGTCAGCTTTATGGCGAAGCGAACACAATAATTCGCTCTTTAAACTCACTTCGACCTTGGTCATTAAATCCGAAGGTCACGAATTGTGCGCGTGAAGGATCGCCATTTGGGTCAAGATCAAGTAGACCAGTCACTCCGTTGTAGTCGATATTGAGCGACTGTTGCAGTAAAGCCAAACAATCTTCAAAGAAATTGCAGGCTGAGCCACCGCGGCTCACCTCTGGTACCCGAGCCATGAATTTTTCGGCAAAATCTGATTCGCTGGAAATCGCGGCGAGTGCCAGCAAGTTGATGCAGTCGGTGATCGCAGTTGAAAAAGCGGGGAGAGAAATATCGGTCATTGAATCGGCGCCAGCAAATGCATCAACAGCAACACCCACAAGCCCGCGCCGAATATCTGAATCGAGATTGGTGTTGCTACTGAGATCAACGGGCGCGAGAGCGTCATTGACGATGATCTTGTTGAGTGATTGGGTATCAAGCAAGCTGTTCAACAGTCGGCCACCGCTCTCGCTATCTCCGATGAGTGTGATGACCCGATTGGGATCGGCGGTGAGTTGCTCGGCAATCGGAGCGAAGTCGGCAGTGGTGGTTTCGTAGGCAACTTCAGTGATGATGCTGATTCCTTGCACCGACAATGATCGTCGAACTTCGGCCACGAACGAGCGCCCAAAGGGATCGTCAGGGTAAGCGATGCTGGTCTCAACTACTCCGGTTTGTTCGATCACTAGGGCGATTGCCTCGCTGGCCAAAATATCTGATGGTGTGGTGTGAACGAATAGGCCATTGTCTGGAAACGAAGCGAGAGCAATTGCGGTCGCGGTTGGCGAGCACGAACCAATCTTGTTTTCAACCAACCGGGGAAGAACCGACAGGGCAATTGGTGATGACATGAGCCCTACCAGCGCATCGATTCGAAATTCACTGATGAAGTCATCAATGGCGGCAAGCGCCGTTGCCGACTCGTTACCTTCATCGCGGATAACGAATTCAATATCTCGTCCGAGAAAGCCACCGTTGTCGTTCACCACATTGATTGCCTCAGTCACAACCTCGATGAGTGGCTCACCTAATTCGGCTCCGGGACCAGATTGCGGAAGTAACAGTCCAAGCCGCAAAACTCCGTCTGAAATTTGCGGGGCAACGGTGGTGGAAACCTGTGGAGTGCTATCAGGCGTTGCATCTGAATCGGACTGCGAGCATGCGGTGATGCTGCCCAAAATTCCTAATGTCAGCACGATTGCGACAATGGGTCGACGGCGTGCGTTCATGAACTTCACTCTACGAGAAGCAGAACTAACAGTTCAGGTTGTTGGCGGATTCATGGGTGGGGGAGTTGGAAGTGGTCGCTCGGACTCAAGCTGTTGTTGCTCAGCAATGAGTTCAGCCTCGAAGCGATCAAGGGTGTCAAGCGCCATCGCCGACGCCAATTCGATACGAAATTGGACTTCGGTCGCGGGACCTTCGCCGTATCCGATGCCGGTTGGCTGGCTACCTGTGGTCATCGCGAAAATGGTGATGCCACCTGGTAGGTGTGAGCAGCTCATCATTTTGTCAAAGCGCCACTCACGCGTTCGTTTGGTTCCGGCAAACATCACGCGTTGATTAGTGACGAGAGCGTTACCTCGATCGGTGGCATCAATTGATTCTTTGCCTGGCGTGATCTTGCCACCGGTTTTACCGGCATTGAGTCGAACTCGACCAAAGATTGGGAATGAGACGCCTCCGTAACCACCGCTGTATTTAGTTGGTTCGCGAACATTTTCGATATAAGCCGAGTTTGCGAGATAAGCGATCGGGAATTCGTCTTTCTTCAGCATGAATCCATAGTCGTCCTTGTCGGTGAACTGTTCGGCGGTTTTGCCAGTGCGACAATCACGGACAACCTCAAGCATCGTGTTCAGAGCGTCAAAGTCTTCTTGCCATTGTTGCACCTGTGTCTGCAGTTGGAGCGTTTGCTTTGCGGCCACCTGAGCAGCCTTCCGCTGTTTACGTGCTTCAAAGAATCCCATGGGCTCACCATATAGAGGGGCTGTGGCATCACGGGGCAGATTGCTCAATTGTCAAAGACAAATATCCTGATCCAGCCAAACCTTGAGTGTTGGCGTGACGTGACTTAGTCGTTCTGAATGGCCGCCAGCCACCTAGCAGATTTCATCAGAGGTCCCATGAATAAGAAAATCGTTCAAAGTTTCGTTGCCGCCTCGTTGTTGACGGTAGTGATGGTCGGGTGCAGTTCGGGGTCAACCAAAACCGAGCCCGATGAGACTCCGACATCGGTTGTTGTGCCGGTCACTTCGACCGTGGCTGATTCGCGATTATCCGAGGTTGAAAGCAATTTGGCGTCCTTGGATGCCGATCTTGAAGTCATCGACCAGGCCATCGCTGATCTGGATTCCATCGCCCGTTAATGAATGACTCAAGCCTCAGGTTTACTCACATATCTCAACACAAAGGAACATCCCATGAAGCGTCGTTACATACTCCCAGTCCTCACCATCTTGATGACACCTCTTGCCTTATGCACGAGCCCTCTGCTCGCGTTAGGCGGTGATTCGCAAGAGGATGAAACCGAATCAACCGAAGTACCACAATCATCACTGCCTCGTCGAGATCGTCCCCGATCAAGTGTTCCGTCAACCTTGGTGATTCCGACAACAGTTGTCGGGGTCGTCCCAGCGAATTCAGTTCCACCGGTATCGCCTCCGAGGACCGAAGTTGACGATGATGACGATGATGACGATTCCGAAAGTCCAAATTCGGGTGCACCAGCAACAACAAAACCGAAACGACACCATCCAAATCATTCATCTACTACTTCAATTGTGCCTGATGCGATTGTGGCACTTCCGTCCAATGAGTCAGGCAATGAGTCAGGCAATGAGTCAGGCGATGATTCGGACGACGACGCAAGCCTCGACGATGAATCGGAATCACCGGAAAGTGAACGCAACTCGTTAGAGCGTCGTCGTGGTGATCTAACGAAGAATATTGCCCGGGCAACAATTGCCCTCAACGCCTTACCTCAAAGTGAGGCTCGTGATGCCGCTCTCGATGCGCTTGCGGTTCTTCAGGCTCGGTTGGATGCCGAAGAGGTCATCCCAACTGAAGAAGTTCGTGTCGTATTCGCCAATGTTGCAGCGTTGGTCTACACCCGTATTGGTGGTGAAAATCCCGAAAATGAACTTCCTGAAATTGGTCATGTCCGTGATGATCAGCAGTTGCCGCGTCAACTTGCCGAAGTCAACGATGCTCTTCGCTTACTAGACGGCAATACCTCTGAAGCCGCGGTTGTAGCAATAACTGCATTGCAGGAAGTGAAAGCCCTCCTCGATGCGGGCACCTTGCCGGATAAAGATGTTTTCAAAGCAGCGATGCGTCTTGCTAAGGAGGCCTTAGTTGACCAGCCTGCTGCGCGAGCATCTATGACCCTGGCGGGGGTCATTGCAGCTGTTGAAGTATCAGATGCCCCAGAGGCGGTAAAGGCTCAATTGCTGACGGTGCTACGAACGGCTCAAGATCTCGTTCTCAATGATCCGACCGCAGATGCGCATCAAGTTGTACGTGACGCTCTGCAGCAAGTACGGGATGCTCGGGTTGCGTCGGCTGTTAGTCGCATCATTGCGGTTGTTGATCGCCTTGATCCACGTGCTACCGAGCAAAACAACGCTGATGCCTTGTTGCTTCTTGCCCAGGTTCGTTTCTTGATGCAACCGGCCGATGGTTCTTCACCAAGTCGCAATCAGCTACATGAAGCGCGCCATATCCTGCGAGATGTTCTGAAGTTGTTGGGACCCGAGGTTGTACCGACAACGGCAGCGCCAGTTTGAAGCCAGATGAGCGATTTGACTAAAAGCCTGATTACATAACGCAAGTGGATCAGTATTCAGCCCGACTTCTCGAGACGTCTGACCGAGTTGTACCTCAGTGGGTTGAACGCCTGATTCAAAAACATTGCGATGAACGTATGATCTCCGATCTAAAGGTTGGAGATCACGTCTCTTCGGTGGTGGCACGGGTCGGCAATGAAGTGCATACCAAGCTGCGCGATTTGTTGTTATTAGATGTCTTGGAGCAACGCACTAATCCTTTGGCA